>NZ_JAPQKZ010000020.1:0-116436 GCF_027257075.1 Bacteroides sp. LFL-34 | reverse complement strand
ATAACGAAAAACTTTATACCTAAAGATACGAAAACTTTGGGTAATAACAAAGCCCGGGCTTGAGAAAGTCTGGGCTTTGCGCATAAAAAAAGGCTGTGTCAGCGTTTTGACACAACCTCATATCGTATAGGAGTGGTATTGTAAAATACCAGGTTATTTATGATTTATGTATGATTATTTCTTTCTATTTTCATGTTGTTTATACTTTTTCTTTTCTCAAAGATACAACATAAAAAGTCATTTGTCAAGAGTCTGATGAGAAAAGTAGCTTATCGGTCTCAAAACAGATGAATAACTTTACTTCTAATATCTGATTTTTATTCGGCTTTATTACAGAATCGGGGATTTGGGTACAAAAATCCGTAATTGATATACAATTCCATTCGTTTTATCGCAGTAAATTTGTAATCAGAAGTTTAACAATGAAAAGATAGAAGATGATGATAAAAACAATTCTAAGTGTTTTGTCTTTATTCGTTATGTTATCATGCAGTATGACAGGGAAAAAGGATATAAAACAGCAGCCTGGTATGTGCGCCAAATTACCTATGGCGGCTGACGGTATTGTGCGGCTATCGAAAATCGAGGTTTATCCGGAGTATCTTGAAGAATATATGAAATATGCGACCGAAGTGGGTGAAGTCTCCTTGCGTACTGAACCGGGAGTGCTGACTATGTATGCCGTCAGCGAAAAAGAGAATCCTGGCAGGATAACTATTCTTGAAACTTACGCGAGTCAGGAGGCTTATAAATCTCATATTGCATCGGAGCATTTTCAAAAGTACAAGCAAGGAACGCTGCACATGGTTAAGACTCTCGTACTCTCTGACCAAATGCCGCTTAACCCCGCAAATTGCATTAATAACTTCATTCAATAAACGAAATGATTATGAATAAACTCCTTTTATTTTCAGTATTTAGTATTTTAACACTCAATGTTATGGCACAAGAAAAGATAGTACAGACGGCAGGACGCGACCAGTTAGGAACGTTTGCCCCCAAGTTTGCGGAACTTAATGACGATGTTCTCTTTGGAGAAGTTTGGAGCCGCACTGACAAACTCGGTCTGCGTGACCGCAGTTTAGTAACCATTACCTCCCTTATCAGTATGGGAATCACGGACAATTCGCTCGTTTATCATCTTCAGTCGGCGAAGAAGAACGGCATCACCCGCACGGAGATCGCAGAGATTATCACTCATATAGGTTTCTATGCAGGTTGGCCGAAAGCGTGGGCAGCGTTCAATTTGGCAAAAGGAGTATGGTCTGAAGATATTGTTGGTGAGGATGCCAAAACAGCTTTCCAGCGTGAGATGATTTTCCCTATTGGCGAACCCAATACAGCCTATGCACAGTATTTTATTGGTAACAGTTATCTTGCTCCGGTTTCGCGCGAGCAGGTGAATATCTCTAACGTTACTTTTGAACCACGTTGCCGCAATAACTGGCATATTCACCGTGCAACGAAAGGTGGCGGACAGATGCTTATCGGTGTAGCCGGTCGAGGCTGGTATCAGGAAGAAGGTAAACCGGCGGTAGAGATTCTGCCTGGTACGGTTATCCATATTCCTGCCAATGTGAAACACTGGCACGGAGCTGCTGCCGACAGTTGGTTTGCTCATCTGGCTTTCGAAGTTTCCGGTGAAAACACTTCCAATGAGTGGCTTGAGCCGGTCACAGATGACGAGTATAACAAACTCGAACAGACTAAACGATGATTTTTGCTAATCCTGCTTTATCTTTTGAAAGGAAATAATATGACTACCGAGGAATTTTAAGGAATATGTAAAGACGCGCAAAGCGCTTAATACAGAAGAAATACATCGTTTGATGGACGATATGGGCAATTATCAAAGTAATGGAAGAATGAAAACGCCTGTGGGGTTACTCCATCGTGATAATGTCTAAACTAATTAATGATAAGAAATATTTAAAATCAAAATAAAATGAAACAGATTATATTCATATTTATGAGTCTCCTTTGCTTTAGCTGCTCATCAAAAGCGCAGAATCAGACAGCGGATACTAATGTACAGTCCGATAAGAAAATCCTGGTTGCCTATTTCTCTTGTACTGGAACTACAGAAAAAGCCGCCGATGCCATTGCAAAAACGGTTGGCGGCAAACTTTATCAGATAACTCCCGCTACAGCCTATACCTCGGCAGATCTCGACTGGAACAACAAGAGTAGCCGTAGTTCAATTGAAATGACGACTGAAAATTCACGTCCAGAATTGGGGGGAGAAGCGCTTAATCTGAAAGATTACGACGTGATATTCCTTGGTTACCCGATATGGTGGAATTTATGTCCGCGTCCGGTCAATACATTCCTTGAGAAATATGATTTCTCCGGTAAAACCGTTATTCCATTTGCTACTTCCGGAGGAAGCTCAATAACTAATAGTGTAAAACAACTCAAGAAACTTTATCCAAAAATCGTATGGGGAGAAAGCCGATTGTTGAACGGAAGTGTCAAGCAGGCCGGAGACTGGGCGAAAGGAGTAATATAAAAATGGCTACTGAAAATATATTCACTAAATATGAGAAGTTAAATAGGGCGGAAGTAATAGTGAATATATTAAATGAGTAAGTATATTACGAATCATATTTAGATTATGCTTTTAGAAAAACTACTTAAAGAATTTAATTTTAGTACTAATATTTTTAATTGGGAGGAGTTTAAGTTATTCGACCAATATTTTGAACGAATATTAGTTAGTAAAGGTACATTTTTGATTAAGGAAGGAGAAACAGAGAGGTATAGTTATTTCGTTTTTGATGGAATATTACGTTGTTGGCTTTTAAATCATAACGGGGAAGAACAAACTTTCTGGTTTTGTAAAGAGGGTACATTTTCAATGTCAAACATATCTTTTACATTACAAACTAGGTCTGCATTTAATGTGCAAACAATTGTAGATAGTGTTATTTACCGAATAGACAAGAAGCAAGTAAATGAACTATATACCGCTATCCCTAAAGTAAAAACTGTATTTGAAGATTTAAATGCTATATTGTTGAATAAACTTTTGAAAAGAAATATCGACTTGATTAAATATTCTCCTGAACAGTATTATCTACAGATGATGGAAGAATATGGTATTACATTAAACTATATACCATTAAAAGATATAGCTTCTTATTTGGGTATCACACAGCAAGCACTAAGCAGAATCCGTAAACGTATTTTTTAACTTGGGTTCAGTGTTTTGAATGTATAAGTAACGAACTTTGCGGCTTTAAATTGCAATTACAAGTATGATTAGAAAAATTAAAGTTACGGATTATCCACGTTTGATGGAAATTTGGGAAAGTGCAGTATTGAGTACACATGATTTTCTTAAAGAGGAAGATTTTCTATATTATAAGGAACGACTTCCGGTATATTTTCAGTATGTTAATCTATTCGGATTTGAACAAGAGGGAATCTTAATCGGATTTATGGGAATTGCAGAAGGAAATCTTGAAATGTTATTTATTGACAATAAGTATCGAGGCGCAGGAATCGGAAAAAAATTAATAACTTATGCCATAGATAATTTGCAAGTAACTAAAGTTGATGTGAATGAGCAAAATGTTCAAGCTGTCGGTTTTTATGAATATATGGGTTTTAACATATATAAAAGGTCGAATTTGGACGGAGAAGGTAAGGAATATCCTATTTTACACATGCAGTTGTAGTCTCTGTTCAATTATAAACAGATGCTTAGTATAGGTACCTTTAATTGAAGATGAATGTTACATTTGAATAAAATGATTGGTTAAAAAATCATTGTAGAGTTTGAATGGGCACATCTATCGCCTACTTAAACTCTGTTTTAAATGAAGTGAAGAAAAAGAAAAAAGCTCTGAATTTCTTGAATTTCAGAGCTTTGCTTTAATTTACTATTTGCTTTCGCGGTGCGGACGGAAGATGAACCTTATTTCTATTCCTCACGTACTCAATCTCTTAGCAAGCTCTTAATTCTTTCTCCCACTAATAACCCCACGTGTGCAATTCTTTAGATTGCTTGGTGTTGCGGTGGTTGTTTGAGTTGGTGCAAAAATAGTAAAATAGTTCATTTGGAACATTATCTAAAGATTTATTAACAGAGTATCATGCTTCTAACTTCTCTACTGTGTTTTTTTGCATTTTTGTTAGAATGTCCCTTTTTTACACCTATTATCAATCTAAGAAATCTTACTTTTGCCTGATAGTTAAGGCAAAATGGAGAAAATTCAAGTAATACAACCTACCAAATTGCTCGCTCCTTATATAAAGCAATATTGGTTTTTAAGGATAGATGATGTAAAGCAAGGCTTTCAGCGTTCTATCCCGGCGGGTTGTGTAGCACTTGTTTTTCATAAAGGAAATAAAATTATTTCTTCTTTTCATAAGGGAACGCAACCACAATCCTATATAAGCGGGCAAATCAGTACTTATTCAGACATAGAATTTTCTTTCTTGGATATGGTCATTATTTTATTCCAGCCTATCGGATGCAGGATGTTTTTTCCATATCCTATGGAAGAGTTTACTAATCAGAATATAGGTATTGATTTGTTAGATAACACCTGTTTAGTAGAATTGGAAGAGAAAATAAATGAAGCATCAGATAATTATCAAATAGTCAGATTGATAGAAGAATATTTATTAAATAGACTATGCGAAAATATATCATGCAACGCTAATAGGATGATGGCTACTATACACAATATCAATGAAGGTGAAGGAAATATATCCGTTTTATCTCAAACGGCTTGTTTAGGATATAAGCAATTCAAACGGATATTCGCTGAATATGTAGGACTAAATCCAAAAGATTTTATCCAAATCACACGATTTAGAAAGACATTCCATATTTTGCAATCAACTCCACAAATCAGTATAAGTAAAGTTGCCTATGATTGTGGATATTATGATAAATCACATTTAATAAAAGAGTTTAAAATGTTCACGGGTTATACCCCTACACAACTACTTGATATTTGTGATACTTATACCGAAAATCTATCGGTATTCAACTCTGTATTTATCAACGACAATAAAAAACTTAATAACATCGCTTTATGAAAATATTGATATACGGTGCTGGCGTAGTGGGTTGTACTTATGGCTGGCAATTATCCAAAGCAGGATGTGACGTTGCTGTATTGGTGCGTAAGGAGCAAAAAGAACTTGTACAAAAAGATGGTATTCGCATTATCTGTTCTGACTTTAGAGAGAAAGCAAGAAAAGATACAGATATAATCTTTAAGCCTACAGTAATAGACGAACTTTCGTCAAACAATGATTTTGAATACATTATTGTCTCCACCAATAAATTGCAATTATCAACTATATTGCCAAGTCTTTCAAAGTCAGCAGGAAAAGCAAATGTTGTATTTTTCCAAAATAACTGGGATGTTTTTACTGAAATAGATAAATATCTAAAACCTGAACAATACTTTTTTGCCTTTCCCTTTATGGTCGGGGGCGGAAAAGAAGATAAAAGCATACATTGTGCCATTTCAGGTCTAAAATATTCCAATACTCCGTTAGGTGAAAAAGACGGGCGGACAACTCCACGAGTAGAAAAACTTTCCATAATACTGGATAAAGCAAACTTAAAGCCTGTCATTTCTAATCAAATATTAGTATGGCTAATCACACATTATGCTGTCGCTGCCGGTCTTTCAGCGGGAATAATGAGTGCCGGAAGTGCCTCTAAATTTATAGAGAATACAGCTATTATCAAAACTACAATGAAAGCTATTCGGGAAGGCTTAGCTATTTGTGAAAGAATGGGCATCAATCCTAAAACAGAAAAAGCAAACAGATTATATCTTTTACCTCTATTTATCAGTGTGCCAATAGCTAAGAAAATTTATAGTAATGATGCTCTGCAACTTATGTTTGATGGACATATAAATCATTCTCCTGCTGAAATAAGGCAAATGATAGATGATATAATAGATAGTGGTGTAAAATATGCTGTTATAACTTCTAATCTGGCACAATTAAAAAGTTATATATCTTCTAACCAAACTAATAAAAGTAAGTGAATAAAGCTATCAATTCGATAGCCATTAAATATAAGTATATGAAAGATATATTACAAGAGAGATTTTTCCAATTATTATTGGAATGCTCGCAGCGTAAAGTTTCTGTAACAGAATTTACAGAAGCTATTGAGGAATTGGCTACACATTTAGCTGATTTCAGTTGCAACGAACAGGATTATAGCGTTTTACTTCGTTATTTCTCCTTTGGTTTGCATCGACTTAAATCGTATCGTGTGCGGTTTGAGCAAGAAAAAAATGCCCTACTTGCATTTAATTGATGAAGCAATAGGATTACTAAATAATGAAATGCGTATTATCAAACTGCGCATAAAATATCCGGAACAGTTCCAGCAACATGCAAATAAGCTCTTTATTTCCCCTCTCCATTTAGCTGACAAAACAAGCCTTATCAATATCATGGAAATAGTCAGCGGCTTATTCCTTTCAAAACGTGTAATATATCAGAATGGAAAACCTATTCACTTGACGGACTTAGGCAAAACCTTTGAATGGCTTTTCAATATCAAGTTAGGTGATTATCACCAAAAGTACATGGATGTCATCAAGCGAAAGCCAGCCAAACTAACGGAGTTTCTTAATGAACTGGCAAACCATATTCACAAAGAACACGAAAATAAAGGGTATAGATAATCAAGCATTTAGCATCAATTTATACGGGGTAGCGTATGCTACCCTGTAATTTGTTTGCTTCCCTTTGCCGAACTTTGCTTCATCAATCGATTGGTAATCATATAAGTATAACCTGAAAAATGAAGCAAATATGTATGTAGATAATTATGAGTTTAAAGACTGGATGCAAAAACTACTTGATAAACTGGAAGAAGTAGGAAAAGATGTAAAGAGCTTGCAGACCAATCCCGAAGTAATGCCGGGTGACAAGCTATTGGATAATCAGGATTTATGCCTATTGTTCAAAGTGAGTACCCGAACATTACAGCGATTGCGAAGCAAGAAACTACTGCCCTTTATGATGATTAGCGGAAAAGCCTATTATCGGGCTTCCGATGTGCGTGAGTTCATAAAGGAAAGGTTTGATGTTGGTACGCTCCGCAAGTTTGAAAAACAACACGGAACGAACAACTAAGAAAGAAACTATCCCGAAGTTGTACACGTGGCAACTCCGGGATTTTTCTTTTTTGGCAAGTTACTTCTATTCATCTGCCGATATTATTCCCTCTCTTTGGTAGGACTGTTCAAACCGCCTGCTTAACATTACTATCATTTCATTGGTCTTTATCAGTTCCAACGTGCATTGTTCCAGTTTATAAAGTAAAGCAAGTGCTTTCTTTTCTGAAAAATTGGAATGAAGTTCTTTCACTACCTGATTATAATTTTGTCCTATACTCCTGAATTGTGAGTAGAACTTTGTTAGCTGAATGTAATAATCAACCTTACTTTTATCCCTGACTATTACTTTAAACGACTTACCGAAAATACAATTCTTAATGAAATGCGCTTTAACCGTATAACCTGACCTGTCAAAGAATGACAGGAATTTGGCGTTTTCCACATCGTCCAAATTGAACGAATAACGATGTGTTCGTGGGTCAAGTTTCGGCTTGCGCCCACCTTTGTTAAATGACTTCTTTTTCTGTTCCATAATTATAATTTTTCACAAGGTTTACGACTTCGGAGTAAACCTAACCACCCGATAAGGTGGCAAGGTTTTGAGGTGCAAAAAACGAAGTGCGGACCTCAAAACACAACTTGCTGTTATCATGTGATAACAAAAATCTTCCCTACGGTCAGATTGCCAAAGCAAGCGGTTCGGCTTCTTCCTATGTCTGTTTATCGGTTACAAAATTACAGACAGCCTTTTATCCCTGAAATATAGCATATAACGCCAAATTGCGATACAAATGGACAAAGCAGCCCCATTTTGAAAAGCGTCTGTTTTTACCCTTTTCTTTGCTGAAAATTGATTGAATGAAAGCAATACGTAAGACTGCCAAACAATATTTAGAAATGACTTTAAATCGTATTTGAAAGCTATTTAAAGATAAAGCAATGCAGCTATAAAACTGGTTAACTTTCTTTCAATCAGTATCATAAATCAGTCAACCTATTTATAAACCATTAAAAATTAAAAGTATGAAAGAAGTAAAGCAATCATTCCAACAGGAAAAGGAAAACTACAAAGCAGTATTTTTCCAAAAACGGACAGTCTGCAATCGTCAAAGCGTGTACATAAGTGGAGAGATACAGAAACGTATCATGCAGATTGTAGGCGTGATTACAGGCAAACAGATAAGTATCGGCAATTTTATTGATAATGTACTGGAACAGCATCTAAATACGCACAATGATGTTCTTTCGGTTCTCTATCGGGAAGAAATGCAAAAAGGGATATTAAACCAGTCAAAAGAGAAAGACGTATGAATATCGTAACTATTGAGGAACAGACCTTTAAACAGGTGTGTGGGCGGTTCTCCGGCTTTGTCAGTCAGGTGGAACGGATTTGTAAAGAGAATACCCACCAGCCAGATAAATGGTTGTCAGGTCGTGAAGTGTGTGCCCTGCTCGGTATCAGCATCCGAAGTTTACAGAACTATCGGGATAGTGGCAAACTAGACTACTCTCAAATCGGTAATAAACTGTACTATAAATCTGCCGATATTGAAAGACTGATTGCAGAATGTACGGAAAACAAGAAAGCGAATTATAAATCAAACAATAAATAACTATTGCCCTATGGAAAAGAAAGAAGAAAATAATATGGGAGTAAACCAGTCATTCAAATTGTCTGCTATTGTCGGAATATGGGAAAGTTTAAATCTTCATCCTACGGTAATGATATACCAAAGCAAGAAAATACATTTCCTTTCGATGCTCCATGTATCAGATAACGGACAGGCAAAACCAGCCATTTACGAGATACAGAAAGAAGATAACCGTTACTTTGTCGTTGAAGCCTTTAAACGGCTTTATATAAGTTATGATGCGGTAAAAGATAGTATTTCCATATCCTATTATGGCGAGTATCTGCGTAACTGACAGGTGTATGTATGTCAATCATTCAAACTAATTATAAATCAATTGAACGGTATAACAATATGGAACTTATAAACGGCAATAGTGAGATAATTAAGGATTTCTTTCAGTCTATGGAAAGAATGTTAGACGGTATCAGCCGACTGGCAAAGGGAAATAAACCTACTTTAAACGGTGAACGGTTCTTAGGTAATAACGAAGTAGCCAAGTTATTAAATGTAAGCATCCGCACGTTACAAGACTGGCGGGATAATAGCATTATTCCTTATATTCAGATAAAAGGAAAAATCATCTATCGCCAAAGTGATATTGACAGGCTCTTGCAGTCCTCTTACAATGAGAAACGGCAGGAATAACCTGCCGTTAAAATTCAGAATTTCTTTCGATCTGTAATAACTCCCGTCGCTCCACAGCTAACAGCAATAGGTCTCCCTAATCTGATAGCATTCCTATTGATCATTTCTATTTTTTTGTCTCTCTTTTTTAAAACAGTTTTCGTTCCAATAACTTCCCCATTGTCGGTTAACAAATAATTAAATTTCCATTTTCCTTTATTTGATAAGACAAATTGTACTTTTGCAATATTTATGTGTTTACTCAAGTCTGTTATCTTTTTTCCCACTTTTGATAATTGGTGAGAACTTAGAGCATTTAGCACAAGATCTTTATCTCTGGTTCTAGCTATTAACTCAATATGAGGCGTGCCTGGATAATCAAATATAATATTAGCAGGTCTTGTTGAAGGAATACATCTAAATAAAAACTCTCTCAATGCACTATTTATCATATTCATAACACGTTTGCTTTCTTTGAGTGCATAATCAGCAGTACTATCAGCTAATTTTTCTCCTAATTTGCGAGCAACGGGTTTTAGGAAATGACATAATAAATATGATTGAGCCAACTGAAATACTATTTCAGGATCAGGCAAAAGAGCTTTTCTTACATGTTCTTCAAATCTTATATTTTCATTGTTTTCAATGCTATTAATACAATTATTATAATCATCTATGGATTTGAAATTATGTACATCGATTGAAATTGAAATTCCATCACAAGATTCTTTTTCAACTTCTACAAATTGAAAACTATCTAAAAATGATTCTTTTAATAAAGTTTTATCCCAATCAACTGGTTCTATATTCTCAAATTCGCAAAGATCCGCTTCAACCAAGTAATCATCCCCATCTTTTCTTAAAACAGCGTTCTCTAACCTACCTTTAGGTGGTAAGTCTCTTCTATGATCAGTCCCTAATCTAATTCTTTGCTGAGAATCATTTATTAGATGAACCATTTGCTCTAAAACTTCAATTGATATTTGATCACCATGATTATCAATATGATTTGTCGAAACTATTGCTCTATTTTTTCTAATATTATCCATTTTTGCCTTTTTATCTAATATGATACACAAAGATAGATAAATTTGATTTCTTGGATTATAAATTCATTTCTATATTGACCATATCACACACCCTGATTAACTTTTGAAAACACACTTTTTTCGAAACTGACTAAGAACATTAACTTTATTAGTGTAGTAGTCCGTCTGTTCAAGCCTTTGGAAGAAAATACAACCCGGAGCGCAGCGCAGGTGTGGAGATTTTCTTTCAAACCCGTAGGGCTTGGGCTTGAACGGACGGAATACGGAGCTTACCTTTGTTAATGTTTTATTCAGCTTTGGAAAATTACATTCTCACCCTTTTAGGAAATTTCTTTCTACATTCACCATATCACGCATAATGGAGCTATCCAAAACCTTTGCATAGTGCTGTGTCATTCTTATATTGGAATGTCCCAAAATCTTAGACACATTTTCCATTGACACATCATTAGCGAGAAAAACAACTGTAGCCGCAGTATGTCTTGCAACATGAGTAGTTAGGCGTTTGGTAATGCTGCACAAATCAGCGATTTCCTTTAGATAGGCATTCATGCGCTGATTACTAATTACAGGCAAAAGCACACCTTTCTTTATGCACTCTACATTATCTTCATATTTCCTTAATATCCTTTGAGGAATAGATAAAACAGGAATATTGCACATTTGATTAGTTTTCTGTCTTGCCTTGCGTATCCATAAAGCACCGTTATTGTCTTTTATCAAGTGCTCACGGCTTAACTGCTGCACATCGACAAAAGCAAGTGCGGTAAAACAGCAAAAGACAAAAATATCCCTTACCTGCTCTAAACGTTTGATAGTAAATTCTTTGTTCATCAAAACATCCAATTCTTCACGTGAAAGGAACTCTACATTAACTTCTTCCTGCTTGAAGTGGATGCCGTAAAACGGGTTTTTCTTTATCCAGTCGTTAGCCAAAGCAATACGAACAACTTTTTTCAAGTTCTTCAAATGTTTCAATGCAGAGTTGTTTTGGCAATGCTTCTCTGTTTTCAACCAAAAATCAAAATCACGAATAAATTGCCCATCCAGTTCTGCCAGCATTATATCATCACGGTGGTAGCAACTACGGATATATTCTTTCAAGCGGTTTATTGAAGTATCAAACTTGGTAACGGTGCTTTCCGTATATTCTTTGCCAATCAGGGCACGACATTTTTCGTTATGCTCTGCATACACTTCCAGCAAGGTGCGCTGTACCTTGTCCCGTCCGTAGAAACAATCCTTTATAATATCGGCTGTTATCGGTTTGTTGTCTATCTCCAATTCACGGTGTATCTGCAATACTTTGGCACGAACCGTATTGATATAGTGGTTCAGTTCGATGGCTACCCGGTCTTTTCCTTTGGAACATTCCTTTTTCTGATTCCATAAATCTACGGGAATGCTCCGTTTAATCATAACTTCGGCTACTCGCTTGTTTACGGTGATGCGCATACAAATAGGAGCTTCACCGTTTTTCAGAAGTTTCGCTTTCTTGATGATGAACAATACGCTTAGTGTGTTTCTTTTCACTGCTCCCATAATTCTTTGATTTTTAAGTGGTACAAAATTAGTTTGCTACACTCAAAAACCAGCTACGCAAAAAGCTGACAATCAAAGACAAAAGCGTCAATTCGTGGGAGCAAAAACAGCTTTCAAAAAGTCCCACGAATAAGCCACGTGAGAACTGCCTGAAACTGCTATTTTTTGCCGAAGTAGAGAAAAAGAAAAAGCTCTGAAATCCTTGAATTTCAGAGCTTTGCTTTAATTCGCTATTTGCTTTCGCGGTGCGTACGGCTCTAAGCCCAAGATATTCAAATATAATCAACTGTTATCACATTTTCATAAATAGCCGAATATTCAGGATTTTACGCTATTGATTGAGTACGACCGTACCCAAATAGTAAAGCCATTTTCGGGTACTTTTTCGGGTTTTCTATTTTTTACTATTGCTTCTTCTTTCTTCGGAAAAGGTGTCAAATTTAGACATATTTTCCTCTTTAACCGCATCCACTATTTTTATATACGGCTTCATTGCCTTGTAATCACTATGCCCTGTCCATTCCATAATAACGTTAGTAGGAATGCCCAGCCTTATAGCGTTGCAGATAAACGTCTTTCTTCCGCTATGCGTGGTAAGAAGTTCGCACTTCGGCAAAACATTTTCATAACGTTTGTTTCCCTTGAAAAACACTATTCTAACGGGTTCTTTTATTCCAGCTATTTCGGCGGCTTCTTTAAGGTATTCGTTCATTTTCGCATTACTGATAACCGGAAGAGCTAACCCTTTGGGGAAATGAATGTTTTTGTATTTGTCAAGTATTTGAAGTGCGTATTTGTTAAGCTCTATATGCAAACGGTCTTCGGTTTTCATAGTAACGATAGATATAAAAGGCTTGTTTGTCGTCCGTTTGACATCGCAGGGACGTAACCGAGCTACATCGGAATATCGCAACCCGGTAAAGCAGCAGAAGCAAAATACATCACGTACGCATGACAAAGAACTGCGGTTTTCCGGAAATTGATAGTTTAGAAAGTGTTGCAGTTCTTCCCATGAAAGGAAAATAACTTCTTTGCAGTCTATCCCCTTAAAACGCGGTTTATATTGTTCATGCAAAAGCCCATTATAGTAACCGTTGTTACAAGCCCAACGGAGAAACCAACGTACATAACTCATATACTTGCTTACGGTCGTATTCATTTGTCCCGCGTCTTGCAGGTATTTAACAAAGCCTTGTAGCTTTTCCTTTGTCAGTTGGTTAAGTATTTGCTGGGGCATATAAGCGTACAGATGTTTACGCAAACTGCTAAATTTCGTATAGGTAGCCGGAACCCAGTTATTAGCCGTACCAGCTTCTACTACAAATTTGTCGAAAACAGTAAAGAAGTCCGGCGTTACTTCCTTCTTCTTCCTTCCGGCGGCTTCATCGAAAGCCGCCTTAAACTCTTTCGCCGTTGGCGTTCTGCGGTTGTCGAGTTCAAACCGGGTTAAGACTTCTTCAACAATAGATGAAAGGTTTGTAAGAGCGCGATTTATTTCGCCTGCCGTTTGGTTGAAACTATTCTTTGCGCCGACTTTCACGCAGGCGTTATTATTATCCCACTTTTCCGCGTCTATTACATAGCCGGAACGTAAATCTACACGAATACCAGCAAAAGACACCCGTAAGCGTATAGGCACGTTTTCCGTAAGCCTATCCCCTTCCGTTCGCGGCGATAATTGGTACTTAATAGAAAACTTCATTATTCGATAAGCATTTTACCGCGCCCGGTTATAAGCCAGCGTGAGGAAATAGGATAATTAACGACCAGCGAATAAATCGCTTCTACTTCTATATTCTTGTAGCGTGATTGGTAGCCGGGCTTCGGAGAAACGCCATAAGTAAGCCGCATTTCCCTATAACGTGGCGCACTCAAATCGTAAAGCGTGCAAAACGCCTCCAACGCGCTAACCTTACCCAAACTAACAATCGCTTCAATAGCTTCAAAGAAACGACGGTTTATCCCATCGCTTATAGGCGAAGGTTTAGCTATTGTACGGGGCATAAATTCGCACGTTTAAGGTCAGACATCATTTTATTATATTCCCCTTCCGGTATTCGGGTACATTCATTCCCGGACAAATAGGCAGCTTCCAACGCGTCAAACACGACTGCTGGAATAAACGGGTACAAAGCCCGGTTACTATAAAACTTATCTACATTTACTTCTACCATATAGCTAATAGTTATTTTTGTTGATTTTTCAATTTAAGCGCGTTTCGTTCCAAAATGGTATAGTTGTAAGGCGAAAATAAAATAACGCGAAAATGGGCTTAAAATAGCCTTATTTTCGTATCACTTTAATACGGCGATTATGTGATATTATTATCATATAAGTACGTGCGTGTGATACTATGTTATGGAAGCCTTTTTAGAATTTCGGAACTTTACGACCAAATACTAAACGGCATTTGCACATCCAGCACGTTCCACCGTCTGGGCATTGGCTTTTTTGTTTAATTCCGTAAGGCTTTCTATTGTACGCTGCTGGCTTTCTATAATTGAAAGCAAACGCGCCTTTTCGCTATTGGCTTCTTCCAGCAACTTAGCCAACAGTTCGGAAGAAGGCAACCCGCCCGTATTTTGCCGTTGTTCGCCTTCCTTCTTTCCGTCAGACAACAACATTTCCCCCTGACCCAGCAAAAGCCAAAGCGGATTAAGTTCCGGGAAGTGTATGCTAATAGCTTGCATTTTATCCGGTTGAATAGACTTTTTTATAGACATAACATAAGAGGAAGACACGCCAATGCGCCTGCAAAATTCCCTTTCGCTAATATTCAGCGTATCTATAAATTGTTTAAGTCGCTCTTTTACACTTGTTTCCATAAACATAACTGTTTCTAAAAGTTAAAAATCGGCTTTCAGCTAAAAATATGAACACTTTTAGTTTGCATATTGTATGCTTTTACTATACATTTGCATTGTGTTAGTTGTTCGGTTGCAAAGGTAAGCAAAAAGCGAACACTTAGCAATGACAAAAACACGCTAATTTACAGAAATTTATAAAAGCTATATGATACATACAAGCAAATTCATTAACAAGAACTTCCGCATTAAAGTAAGCGGAATAGACAACGAAGGCAACCGCATTAACAAGCTGGTAGGCGTTAGCGGACTTCTGAAATTGATTGGCGAAACTTTAGCCGATAAGTTTGTAACACGTGCTTTAAAAGCAGGATTAGATAAAGTTAAGTGCTGCCTGCGTAGAGGGCTTCGCGTCACTTTCTATGTAAAATAACATAACATTCAGCTATATGGAGAAAGATTTTGAAAGCATTAGAAGCAAGGTTCAGAAACTACAAGCCCTTGCGGAACGCGGCGAGAAAGGCGAAGCCCTGAACGCAAAGCGTTTGTTAGACCAACTATTAGCTAAATACGGCGTTTCGTTGGAAGAAATAGTAGAAGCACAGGAAGAAAAACAGCAGTACACCTTCAACGTAAAGGAAAACGGGTACGGATTTACTTTGTTTACCCAGTGCTATTTCAACGTTACAAACGAAAAACGGATGAGCTACCGCCAGCGCAGAAGATACGTTACCGTTGAATTAACCAAAATGCAGTACGTAGAATTGCAGGCTTTGTACGATTGGCACTACAAACAGCTTACAAAGGACATGAAGCGGATGCAAAAGGAGTTTACGGAAGCGTACATACAAAAGCATAGGCTATTTGGCAAGCATAGTGACGACAACAACGAAGAAGAACGGGAATTAAGCCCGGAAGACATGCAAAGACTTTTGCGTATGCTTAACTACATGGATAGCATGGAAGATACCAGCTATTACAAGCAGATAGGTAACGCTTCTTCTTCCGATTAACGTATTACCTTAATACAAATCAGAGGAACTATATATAAGCCAGCGGAAAAGGAATCCCCTTTGTAAAGGCTATAAACCGATGACTGCGGAAACAGACCGCGCGCGGGACGCTACGGGCGTACGAAGGGCGAACCTTCCCCCGCGCACTATGAATTTTAAATTTTACAATTATGGTAGTAACAACAGAAAATAAGAAAAAAAGCAGGGGCTTCCTTAGCGGGTTGAACCAATTACGAGTAGGCGATTACAAAATAGCGGTAACGGAAATAAAAGCTGCTTTGGGCATAAATAACCGGAATAGCTTCTACGCATACCGGGACGGAAAGATAGAGCCTAAAGTAACGCAGGCTAAAGCCGTAGAAGGCGTATTCAACAAATACGGTATAACAGCCAATATTTGGGACGTATGAGGTTAAAGGTAGAACTAAGCAGACGGGAAACCGAGGTAGCGCACTTGCTGGCGTGGGGAGCTTCCAAGAAAGAAGTAGCGGACATGCTGTTTATTTCGACCCGCACAGTAGAGAACACAGCCCGGAACATCTACGCGAAAGTAGGCATACAGAAGGCTACAGAACTTTGCGTTTGGTGGTTCTGCACAAAACATAATGTTCCGGTAAGCCTTGACCCGTTGAAACGTACATTCGTAGCGGTAGCCCTTCTTCTAATTATACTCCCGAAGGAACTTACCGGAAACGGCGATTTTTTCAGAGTAGGAAGACGTGCGCAGATAACACGGATTGCCAAAACGACGGGAAGACGCAAAGGCGAAAACGATTATAACCCTTTTGAAGTTTGCAGTTATGACTAAGATTTTTAAAGCCCTCGGCATAGAATTTACGAAGCCGCTAAAGTGGTATAACTGGCTTACCCTTGCTTGGGTCGCTGTTTCCTTTGTCCTTCTAAGCATTGACACCGAAACCGCGCCTATATGGGCGGTATTCCTTGTAGTAGCGAATTTCGCCCTTTCGATAAAGGTAGCGGCAAAGACAGTGCCGGACATTAAAGACGACGAAAACAGTTAGACTATGGATGCTAAGAAAAGAATTATAGACCTTACGCTCGGCGAATTTCTGGACGCGATAGGCGAACGTATGGAAGTTTCAGCACAGAAACCGGAAAAGCCCAAATCGGCAAAGCGTTACGTGTACGGCTTGAAAGGGCTTGCAATGCTGTTGGGTTGTTCCAAGACAACCGCAGCGCGGTTGAAGGCTTCCGGACGGATTGATGAAGCGATAACGCAAGTAGGCGCGCTACTGATTATTGACGCTGATTTAGCGTTAAAGCTGGCAGCGGACAACAAAAAGAAATAACTTTTTAAAACACAGCTATATGATTAATAATATTTGGATTAACATTCCCGGCTTTTCTAAATACGAAATAAATAGGGAAAGCAGGCAGATACGAAGCTACTGCCGGGGAGTAGAACCGCGTATATTGAAACCATGCAATAATGCATTGATATTAAAGGCGGATAACGGGGAAAAATACACCGGAAGCCTTAAACGTTTCCTCTATTCGGCGGAAAAGAACATAGACCCGCGCGAGATTAGCCGAAAATACTGTATAGTTGAAACAGCCAGCGGGCAGATAGAACTAATAGACCGTAATACATTCCAAGAACGGATTAGGGAACGTTTGAGAAAGAAAAAAAGCGTTTCCAACATACAAGAAGAATATTTGAATGCCATCCAATTTTGCGCGATTGTGTTACAGGCATACCGAACGGGTGATTTTTCAATGGTAATAACCGAGATTGAAAGCCGTAAAGCAAAAGTTACGGAATACATCATCCGGCACAGAATAGCGGTACAGCCGGAACGCGTACGGGAAGTTTGGGAAGCCGTCTTAGACGTAGCCCTAAACTGCATCATAGAGAAGCGCACCTACATAGTAAACCTTACGGGCTACCTGAACAGCATAGCGCGCTCCTATGCAGCCCAAAAGAAGAAATTAGAGAAAATAACCGTAAGTCTTGACGCGGGATTTTATTCACTTCAAAAATATCAGTAATATGAGCAAAAAAGCAATCATCAAACGTTTAAGCCTTGCTAATTTCAAAGGCTTGCGTAACGTCGTTATAGACTTTAACGACACAGTTACAACCATCAGCGGACGGAACGGTACGGGAAAAACTACCATTATGGACGCTTTTACATGGCTTCTTTGGGGCAAAGACAGCGAAGGGAATGTAGATAGCAAATTCGGAATTAAGACCAACGACGCGGAAGGCAATTTTATTCCCGACCTTGAACACGAAGTAGCCGGAACGTTAGAAATAATAGATACCGAAACGGGAAGCGTTGAAACCGTAGAACTTCGCCGCGTATTGGTTGAAGAATGGAAAACAGAGAAGGGAAAGACGGAAAGGAAGTTAAAGGGACACCATACCGACTACTTCTATAACGGAGTCCCATTAAAAACAAAAAGCGAATACGACGAACGTATAAACGCGATTATACCCGAAGCCGTTTTCAAGATGATTACCAACCCCTACTATTTTCTTTCCCTTCATTGGACGGCACAACGTGAAATGCTTTTGCAGATTGCCGGGGGAGTAAGCTACGAAGACATAGCAAAGGGCAATACAGCCTTTGCCACTTTGATAGAACAGCTTAGCGGGAAAACCGTAGAAGACTATAAACGCGAGATTTCAGCGCAAAAGGAGAAGATAACGAAGGAACTGGAAAAGATACCTACACGTATTGACGAAATAACGCGCGCTACCCCGCTGACACCGGATTATGCCGCCCTTAATACCGAGAAGGAACAGCTTACAAAAGAATTGAACGACATAGACGAAGCCGCCGCATCAGCAGCGGAAGCCAACCGTATCGCCTATGAAGCTGCCGCTAAGGTACAAACCGCCATAAATGACAAACGTAGCAGCCAGCACGCTTTAGTATTTAATGCAAAGGAAACGGCAAGGAACGAAGCGTTCAAAAAGAACGAAACCTACAATAATGCCAACCGCAAGTTACAGCAGGTTATAAACGACGAACGCAGCGAAGCCAGCCGTTACCGTAGCGAATACGACCGTTTGACGAACGAGAAGAAACGGACGCAAAGCACGATAGAAGGCTACAAGCAAATGCAGAACGAACTACGCAAAAGATGGTACAAAGTAAACGCCGAAGAATTTACCGCTACGGAAAGCCTTGTTTGCCCGTTGTTCAAGCACGCTTGTGCCGACCCGGTAGCATTAGCAAAATATAATACCGACCGGGAAGCCGCTCGCGAAAAATTCTATGCAGACCGGGAAGAACGCCTTAACAAGATTAATACGGACGGTCAGCGATTAAACGAAATGATAACATCGCAGGAAGAAGAAGCCAACCGGATAGACAAAGCGTTAGCTGAATTGGAAGCCAGCCACACTACCGCCGTAACAAAGGCGAAAGAAGACCGCGAAGCGTTGCAAAAGGTTTTGAATGATAATCCACGCGTAAATACCGAACCGGATATTAACGGAGAAGACCTCCCGGAATGGGTTGCACTTGAAAAAGAAATAAAGGAACTTTCCGAACAGCTTCCAGCCTTCAACGCAGAAGACGCGGCAAGCAGAACAGAGATACGCCAACGGAAAGCCAACCTTACCGCCCGGCTTGATGAAGTAAAGCGTAAGCTAAACCTTCGCACCATTATAGAAGCCAACGAAAAGCGCATAGCCGAACTAAACGGGGAAGCCGCAAAATTGGCGCAGGAACGCGCCGAAATACAAGGATGCGAAATAGTAATAGCCGATTTGATAAAAGCCCGTATGACGGAAGTGGAACGCCGCGTAAACGGATTGTTTAGCCGGGTTCAGTTCAAGATGTACAAAACGCTCGTAAACGGCGAAAAAGAACCGGATTGCATTTGCCTTATTGACGGGGTAAAATACGCGGATAAGAACCAAGCCGGGAAAGTTAATGCCGGGCTTGACATAATAAACACCCTTTGCACATTCCACAACGTTAGCGCGCCTATTTTCGTGGATAACGCAGAAAGTATTAACGAGTTTATCCCGGTTGTTAGCCAGCTTATAAAGTTGGTAGTAACTACCGAAGACTTCAAAGTAGAATAACAGAACATTATTAACCATTTTAATAAACAAATTTATGGA
Organism: Bacteroides sp. LFL-34; assembly: GCF_027257075.1. Lineage (NCBI taxonomy): Bacteria > Pseudomonadati > Bacteroidota > Bacteroidia > Bacteroidales > Bacteroidaceae > Bacteroides > Bacteroides sp. LFL-34. Next base: position 96,556 of record NZ_JAPQKZ010000020.1, on the reverse strand, counting down.
TACATCAAAGAAAATCACGTCCTACGAAGACGCTTGTAAAGTTTTGAACATTCAACCGATTAACGAAGAAGTGTTTAACGCTTTCCCGAAGGAAGACCAAAGAAGTATGTTAGCCTACCACAAGCTGACTGTAATAACCCGCGCGCTTAATAACGGCTGGAAACCGAATTGGGACGACCAAAACGAATGGAAGTATTACCCGCTATTCCGCTATGTAAATGCCGGGCTTTCGTGCGCGAGTACGCATTACGCGGCTACGAATGCGAGTGCGTATATCGGCTCTCGGCTTTGCTTTCCCACGTCCGCGCTCGCGAAATACGCAGCCGAACACTTTGCGGACTTGTACCGTGACTATTATTGCTTTGCTTCGGAAAACGGAGAAACGCAACAAGCGGAAAGCAGCCAAGAAGAACCCCAAAGCGACTTTTTGAAGACCACCACAGAAGTAATGCAAAAGCATTTAGTACCATTCTGTAACGGAAGCAGTTCACGCGGTCTTATCGTAGTAGGTTGCGACACTGATACGAAGGATAAAAATGGCGAAGGAAGTACCGGAGTAATGGTAGGTTTTTGCGGAAATTATGGAGCCATAATAAAGGGATTGAAAGAACTTCTTACCGGAAAGCAGTCCGCGCCGATAGTAGAACGAGCAACCCGCGAAATAGCTTTTGAAAAGATGATTAAAGGTGGCGGAATAGACGACTTTTTAAAGGACATAATGAACAATAATTAACTAACGATAGTATGAATACCAACACTTTACCCGCTACCGTATTGGCAGCAAAAGAAAAGTTTGAATTAGCATGCAAAGACGCTTCGGCTTTGCAGATAGTAAGCAACTTCGGTGCGGCATTTACAGCCGTAAACGTAATAGCACTTCTTCGCGAAGCCATGACCGATGAAGTAATGGATAAGGTTTTCATGCCTTTGATGAACACGAAAATAGGATTTCTTACAGACCGAAACGGGCGTGCAAGAAGCGGCGGGCGCGCCCCGCTTCCTCTTTACACCCGTGACATAGTGCGCGATTGCATCATAGACGCGGTTACTATCGGCTTGCTTCCGACCGGAAACCAGTTCAATATAATAGCCGAAAGGATGTACCCCACTAAGGAAGGTTATACTTCGCTTCTTCGCAAGCTGGGCGTAAAATACTTCATTGATACCTCATACGACAAGGGGCAAACGCAGAACTTTGCCGAAATACCCTGCAAAATAAACTATGAGTATAACGGGGAGAAAAACGGCTTTAGCATTATTGCAACCGTAAAGAAGGATGATTACAGCAGCCACGACCAACTGCGCGGAAAAGCCGAAAGAAAGGCTAAGAAAGCCCTATACGAGTACATTACGGGGTGCGACTTCGGCGATGCAGACGAACAAAGCAGCGTACCGATAGTGGATGCGGTAGCCGAAGAAATAAAGGAAGAAGCGAATGCCGCGCCTACTATTGGGGTTATCGATGGGCAACCCATACAAGCCCAGCAGGGACAAACGGGCGGACAAACGGCGCAAAGCGAGCCAGCCAACCCGCCGCAAGCACGGGAAGGTCGCGGAAGTAATAACGCTAAACCATTGTTCTAAATATGGAATTAACCGTGCTTGGTTCGGGTTCAGAGGGTAACGCCTACGTTTTGCAAAATGCGGGCGAAGCCCTTCTGCTTGAAGCTGGAATACCATTCAAAAAGGTATTAGCAGCATTGGGCAACAACGTAAAGAAAGTAGTAGGCTGCCTCATTACTCACGAACACGGCGACCATGCCGGGCGTATTAATGAGGTTTTAAACTACGTTGTTCCGGTTTACGCTTCCAAAGGCACGATAGAAACCGCTAAGGTTAATTCTTGCTGGCGACCTACCCCCATAAGGATGGAAAACGGAAGTTACCAGCATTTACGGCTGGGCGGTTTTACTATCATTCCCTTTCCCACGAAGCATGACAGCCGCGAACCGTTGGGCTTCTACGTCTGGCATGAAGAAACGGGCGGCGTATTGTTTGCTACCGATACTTTCTATTTGCCTTGCACATTTGCCGGGTTGAACAACATATTAATTGAATGCAACTACGACCCGGATATATTGGAACGCAATGTAACAGAAGGTTATATACCGGAAGTATTGAAAGAACGAGTACGGAGAAGCCATTTAAGCTACTATACTTGTTTGGACGCGTTGAAGGCTAACGACCTAACACGGGTTAATAACATAGTATTGATACATATAAGCGAAGGGAACGGCGACGCGGTAGCCTTCCGGGACGGAATAGCAAAAGCCACCGGAAAAACGGTACACGTTGCAAAACCCGGATTACGGATTAGTTTCAACAAAACACCTTTTTAATTGCAAGCACTATGATTAAAGGGTTTTCAGAAGAAACGCAACCGCTGACAGAATACGAAAGGAAAGTAATCCTTCCGATTATTCTTGAAGGCTTGAAAACCAAGATAGGCAAAGCCAACGCGGTAACGAATAAGTATATTATTTCCCGGTTACGTGACGGCTACAAGATAGACGCGGCACGACTAAGGAAGATAATAAACCACATTCGTACAAATGACCTTCTACCGGGACTTATAGCGACTTCCGAAGGCTATTTCTTGGCTACGACCGAAAGCGAACTTTTGGAGTACGAAGAAAGCCTAAAAGGACGTGAGGAAGCTATAAAAGCGGTACGGTTGAGCATAGCAAGACAAAGGCGCATCCTTTATGAAGATGCGCACAAGCCCAAGCAGGGAACATTATTTTAACATTTATTTTTAACGACATGAAAAAGATTTGTTTATACAGAAAAGAAAACGAAAACGATAGTTTGCGTTTGCAAGGTAGATATGACGGTATAGAAGAAGCGCAGGACGCTGTAAAGGAACTTACCGAAAGCGAAGGAAACGGTACTATTTTCGATTACTTCTACAAGGAAGAAGATTACGAGGAAATAACCGACCGGGTAAAGACCTACGAGGACGCATGTAAAGTATTGGGAGTAGAGCCGATAAACGAACAAAACGCGAAGGCGCAAGGGTTCAGACCGGACGAAATAGCACGCCGCAAATTGGAAACTATTGCCGCAGCACTTAACGAAGGCTGGAAACCGGATTGGAACAATACCGACCAATACAAATACTACCCTTACTTCTATATACAAGAAAACGCGAAAGGCAAAGGTTCTGCCGGGCTTTCGTGCGCGTCTACGTCTAACGCGGCTACGTATACGTCTGCGGATCTCGGCTCTCGGCTTTGCTTTTACGCTTCACGTTTGGCACGGTACGCGGGCAACCAATTTACAGACTTATACGAACAAATTTTAATTGAGAAGCTATGACAAAGCAGGAATTAGTGAACTCGGTAGCGGAACAGACCGGATTAAACGGCTACCAAGTAAAGGAAGTATTAGAACGTACATTTGATGTTATTCGGGACGAAGTGACGGGCGGCGATGCGGTAACTATTCGCGGCTTCGGTACTTTTCAAACGAAGCAACGCAAGGCGAAACCAGCCCGGAACATAAATACGGGCGAAACCATATTAGTTCCAGCCCGCAAGGTTGTTGTTTTCAAACCGTCAAAGGACTTTAACGCGGATAAGCTATGAAGCAGAACGAAAAAATACAGACCCGGAAAGACGAAGTACGCTTCAAAACTTCGGACATACGCCGGATAATAGGGAAATACTTGGCAGCAAACGTTTTGCGTACATGGAACGAGGATTTTGTGGACGACGAAACGGGCGAAGTTGTAACCATTGAACGCAACGAAATTTTGTTTGAGCGCGGGAAGTATATAGATAACGATTTGGCGACCGAAATAAATTTCTACTTGCAAAGCAATGACGTAAAGGAAGTAGAAGTAAGTAACCAGCGAAGGCTCGCTTACGAAAACAAGCGAACCAGTCTTTACCCGTTCAAGATTTTCGCTACCATTGGCGGCAAGCGGCATAACTTTATATTGCAGGCGCAAAACATAGTCAAAGCCTATGAGGTTGCGACCGACTATATAGAGCTGAATTTTACCCAACCGTTCGACATCGTTGGCATAAAGTTGATGGATAGGGTTATAATCCTTAACGACCGACTGCGGAAGCACGTGGAAGCGCAGGAAGGAGCAAACGAGGAAGGCGAAGAAAGCAACGACGGGGAAGAACAGCGCAATGACACGAAGTATTATAAGGTTGAAGCCGACGTAGCAATACAATCGGAAGACGAAGAAGAACCGAATAAGCAGAACTACGATTTTGTTGTAAAGACGCGCGACGTAGATACGGCTAAGGTAGTCATTACCGCATGGATAAACAGCAGGATAAAAGAACGCATAGAGAAAGAAAACGACGAATGCAAAGTAGTGGATATTTCCATACTTGCGGCTTCGCCTTTCGCTTGCAATGCGATTGTAGAAAAAGCCTTCTGTTTGGCATATAAAGACCAAGAAGAAAGTTATTAACTAACCGGGGCGCGCCTTCGGGCGTGTCCCCTTAAATATATCTATCATGGGCGATAAAAATTCATTCGTATTATATATGGATTTGCTTTCAGTGCTTGATGAACTCGATGATGAAGAAACGGCTATGTTGTTCCGCGCGATTAGAGCCTACAACCAATTAGAAAGCGAAAACGAGGCTATACGGACGAAGGCGGTGGAAGATTTGGAAGCAATGACGGCAAACAAAACCGTTAGGATAGCATTTGCACCCATCCGAAAACGTCTTGAAGCTGATAACAAGCGTTACGCGGAAACAGTGCAGTTGAATAAAGCTAACGGCAAATTAGGGGGTGCACCTAAAGGTAATCAGAACGCACGAAAGAAGAAAAAGAATACGGAAACCGAGGAAACAAGCCAAAACAACCCAAACAACCGGGCGGTTGATTTTTCAACCGAAACAACCGAAGGGTTGAAAAAACAAGCGAAAACAACCGAAAACAACATTGATATGATATGTAATGATATTGATATGATTAATAAATATCCTTCTCCTGCTCTTCTTGATGGTGTGCGCGAGAGAGAAAGCACAAACGGCAAGGAAACCGAAAACCGTAAGTTCCTAACCGAATTTTTCAGCGAAAACAAAAGGGCGCAGATAGAAACCATTTGCATGCAACTTTATGTCACTCCCGAACGATTGCGCAAGGAAGCCGAAGAAGTTATAGATGAATGGGAACTAACCGGAGATACCCACATAAATTATACCGAATGGGCGCGGCATTTGATTAATCATCTAAGAATTAAAATAAGGAAAGACAATGGGAACAACAGAGAACAAAAAGCAGGAGCAACCGATACAACGAATAGATATAGCGGCATTTGCGAACCTACTACGCAAAAGAAGCCCCGCCGTAGCACGCTTTAGGATTGACCGTTATACGCAGGACGTACCCGCCATGCTACGCGAATGTTACCGTTTCCAAGTTGAAAACCGGGGTTATACCTACCAAGAAGACGAAGCGACAAGGCAACACCTTACAATGGCGGCGCGTTGGCTTGTTGGCGAAAGCATGAAACCGGGGTTATTCATGTACGGAACACCCGGATGCGGAAAGACAACATTAGCGCGTGCAATTTCCCAGCTAATAAACACGATTTACCACAGCGATATATCGTTTGAGCGTAAAGGTGTTTCCTTTATTCCAGCTTCCGCACTTACAGAAGCAGCAAAAGGCGAAAAGCAGGAACTTTTAGCGGATTTGAAGAATACCGAGCTTCTTTGCATTGATGACGTAGGGACAGAACCAGCAAGCCTAAAGGTTTGGGGAAACGAGGTTAGCCCGTTGGTAGATTTGCTATACCATCGTTACGACCGCCAGCTATTTACGATTATAACCTCAAACTTGGAAGGCGACGAAGATATAGCCAAGCGTTACGGGGTTCGCGTAGCCGACCGATTTATAGAGATGTTCGACCTTATAGGCTTCGATAATTCAAGTTACCGACCAAGACTAACAAGGCTAACATCGCGATAGGCGTACAAATGAACCACGATTTTCAACTATCGTATTTCAGACAGTAAGATGTAAGGGAAACAATATAATAACGCCTTAACGGGCAAAAAAACATAGAAGACATGAAGAAGCACAAAGTTTATATTTCGGGACAGATAACCGGACTTCCGGTAGCTGAATACGTGGAAAGGTTCAGCAAGGCGGAAGCGGAACTTATGGCAAAGGGTTACGAGGTTGTAAACCCATTGCGGTACGAATTAAAGCCGGGTTCGCGCTGGCACGAACAAATGAAGGTGGATATTCGCCTTTTGCTTGATTGCGACGCGATTTATATGCTTTCTAATTGGGAACGCAGCACGGGCGCAGGGCTGGAACTGTACATAGCCGAAGGTTTGGGACTGATTATAAACTATGAGAAACCACCCAAACACCGGGATATAAAGACGGCTATACTTACAGCTATGGGGGTTAGCTTCGCTTCCATTTCAGAAGACAGCCGTAACCGCTGGCACGTTTACGCCCGGATGATTTACGCGCATCATTGCAAAAAACGCGGCGAGAATACCCAACGTATAGCGGAAGAAACCTTACACGACCAAAGTACGATATGTTATTACCTTCGGCGGTACGATAGCGAATACAAGTATAACAAAGAGTTTCGCGCAGCAGCCGAAAAGGTTGCTACCCTATTGAGTAAAAAGTTAAGTGTTCCAAAAGACGTATTAAAATAAGACGGTTTTTCGCTATGAGATTTGCACTAAGAAATAAAAGCAAGCTAATAAAGGCTTTCGGGGAAGACTACTATAAGCTATTGATGAGTAGCTTAACAGCCTTCGCTAAAAGCAACCGGGAAATAGCCGCCTATACCGTTGAAGGGTACACTTACGAATTTATAAACATTCCCAACGTTCAACCGAACGCAGATAGTAATTTTCAATTTGCGATAGTAGGAAAGATGTACGACGTGATACACGTAGCCTATTATAGCGCAATAGGATAAGAAAGACGGCATGGAGCAACTGACATTTGATTTTATTGAGGAAATAGTACCTATACCGGATTGTAGCTTTTTGATGGACGTAACCGGGTTAAGAACCCCTACCGAGGTTGCAAACGAAATGGTAAGGGAAGCACAAGTTTGGCAAGAAAATAATCCGGGAAAAGACGTGATGGACGTTATAACCCCGGAATGGCAAGAATATATTAACCATAAAATTAAACATTTATGTTAGCAGTAACAGTAATAGGAAACATCGGCAACGATGCAGAAATTAAAGAGTTCAACGGGCAAAAGTTTATTGCTTTCAACGTTGCGAGTACAGAACGCTATAAAGACGGACAGGGCAACCAGCACAGCCGGACAACGTGGGTTAGCTGCCTAAAGCCCGGCGAAAGTTCCGTAGTAAGTTATTTGAAGAAGGGAACGCAGGTATATGTACGCGGTAGCCTTTCCGTTAAAACATTCAATTCCGGGAACGGAGTACAAGCGGGGGTTAATTGCCTTGTGCGTGAACTTCAACTATTAGGCAGTAAGCAGGAAACACAAAACGAGCAGCAACAGCCAGCTACTACCAGCACGCCGCCAACCTATACCCCGGCGGGAAGTGCGTCGCCGTTTCCACCAGAAAACGAAAAAGATGATCTTCCTTTTTAAAAATATTCAGCTAACAGAAAAATGAATAGAAAAGAAGAAATAAAAAGATTGCCTTTTGTCGTTTCAGCCTATAAGCAAATTTACCGTTCTGAAAGTTGTTGCGGGATTTGTAATTTGCCTTGGTCGGTTTGCAGTCATGAACATATAGACATTACCGATAAATACGGGGTGTTCTACGTTTGCCCATATTGTTGGGAAAACAACGATTTACAGACTATTTTAAAAGCGACGACACAAGGTTATTTAAGTCAGTTCCATTCATGCTCTACAGATGAAGATAAGGCGCATTTTCTTGAAGAACATAAGCTGGTTGATATATTGATGAAAACAGAACAGAAATATATATCAACCCATTCTGAAAAACAAGAAAAATAAAGAACTATACAAACTTTAAAAGTAGTAAGACAATGAAACCAAAAAAATTTCAAGAAGCAAACGTAGTTTACGGCGAGGGACAACCCGAATACAAGCCATTGCCAGCACATAAAACGAAAGAAGGGCAGGCTATTTTCTGTTTTGAATTAGACGAAGCGGAACGAAAAAAAATAGCCAAAACGGGCGAATTATGGGTAAGCCTTCTAACCTTCAACCAACCGCTGCAACCCATTTTTATAACTATAAACAAGTCGGATTTATTCATACAGCCCGACGCAACCCAACAGACCGATAATGAAAGCAGTAGTATTATTAAGTAAGAAGTTCTTCCCGGCACATTTCCGGGCAGGCGAAGCAACCGATTTTAAGGCGAAGGTTCTTAACGGTCAAAAGCGGCACACATGCCGATGCAATTATGAGTATTGGAAGAAAAAAATAACCGCCTTGCAGGAAAAAAGCGGTACGTTATGCCTACGACAATGGGCAGACAAACCGTATAGAAGCCCGCAGGAAAGTATTTTAGAAGTTCCGGCTAACATGTGCATAGTTCAGCCTTTGATATTACGAAGGAACGGTTTAAACTTTACCGCAGAAGTTGAAGGACACCCGGTTAAGTTGGAAGATTTGGCGCGTAACGACGGGCTGACACCTTCGGAATTTGCAGCATGGTTTATCCCGGTATTCGATAAGGCGCAGGAAAACGCGCTAACCTTTGCTATTATTCAATTTACAACGTTCAGATATTAGCTTATGGCACAAGAAAAAGGTATCGGCGAAAGTTGGGAGGAAATTGTAAAAGCATACGCAAAGGCAGAACGGGAATTAGGCATAAAAGTGTATTGTGTACTTTGTATTTGCAAGAAGGTAAACGGCAAAAAAGTTGTATTACACCGTTACGACCTACCCCGCGAAATCTTACAGCGGCGACGGTGGGTTATAAATTGGCGCATGGCTAAATTAACGTGTACAGACCCGCGAGCACATATATATGAGACATTGTCTTTTTATGATAAAACAAGCGGAGAAACATACGGCTTTAATTCCGATTTATCAAGACTAACCGCATTGAAGGGGCGAATAACCTTACAAGAAAATAGGATAAAAGACTACATCGAAGCAAACAAAGGTAATTTGTTCTTTGACGAAACCAACGACCCGCAGTTAGTTAAAGTTCGGAGAAAGCTGGAGCGTGCGAGAAAGAACGTAGCCGATGCAGAAGCGAGATTAAGAACAAAGGTGGAACAAAAAATAGCAGGGAAATGAAAGTAAACGGTAACGGTTTGGTAGAGATATACGGCGAAAAGACCAAAGAACGCGGCTTTTTCTGCATGAAGTTGTTAGCCTTCCTAAACACAGAAGCAGAACCGGGAACGGAAGCCTATGCGGAACTTTGGGAGCAACGATTTGACGAAGCCAAGTTAGGGGCTTGCGCCTATCGGAACAAATGCCCGATTTACGCAAGAACCGCGAAGAAGGGAATACAACAAAATTTATTTGCACAGTTATGACCCCAAAGGAGTTTTACGACAAAGTTGTAGAGATGCGGAAGGCACAAAAAGAATACTTCCGTTTCCGCGCACCTTCCGCGCTAAGCAAATCGAAGCAATTAGAAGCCGAAATAGACACGGAAATAAAGCGGGTAGAACAACTTCTAAGCGAGAAGGAAAAAGCCCGGCAAACTTCGCTTTTCGGGGCTTTTGACGAAGATTTATTAAACCGTAGTAGTAACGATTAAAGGCTATTCGATGAAAAGTTACCAATTTGAGGAAATAACATTCTGGCTTTCGCTTATTGCGTGCTTGTTGGCTCACGAAGCAAAAATAGATTGGCTTACAAGAATACTTATAGTAGTCAGCATAGCAAATTTTGCCAGCGCAATAGTGACGGCTTGGATTGATGTAAAACGTAAAAATAAAAATTAGCATTATGGTTAATGTAGAGATTGACGCGCGTATATTGGAAGATAAGAAGTTCAATACGCAGGTAGAAAACATTATAACAGAAACAAGAGAAGCCCGCAGAAATGTACAGATAGGCGGGGCACAGTTAAAATCTTCCCCGGTTATTCGGTTGATGGACGAAGGCAACCTTTCGCTTTCCTTCATCCTTTCGGAGTTCCCGAAGATAGCCAACAAGGAAAGCCAACTATCACGCGGGCAACGCGATGTAGTGGCGAACATTGTTTTTGAAGCCGCCCGACGGGTTGTTTTCCTTAACCAGCAGGAACGCGCCCGAAAAGCAGCGGAAAAGGCTAACGAAAAAGCGGCGGGAAATGACATTTGAGGAAATGAAGGCGATAGCCAATAAGACTACTACCCGGAAAAAGTCCAGGCATATAGAAAGCCAAATACAACAAAGTTGCGTTAAGTGGTTCCGTTTGCAGTTCCCGGAAATTGGATTACTACTTTTTGCAGTACCCAACGGCGGAGCGCGGAACAAACGGGAAGCCGGGATATTGAAGGGCGAAGGTGTTACAGCCGGGGTAGCCGACATGATACTGTTAAAACCTTCGGGCGGCTTTGCTTCCCTTTGTATTGAGTTCAAGACCGAAGAAAAGGGCAGTACACAGCGCGAAACACAAAAGCAATGGCAGAAGGCAGCGGAAGCCGCCGGAAACAAGTATGTTATTTGCCGTTCTTTCGATGATTTCAGAAAAGAAGTAATAAGTTACTTATTCCCGAAAAAGTAGGGAGCGTGAAGTTTTGGCGAAGTATTTTAGGGTTTAGCGTATCACTTTAATACGCTAAACCTTTTATTTTTGCAGCAAAACCAAAACGAGGGCAATAACGGGGATTGTTCGCCGGGTCGCGTTACCGCCGTTGTTGGTTTGTTTATTCAGGCTTTACAAAAGCATCATATAGCTGATAGCAACGGCTAAGAGCCGAAGCGGGGCGCGGCGTAAAAGACCACGCCCTTTTTTATTAAAAACGATTTAATATGGCAAAGATTAAAAAGACAAAAATAGAAGACCTTATACCGGACGACTTGAATTTCAACAAGGGTACGCAGTTCGGGCAAAGCATGATAGAAAAAAGCCTGCGCACATTCGGCGCGGGGCGTTCAATCCTGCTCGACAAAAACAACAAGATTATAGCCGGAAACAAGACTACCGAAGGCTTTGCAAGTGCAGGCATGGAAGATGTTATTATAGTCGAAACAACCGGAAACGAACTTGTAGCCGTAAAGCGCAACGATATAGACTTAGATACAAAGGAAGGGCGCGAACTTGCGTTAGCAGACAACGCGACAGCCGCCGCTAATCTTGATTGGGACGAAGAAGCCATAGCTAAGGCAAAAGAAGAGTTCGGTATAGATAACGAAGCATGGGGCGTTCCGGTAGATTTTGGGGAAGACAGCGAAGGGGATGAAAATCCGGAAAAACAACTTAAACGCCTTAAAGACGACTTTATTTTGCCGCCGTTTTCTGTATTGAATACCCGTACCGCCGAATGGCAGGAACGCCGCCGGGCATGGCTGGAAATAGGCATAAAAAGCGACGAAGGTAGAAGCGAAGATTTGACTTTTGCAAAGACAGCGCAACCGCCAATATTTTACGATACCAAGAACGCATTACGCGAAACTTTAGGCAGAGAACCACAGACGGAAGAAGTGATAGCGGAAATGGAGCGTTTAGGGCTTAAAACAATGACTACTACAAGCATATTCGACCCGGTATTAACCGAACTTTCTTACCGTTGGTTCAACATTGAAGGCGGACGGATATTAGACCCGTTCGCAGGCGGAAGCGTTCGCGGCATAGTAGCGGCAAAGTTGAACATGCCTTACGTCGGCAATGATTTGAGCGAAGCCCAAATTAGAGCCAACAGAACAAACGCGGAAGAAGTATTAGGTGTAAGTTGCCCATTCTTTCCCCAATGGACGGTAGGCGATAGTTCCCAGCTTGAAGACGTTCTTAGCACGAACGGGATAAGTGGAGATTTCGATATGATTTTTTCCTGCCCGCCCTACGCGGATTTGGAAGTATATAGCAATGACCCGCGCGATATTTCAAACATGGACTATGCGCAATTCATTGAAGCGTACAAACGTATTATAAAGCAATCCTGCACCCGGTTAAAAAATAACCGTTTCGCGGTTTTTGTCGTTGGGGATATACGGGATAAGAAGGGCATTTACAGAAACTTTGTAAGCCACACAATAGAAGCATTTACGGGGTGCGGTCTTCATTATTACAATTCCCTTATCCTTGTAAACCAAATAACCAGCCTTGCAATAAGAGTACGGCGGCAGTTCAACGGTACGCGCAAGGTAGGAAAGGTTCATCAAAACGTGCTGGTTTTCTGTAAAGGCAGCGTAGAGGAAACGATAGATAGTTTTGAAGAGTTGCAGGTTAAAAAGGCGTTGGAGATATTCAACAAGAGCCGGGAAAACAGTAACCTGCACGATGATGTATTAGTATTCTACAAAGGCGACCCGAAGAACATTAAAGAAGATTTCGGGGAACTTCATATAAGCGACGAATTACCACAATAATAACGTAAGTCATGAACTCTAAGGAAGGTAACAATAATACGGCAAAGAAAGGCAGAAAGACCAAATACACGCCCAAAATAGTAGAGCGTATTTGTGAGCTTGTAGCAAAGGACACTTACAGCGTCCCGGAACTTTGCCGCGCCGTTGGCATTGACGAAGCGACCTTCTACCGTTGGAAGAATGATAAAAGCGAGTTTTGCGAAGCATTAGAAAAGGCAGAAGATAAACGTTTAGCCTTCTTTGCCACAGAAGCAAAACGAAGCCTTTTAAAAAAGATACAAGGCTATACGGTGCAGGAAAAGCATATAGTAACCGTAGGAAGCGGCAAGTTTGATGTAAACGGGAAGGAAATACCGCGTATAAAGGAGCAAAAGACAGTAGATAAGCATTTCCAGCCGGACACAGCGGCAATAATATTCACGCTTACCAACGCAGAACCGGAACGCTGGCGCAACCGACAAAACGCGGAAGTTACCGGGAAGGATGGAAAAGACCTTATACCACCCGCCCGTACATTGACGAAGGAAGAAGCTAAGGAACTATTTAAAAAGCTGGATAGTGAGTGCTAAAACGATAAGGGATATAGACGTAATACGTACCTTTGTTTTGCAGGGTACGTTAAACTTTACGCGATACTTCTTCAAGATAAGGCAGAAGCGCAAGTTTGTTGTAGGCAAACACCATAGGGAAATAGCTGCTGCGCTTGACAAAGTGCTTTGCGGGGAAATTACGCGCCTTATCATAAACATTGCACCACGATACGGAAAGACAGAATTAGCGGTTAAGAACTTTATAGCGGAAGGACTGGCTATCAATCCGAAGGCTAAGTTTATTCATCTTTCCTATTCCGACGACTTAGCCCGCGACAACTCGCGCGGCGTGCAGGATATTATAAACGAACCGGAATACAGACGCATTTTCCCGGCTACTATACCGACTTCAACCAATACAAAGAAGTGGTACACGACCGAAGGCGGCGGCTTGTATGCCGTTTCTTCCGCCGGGCAGGTTACGGGCTTCGGCGCGGGTTTGGTTGATGAAGAAGAAAACGACGAATTGGCAAAGGAAGTAGAAGAACTCGACGGACTGAACGCTGACGGCTTCGGCGGTGCAATTATAATAGACGACCCAATAAAGCCGGACGACGCACGTAGCGCACAAGTTCGCGATAAAGTAAACAACAAGTTTGAAACAACCATACGAAACCGCGTAAACAGCCGCAAGACCCCGATAATAATTATCATGCAACGGTTGGACGAAGACGACCTTTGCGGCTACCTGCAACGCCTTGAACCGGGCGAATGGACGGTATTAAGCCTTCCGGTCATAGAAACAGGCGAAGATGGGGAAGAACACGCGCTATGGGAGTTTAAGCACACGCTACAAGAATTATATAACCTTCGCGAGAAAAACGTTTATGTCTTTGATACGCAGTACATGCAGAACCCGACACCATTAACCGGGCTTATGTACGAACGCGAATTTAAGACATACGAAGTACAACCCGTTACCCGGAAGCGCAAAATTAAAGCCTACATAGATACGGCAGATACGGGCGCGGACTTCCTTTGCTGTATTATCTATCTTGAAACGGAAATAGGAAACTTCATCATTGACGTGTACTATACGCAGGCGGCAATGGAAACAACCGAACCTGAAACCGCGCGCAGGCTTACCAAGTACAAGGTAGAGGAAGCCATAATAGAAAGCAACAACGGCGGACGCGGCTTCTCCCGGAACGTTGAAGCGCAATGCCGCATATTAGGCAACCGGGAAACTTCCTTTACGTGGTTCCACCAATCAGAAAACAAGGAAGTGCGCATATTCAACCACTCGGCGGAAGTGCAGAACCTTACTTACTTCCCGAAAGGTTGGGAACATATTTTCCCGCAGTTCTATAAAGCGATAGCCCAATACAAGAAGACCGGAAAGAACGCACACGACGACGCGCCGGACGCATTGACGGGAACGATAGAGAAACGTGGAAGCCAACCCCAAAAACTTAATAGAATATTTCGATAACTTAAATATTTACAGCTATGACAATAGAAGAACTATTACAAAGCGAAGACATTAGCAAAGTCGTTAGTGAATTGAGAAACGGACGTTTGAGTGTAGAGCCTAACACAAAGGAACACGTCGCGCAGTACGACCCGAAGCTGCACGATATAAATGACACGCAAAAGCGACCGGACAAACTTGTAGTAATTGATAAGGACAGCGACGAATACGGCGAAGTCAAAAACGTGAACCCGAACGTAGAACAGACCACGGAACAAGGGTTTAGAATAGAACCCGTAGCGCGTATAGCATTGGCTATTCAAAAGTTGATAGTAAAACGCGCCGTAGCTTTCACGTTCGGAAACCCGGTTACTTATGGAAGTAACCCGGAAGGGGAAGACGAAAAAGCTCTTTTGAAAGCTATAAACCGAGCCTTCCACGACGTTAAGGAAAAGACACTTAACAGACGGATAGCGCGAAGCCTTTACAGCATGACAGAAGTAGCCGAACTTTGGTATCCGGTAGAAGTGCCTGAACACGAAACCTACGGCTTCAAAACTACGAAAAAATTTAAGGTAGCTATATTCAGCCCGATGTTTGGCGATAGGCTTTACCCCTACTTTGACGACACGCGCGATATGGTTGCGTTTAGTCGCCAATTTACGCGCAAAGACCGGGATATGATTACACGTACCTACTTTGAAACCTATACGAAAGACAAACACTATTTATGGTGTTGCGACGGTTTGGACGGGGAAGTAGCGGGTAAAAATTGGACTCTGGTAGAAGGCTTCCCGAAAGAATTAACAATAGGAAAGATACCCGTTATTTATGCCTGCCAGCCACAAGTAGAATGGGAAGACGTTCAAAGCCTTATAGACCGATTGGAAAAGCTGCTTTCCAACTTCGCCGACACGAACGACTACCACGCCAGCCCTAAGATTTTCGTACAAGGAAAGGTTATAGGATTTGCCCGGAAAGGGGAAGCCGGGGCTATCATTGAAGGGGAAAACGGGGCTACCGCGCAATATTTGGCATGGCAAAACGCACCCGAAAGTGTTAAGCTGGAAATAGAAACACTCCTGCGCATGATTTACACCATTACGCAAACGCCCGACATTTCGTTTGATACCGTCAAAGGAATAGGCGCAATTTCCGGCGTAGCCTTACAGCTTCTTTTCATGGACGCACATTTGAAGGTGCAGGATAAAAGCGAAATATTTTCAGACTATTTGCAACGAAGGGTAAACGTACTAAAAGCCTTCTTCAAACAAGCGCATTTGGAATGGTCTAAGGCTTGTGACAATTTAATAATAGAACCCGAAATAGTACCTTACATTATCGAAGACGAACTTAGTAAGATAAACATTCTTACATCAGCAAACGGAAACAAGCAGATTGCAAGCCGACGCGCCACTATTCAGCGTTTGGGATGGGCGGATAACGTGGACGAAGAAGAAAAGGCTATAATTAACGAAGAAGACCGGGAAAATAGCTATTATCAGAACGAACCGACTATTTAGCTTTAAGAACGTATTAAAATAATACGTCTTCTTTGGTTTCTGCGCGTTTCTACCCTTCGGACATATAAACTAACGCCAAAGGAAAGAAACGCGCTTAAACGCGATTTTTCAAGAAAATAACTATGGCAAAAGAAAACCAACTTATAATACAGCTTCGCGGATTTGACGCGAAACACTACACAAGAACCGAACGCTACGCAAAGCAAGTAGCCAAGTTATACCAAACGGCGGCGGATGAATTTGCCAGCCTTGCTGGAAAGATTAACCTTCCGGCTGGCGGAACGTTTAACTTCGACGACTTCCCAAAAGCCAAAAAGCAGGCGCGCGGCATTGTTACCCGGCTTGCCGGAAAGATTGAAGCCGTAGTTACTTCCGGGCAACGTTCCGAATGGCTGGCAGCATGTCAGAAGAACGACGCTTTTTTAGCTTCCATCCTTCGGACTTCCAAACTGACCAAAGAGGAAGCAGAACGTTACCAAGCGCGCAACCTTGAAGCCCTTAGCGCATTTCAGAAACGTAAGGAAAACGGTTTGAACCTTAGCCAAAGGGTTTGGAAGTATGCCGAAGAATTAAAAGACGCTATGGAATTGGGCATAGACGTAGGATTAGGGGAAGGAAAAAGCGCACAGCAATTAAGCCGTGATTTACGACAATACTTGAATGAACCCGACCGACTTTATAGGCGAGTACGCGATAAAGGTGGCAACCTGCGACTAAGTAAGGCGGCAAAGATGTACCACCCCGGACAAGGTATTTACCGTTCTTCAGCAAAGAACGCCCAGCGATTGACACGCACCGAAATAAACATGGCGTACCGGGAAAGCGAATACTTACGATGGCAACAGCTTGATTTTATTGTGGGTATTCGTGTAATGCTTAGCAATAACCACACTATAAAGAACTCCAAAGGCGAACCCGTTCCGTTCGTGGATATTTGCGACACGTTGGCAGGGGATTACCCGAAAACATTCAAATTCGTAGGGTGGCATCCACAATGCCGCTGTTTCGCCGTTCCCATCATGGCGGATTACGACGAATACAACAAGAACCGGGCTAATAGGCTAAAAGCGATTGTTAAGGGCGCACAGTATAAAAGCCTTCCTTCACGACGGACAGTTAAGGACGTACCTAAAGCCTTTCGGGATTACATCAGCAACATTGAAGAACGCGCGAAGGGCTGGAAGTCCATGCCTTACTATATTCGCGATAATTTCAACGGCGGAAAGATTAGCGGCGGGTTAAAGACTGGAATAGCAAGTAAGGTAATGAATACCGTAGAACCATGTACGGAGTTTGACAGCGATATAGCTTATTACAAGCGCTGGGCGTATTCCTTCGGTTTGGATGTTTCAGCTTTAGACACTTTACGCAATTCCGGTAACAGAACCGCACTGACCGGGGAAATAGACAAAGTAGATAACGTACTACTTCAACGAAAACGGGAATGGCTTAGGGCGATAAGCGACTTACGGGACTTCATAGAAAAAGACATGAAAGGCTTTGCCGACTTGCAAAAGGAGTACACAAGTATTATGAACGCCAACGAAATACATACTTCAAACTATTACGGCGATTGCATCCCAAAGCTACAACAGGCATTATCCAAAGCTAAGACAGATTTACAGAAGGCTAAAGCGGAAGTAGCCAAAGGCGGAGATAACCCGCATCCGGCATTAAGAACCGCCTACACTTCGGATGTACAAGTAGATGAAACCTTTGCAAAAATAAACAAGGAACTTACCGAAAAATGGTTTGAGAACGGAGATTTAAAACTAACTCCAACGAGAAGAACGGGGGTAAACGGTTTTACGTACATGGACGGGCGTTTATCATTAACGCCGGATAGATTAGCCGGGGTAAAATCTGCATTAGCTAAGATAGCTACAAGACATTCGGCAGACATAACAAAAGGAGAAGCAGACGCTATGGCTACATTTTGGCATGAGATTACACATAATAGGAACAAACCGGGAAATATGTACCTTACCGATACGCAACGGCGTTATATGGAATTGGCAAACGAATTTGTATCACGTAAGACCCTACCGGAGTTTTACAAGAAATTAGGATGTCCCAAAACACCTTATCCCGAATTTATTACCAACCGTAATTCTACCGGATATAATACAATGGTTAATAATTACGATTGGGTTATAAGTAACTTCGGGCTTGACGCTAATAAAGTATTAGCTACGGTAAAAAGGAATCTATATAACGAAGTTTATTCCGACCAATTAACCGGATTGAAACAAGGTTTGTTAGATGGTGGGTTAAAACGTTTAGACGGTAAGAAGATTAGCAAATCAGACTTAAACAACATCTTAAAAAGCTGTTGCTGCGGACGGGCAACGCTTGAAAATTGGCTAAAGCAAAACGGATATATGAACTAAGGGGCTTATTACCCCTTAGTCTATAATATAGCCTTTCTTCATAGCCTTACCGTTTTCTTCATCCCGTTCTCTTTCCAATTCGGCAGCAAAAGAAGAAGCCGCCACTTCTAATTGCTTATCGCCAATTTTATAAGCAAGGTATTCAATATCACGCGCTTTATTTATTGGATGACATGTTTTTTTATAATATTCCACGCGATTACTATCTTTAATACTTATCCCGGTTATTTCTTCAATAATAGCCGGATAGTTGGAAAAATCAAATACGGTTTTGGTTTTTAGTTCTTTTGTTTTCATAACAACGTGTTTTAATTCAGTTCTTCGGATGGTTGGGGCGTTCCGGGAACAGACGGATAAAAGGAAGAAACTAATTCATCAAGTTTGCCTATTTCCTTAAACAGTTTACGGGTATAGTACCAGCGAGTAAGAAAGCAAGCCTTATTAACTTTATCTGTCAGTTTTTCTATATAAGCCAATTGAATGGAAACTACTTGCTTTTGCATACTATCGGCAGCTATGCTACATGCTTCCCCAAATTCGGAAGCGGCTTTAGCCATATCATTAAAAGCATTAACACAACCGTTAGCAAATTCTTCTACGTTCATATTTTAATTAATACCTTTTAAAAGAGTTATAAAATAGTTCTACAAATTGTTCCGGCGTATTGATTTCGCGTTTTTGAAACCTTACCGCCTTAATATACTCCGGCTTCGACAAAGAGGTACTAACGCCGGGGGCTTCTTCTTTCCATTCCATACCTACCCTAAAGCCGTAACCGTCAAAAATACCAAATACCCGATAAAACTTACCGCCTTCCAGCCATTCCAAAGAGAAAGCCCCGTTTTGCGGGTTCATAGAAATACTGTTAAGCGGTTGCTTCTTAATTACACGCAGAAAATCGCCTTTAAATACCTGCCAGCGACAACGGTTGTACGCTTCATCAAGACGAAGCCCGCCCCATTCGATATTTACGTGCCCGGCTTCCGCATCTGCATTATTTATCCAATTATCGGCTACCAAACGTTCAGACCAGCCGTTAGCGTTTAAATATTGCTTCTTTTCAGCGTTGGAAATTGTAGTAGATGCTATTATATGCTTCATCCTTGACTATACTTAGTTTCAACTTCAACATAGGAAATCCGTGTATCGACAATTTCGCCCGTTTCAGATACATACGGTTGTACCTCTACGCAGCCTTTGAAGATTACGGACGTACAAAACTTAACGGCAAATTCTTTCAGTTGCGCCGTTATAGCAAGTTCTAAATTAGCCTTAGCACTAAAGAAGGCTTCTTCCGGTGTGATTTGTTTTTCTTCCATACAAACAACTATTTATCAGACACAAAAGTAAACCTTAGTTTTGATATATCCAAAATTGCGCACTAAAGGCGGAGACGCAAAAAAGGGGCAATAGCAGCCATACAATAGCAGACGTTACCGTCCCCAATGGTACAATCATAACCAAACGTTACCAAGCATTACCAACCGGAAAAAGCAATAGCGAAAAATGCTCAAAACGTATTACTTTAATTCGTCTTCCTTCTTTCCCGACAACCTACTATCTTCATCAAGCCAACGCGTCCGGCGTTCAAGCCCGGAAACTTTCAACCGTTGTATAGCAGTATTAACATAGATACGGGTTAGTTCTTCGGCTTTTTCTTTCCTTTTAGCTCTGTTCCGCCTTGCGCTTGCTATACGAGCCACAAGAACAATAAAAAGAGCCAGTACAAAGCACGCAAGCGCAATAAAGCCCAAAATAGTTTCTACTTCCATTATTCCACGTCTATTACTTCTACAATACTTTCGACTTCAACCCATTTGTTATGGTCTTTACTTGAAAGGTCAAACGATACACTTAACGTACATTGCCCGGATTTCTTAGGAGAATATGCGATAGTAAAAGGCTGGGTGGTAGAAATGCCGATTACTTCATTTCCAACGTTGGGTGTGTTTAAGTAGTAGGTAACTTTTTCAACAGAACCGTTTATAATTTTCATTAATTCAGTGTCAGACAAACAGAACGGCGCAAAATTCACAGAATACGTACGCCCAACATAAACGCTATTCAGTTGTTCAATACTCCCAACTTCACTAAAAAAGGCAGAAGCCCGGACGGTTGTAGAAAGGTAGTTTGGTTCTTCTTCGGGTTCATTACTTGAGGTTGAGCAACCGGAAAGTAACAAACCCGGAAGGAGCAGGAAGGAAAGTAATAACTTCTTCATTTTATTTGCTAACTTTGCACCCACCGCCCGAAGCAGATGTTACACTTTACTACATAAAGAAAGCGCGGACTATATAGGTTTACATATTTGAGGCATCGCCAAACGCCCAACGAAAATAAACCGTATAGCCGCGCTTAGCCGATATATCAAGCATGGATATACGACACCAGCGCGTTAAAAGGCTCTTTTCGTTATTTGTTAATTTGGCGATTTTCAAATATAAAGACCTAACGCTTTCCATTCATTACCGGATTTCTCCCCGATAACAAGCGCAAAGGTATCAAATAATTAGCACAGTGCAAACAAAAACATACAATTAGCCAAAACAACCGAAAACAACCGGGCGGTTGATTTTTCAACCGAAACAACCGAAGGGTTGAAAAAACAAGCGAAAACAACCGAAAACAACATTGATATGATATGTAATGATATGATTTAATAATTATCTTTCTCTTCTTCTTGATGGCGTGCGCGCGAGAGAAAACGCAAAGGGGAAATGAAGCGATTTAAGGCACGTCTGTATGACCGGACAATTAAATACACACAAAAGCAAACAAAATTCAATAGCGGGCAAATGAACGGGCAATGTGGCGGTTTTATACGCCTGTTGCTCACCGCCTATTCTTTTTCAGAATTGGAAGTTTCGGTGAAGTGTTTGCTTCCTATTTCTTAATCCGTATTACCTTAATACGTTACCTTTGCTTCGGTTTAACAAAATAGTTTATGAACGAATTACAAGAACAAATCTTAGCACTACTTGTGGCAAAGTTCCAAGGCGTGCGCAAAGACGGGTTACAGCATTTGGCAGCCGCTATCGGCTTACAAGTCGCTACCATAGAAGAAGCTAACGGAGTTGTAGATAAACTTACCGCCGACAAAGTTAGCCAGTACGTAACAGATTGGCGTAAGGTTGCAGACGCGGAAATAAGCAAGGCAAACCAAACCTACGAAAACAGCCTTAAAGAAAAGTATGATTTCGTGGAGAAGGGAAAGCCGACCCCGCCGCCGACACCACCAACACCACCTGCACCGGGCGGAGCGATAACGCTCGACGCGATAAGCAAACTTATTGACGAAAAACTTTCGGGCGTGCAAAGCAGCATTACCGAGATTAACGCTAATAAGGCGGCAACTTCGCGACGTGAACTATTTGTAGCGGAATTGGATAACGCGAAGATTGAGGGGAAGACCCGCGAAGTGATGTTAAAGAACTTCGACCGGGCTAACACCTTTGCGAGCGACGAAGATTTCAACAGCTACCTAACCGAAGCGAAAGGCGACATCGCAGCCTTAGCGCAAGAACGCGCAGACGCAGGACTGCAAGGACACGATAAGCCGATTTTTGGAGCCGTGAACAAAGAAGGCGTAAGCAGTGGCGTAGCAGACTACATCAAAGCGCAGACCGAGAGTAAGACAGCCTTAACGGGCAAAGAAGTTTAACCGTAAATTCATTCTTTACAATGGGATTGAAGATAGACAGAAAGCAGGACAAACGTGTAGTACACGCTTGTACGCACATGCTGGCGGACATTCCTAACGGCGTTACCGTTTGCTCTTCCGAATTGGTTGCGGGCGGTATCTTGCAGGAAGGGACGGTATTAGGCGGCAAAGACGATGCCGGGCTTTACCACGTAGTAAAGACCGCAAGGCTTACCGAAGCCGCTACCGCCACTACAAAAGCCTACAAGGTGGCGAAAGGACATCATTTCAAAGTAGGCGATTTTATCATGTTGAAAGTAGGCGCAAAGGCTTACAAGATTACATCTATCAACACGTCAGAAACGCTTTACGACACCATCAACGTAGGCACTACTTTAGGAGAAACCGCCCCAGCAGGCGCAGCCCTTGTACTTGCCGCCGCTGAAAGTGCGGACGCTACAAGCGCATTCAAGTACGTGCCTAAAGCCATGACGGGCGACAGCTACGACGTGGAAGCCCTTAACAACCACTTTGTAACAGCGGTTACTATCGGGCAGTTCAAAGAGAGTGTTATCCCGGCAGTAAGCGACGACATTAAAGCCGCTTTACCCGGTATCAGTTTAATTTAATTGGGCTCTAAGTTATGATTAAGACTTTAATGCGCGGTCTTGTAGAGAAAGACATGCAAGCCGTGATTAATACTTACGATTTGAAGCCCTACTACTATCCTACGCTTTTCCCGTTGAAGGAAACCTATACCTTGACATGGAAGGCTTTGGAAGCGCAGGTAGGGCTTAAAATAGCCGCCGACTTGGTGGCACGTGGGGCGACCATTGACAAAAAGACCCGCGATGCGATTGCACGTTTACAAGGGGACATCCCGAAGATTGCCGTAAAGCGCACCAAGAACGAAGACGAACTTACGGACTACGAAGTAATGTTAGCCATGACTTCGCAGAACCCCGACCTTCGCGCGTTGGTTGAAGCATGGGCAGAAGACACTAATTTCTGCTGGACGGCGGTAGCCGCCCGTTTGGAATGGATGGCTTTGCAGGAAATCTCTTTAGGTAAGATTACGCTTACCAACGAAAACAACGGTTCAGTAATCAGCGAATACGATGTAGATTACCAAATCCCAGCCGAAAGAAAGTTAGGCTTCCAAACCGGCTCGGCTTCTTGGGCTACTTCCGCTTCCGCGAAACCTATCTCTAAGGATTTCAAGAACGTTGTAAAGGCAGCGAAGAAAGAGGGCGTATCTTTGAAATTCGCGTTTATGTCCCTTGACACGTTCGCGACTTTCGCGGGAACCGCAGAAGTACAGAAAATCTGCGCTTCCTTCGCCGTGAACGCCTTGAACCTCCAGCAAACACCAAGCCTTGAACAAGTAAACAGCGCAATGAAAACGCTTCCCTACTTGAAGGGTTTGCAGCTTGTTGTGATTGACCAAGATATTACCGTAGAACTTCCCAACGGTGACAGATACACCGGAAACCCGTTTACCGAGAACGTGGTACTGTTCACGGAAAGCAAAGTATTGGGACAAACCTACTGGAAGAAGCCCGCAGACATGAACGTAAAAGGTTCAGTAGCGATTAAGGCTTTGAACGGTCACACCCTTATAAAGAAGTTCGCTAACGAAGAACCTTTGGAAGAGGTTACTATGGGTATCGCAAACGCTTTCCCGGCGTGGCTTTCTTCTTCCCGTTCTTGGTTGATGGCTACCGACAGCAACACATGGAATCACTAACCGATACCGGAAAGGCTTAGCGGTCTTTCCGGTTAATAACTTAGCTTATGACGTACAAAGAATGGTTTACCCGGACTACGGCGCGTTTCGACATTGAAAGCGCGGACGTGGAGCTAATTTTAGCCAACCAGCAGAATACAATCCACGACCCGGAAGAAGCGGTAGATGTAGTAACCGCCAAACGTGCACTTTGCGCCGAATTTGGGACTATCATACCACTTGCCAATGTCGGCGAAGGGGGGTATTCCGTAAGTTGGAACTGGGAAGCTATAAAGTTTTGGTATAACCAGACTTGCGGCGAATTGGGCATAACCCCAGTTACTACGCCAAAGGTCAGAAACAGAAGTAACAGATGGTAACGGACGTAGCAAGCAGACAATACCCGCATTACCTATACAAGCGTACAAGCAACGGCGAAGCCGTGCAGGACGCTAACGGTAGTTGGAAGGCTTTCGACGCGGAATGGACGCTACACAGCATTTGCCGCGAGGAAACCAACGGGAAGGGTACGCAGATACAAGCCGCGAACGGGAAGTTTGTTACGTTCGCTTCGCTAATACAGATACCTAAAGGCGTGCAACGCATACCCGAAGGCATGGAAATAGCGGTAGCGGATGAGCCGTTAGAGCCTTCACGGTTGCTTAACCAAGAAACAATGGAAGAAGCTAAGATTTCGGGAATAATTAGGATTTCCGGCGTTTGCTTGAAATTCGACAAAGGGCGTTTGCATTGCAGGTTATGGGTTTAGAAGCGAAATTCACGGGAGATATAGACGGCATGTTTAAAGCCTTCCTTCTTGAAGTGGAAAGGCAGATAATAGAAAGCCTTTGCCGTATAGGGGAAGAAGCCGTAAGCATGGCGAAGACCATACCCCCGGAACGCGGTTTTACAGACCGTACCGGAAATTTACGGTCTTCGATTGGCTACGTAGTCTTCAAAGACGGCAAGCCCGTTAATATCGCCTTTGAAGCGGTAAAGGGCGGTCACGTCGGAGTACACGAAGGACAACGTTTAGCCCAGCAGATCGGCGAAAACTATACCGACGGTTATACGCTGGTTGTAGTAGCCGGAATGAACTACGCCGTTCACGTAGAAAGCAAGGGGCGCGATGTTCTTACTTCCGCCGAGAAACAAGCCGAAAAAGCCATAGCTAAGGAACTTGCAGATTTAGTTACCAACATTAAAGACGCGTTCAAATGAAATATTGCAGCAGTATAGATACAGACGACATTCTTTTTAAGATTGTTTCGGAAGCGGTCACTTCCGGCAAAGTTGTTATAAACGGCGGCGTTTTCACACAAGGCGAAAGACCGGACGACAGCGAAGCCGAGGACATCGTGATAAATACCATTACGGTAACGCACGACAAACCGCAAACGGGCACTTCCAACGTGAATATTTACGCGAAGGATTTGAAGCTGCGGATTAAGGGCAAAGAGCAGCGCAAAGCCGACCGGGAACGCCTGCGAACCATAGGCAACGCGCTTGTAGCTTATTTGGACGCGCAGAACATTGCAGACCTCGAATATTGGATAGAGAGCGACATCGTAATAAAAGAGCTTGAAGTAAACCAGCATTACCGGAACATTAGAATAAGTTGGAATATTCATTAAATTTTTATCAGTATGGCAACATTAGTAACATTGGGTCTTTCCAAGATTTTAGGTAAGGTGGGAGAACCTACGGCTTTAAACTTTACCGAAATTGGCTATACGGCATTCGGACTTACATACGAAGATACCTGCAAGATGTCACAGGAAGACCCGGAAGTAACCGAGTTCTACGCAGAGGAAGAAGACGACCCGGTAGAAACCGTAGAGAAGCAAGGTAAAATAACCTTTACCTTCTCAATCATGAACCCCGACCTCCCCGTACTAAAACGGCTTTTCGGGGGCGAAATAGCTTCCGACATTTGGAGTTATCCCGATGCAGTAAATACCGTAGAGGAATCTATTATCATCCTTCCGAAGAAAGGTTTGAAGTTCCAAGTTCCACGCATGAAACTTGTAGCCAAAATTAATGGCGAGTTCAGTAAAAAGGGCTTGCTTCTTATCGAGGTTACGGGAACTGTGATGAAACCCACAACTTCGGGATTGAAGAAAATGGCGGTAGGCAAAGTTTCAGCTTCTACGGCTTCCGTTTCTTCTTAATACCGGATTGATAACATCATTTTCATTAACCGGAAGCCCCGTTTACTTTGTTTTCGGGGCTTCTTTTATATTCAGACAATGGATTACAACGATAAGTTAGAAGCCTT
The DNA here is from genome assembly GCF_027257075.1 of Bacteroides sp. LFL-34. NCBI lineage: Bacteria > Pseudomonadati > Bacteroidota > Bacteroidia > Bacteroidales > Bacteroidaceae > Bacteroides > Bacteroides sp. LFL-34. The sequence continues at coordinate 70,550 of NZ_JAPQKZ010000020.1, read as the reverse complement.
AGAACGCGAACAAAGCGAATTAAGGCAGATGATAGGCGAAGGTATAACGTTTGACGTTGAAGTAACCTATACCCGCCGGAAGCCCGGCTTATTGGGCTTCTTCCGTAAACGCGAAAAGATTACCGAAAAGAAAGTATTCCGGGTTCAAGAGCCTACGCTGGCAACGCTTGACCGACTTAGCGCGCTTTGGCTACAAATGTCGATAGACGAAACCAAATTGAGCGACGAAGACTATTTCAAGACCGCAAAGAAAATGGCAGCGCAGGAAGCCCGGAAACTTGCGCAGGTAGTAGCGGTTGCAGTATTGGGCGAAGACTATTACGACGTAACGGACAAAGGTGGCTATTTGGTACGCAAGCCCAATGAAACCCGCTTAGCCCGGCTTACTTCCCTTTTCCTTCATACCGTAACGCCTTCCCAACTTCTTACGCTCGCGATATTGATTACCAACGTAAGCAATTTAGGGGATTTTATAAACTCTATAAGATTGATGAGCGCAACGCGCACAAGCGACCCGACACAACTTATAGAGCAACCGGGTTAAAAAGCCCACACGGTCGCCGGGGGTCGGTTTGCGCGCACTTCGGCTGGACGTTGGATTACCTTCTACACGGGATTTCGTGGGGAACGGTTCAGAGAATGATAGTAGATGCACCGGGAGCAGAGGAAGAAGACACGAAACCGGGAACGACGGAAGTAGTGCTTACCGAAGAAAACGCGGGCGAAGTATTGGACTTAATAAATAAACTTAACCGATAATGAACATACAAGGTGGCGGTTTGTCCTTTGAGATTTCGGGAAGCAACGATAAGTTGTTATCGGTACTTAACGAAAGCAAGAAGGCGATACAGAATTTTAGCACGGCGGCAGTTTCCGGCGGAAAGGGCATAGATAGAGCCTTTGAGAACGCAGCCGCCGCTATTGAAAAAGGCTTTGCAGACATTGACCGGATTGTAGATACGAACAAGGCTTCATTAGCCAAGTTGCAGGAAGAATACAAACGACTAAGTTCGGAAGCTGCAAAGGCTTTCAGCGAAGCGCGAGATGCGGACTACCGACGTTACATAGAAGCCGCAAAAAACATACAATCGGAAATAACTCTGCGCGAAAAACTGATTAACGAAGCGCAGGCTTCCGCCGACCAGCTTCTACAAGAAGAAAAGGCTTTAAAGAAGCAGAAGGAAACAGCCGAGAAAAACGTGAGCACGCAGATTTCATTAAGAACCCAGCTACGCAACGTTCGCGAAGAACTTGCGCTTTTGGAAGCCAACGGACAGCGCGGAACGGAAGCCTTCAAGAAGTTGCAGCAGGAAGCCGGACGGCTTACCGACGCGATAGGCGACGCTACGACGCAGGCACGTATATTCTCCCATGACAACCGGGGATTGCAGGGTATGATTTCCGGGCTTAGCGGTGTGGTAGGCGCGTTCAGTGCGGCACAAGGCGCGGTAGCGTTGTTTGCCGGGGAAAACGAAGACTTACAGAAAGTAATGCTAAAGGTTCAAAGCCTTATGAGTATTACGATAGGTTTGCAACAAGTGGCGAACACCATAAACAAGGATAGTGCCTTTATGCTTACGACCGTAGCGAAAGCGAAAGAACTGTTAGCGGCGGCAACCAACAAATTAACCATAGCTTTAGGCGGTTCAACCATTGCGGCAAAGGCGTTGATGGCTACACTTACTTTGGGGCTTTCCGTCGCTATTACCGTGATTATAGCGGCACTTTCTAAACTTCAAAGCAAGCAGGCGGAAGCCAAGAAAGCACAAGAAGAATTTAACAAGAAGGTATCAGAAGCAGCCGGGAAACCCGTAGCAGCTTACCGTGCATTGCAAACGGAATGGATTAGCCTTAGCGGTTCACTGAAAGAACGCGAAAAATGGGTGCAGGACAACGCCGACAATTTCAAAGAATTAGGCTTTTCAGTCCGTGACGCGAAGGAAGCCGAAGAACTGTTAGTTAGTAATAGTTCCAAATTTGTAGAAGCGATGATGTTGCGGGCTAAAGCCGCCGCTACAAGCGAACTTGCGATAGAAAAGTACAAGGCAGTAATAGAAGCGCAAAACAAGCTGGACGCAACCCCAAAAGCATACGTTTCCAAAAAAGGTACATATACGGACGGGTATGGAGTAAAACGGAAAGGTACGGTATTGGAAAAAAGCGATACATGGAAAGAAGCCGAAGAAGCCTTAACGAAAGCCGAAGCCGAGTATAACAAACTTATCAACCTGCAAGTAAGTTTTACCCAGCAGGAGAAGCAGATATTAGCGCAGATAGGCAACCAAGCCGGGAAAATTATAGCCGGAAGCGTGGAAGCCGCCGAAAAGGAGTTGGCACGGTTGCAGGAACTATACAAGAAGGCAGGTTCAGACAAAGAACGCGCCAGCTTGAAAAAACAGATAGAAGCGCAACAGAAGGAAGTAAACCGGATAAGCCTTTCTTCCGGTAGCAAGAAAGAAAAAGACCCGTATTTGGAAATGCTGACGAAGCGAAAAGAAAAGTACGCGGATTATTTGAAATGGGTAACAAGCAAGGATGAAACATTGAGAATGGCGGCAAATACCGAGTTTGCCACACTGTTGAAAGAAGGTACAAGCTACCTCGATTATCTGGAAAATAAACGTGCGGACATTCAAGCGAAAGCAACCAAAACAACAACCGACCTAAAGAACCTTAGCACGCTTAACAATGAGATAGCCAAGACCACGAAGGAAACGGTTATTTCGGACTTTGACAAAAAGCTGCAAGAAGAATTAGCGGCGTGCCAAACAATAGGCGCACGTTTAGACCTGCTGGAGCAACGAAGGAAGGAACTTAGCGGCGATAATTCCGACGTGGATAACGCCAAGAAGGATATTATAGACGACGCCAAGAAAGACACTTTACAGCAAGCTAAGGAAGAAACAAAACAGTTACTAAGAGAGTACGCCGGGTATTTGTCCGATAAGCTGGATTTTGAAGAAAGCTATGCATGGAAGAAACAAGCGATTACAGATAAGTTAGCCAAAGCCACCACCAGCAAGGACAAACAAGTAGCCGAAGCTGCTTTAGCTGCATTGGAAAAGAAACGGGCGGAATACTCAAAGCTGACCGGAAATGAGCAATACGACCAACTTTTACAACAATACAAAACGTACCAGCAGCAACAAACCGAGATAATGAAGACGTACGCGGCGCAACGTGTTGAAGCCGAAAAGCAGGGAAATATAGCGATGATAGCGCAAATAAACGCGAAAGAGCAAGCAGAGTTAAGCAAACTTGCAGCTTCCCGCCTTATGGCTTCCGAAAGCTGGAACCAGCTTTTCAGCGACCTAAGCACGCTTACGACTAACACGATAAACAAGCTGATTACCGACATAAACAGCAAGAAGGTATCGCTTTCCGCACAGTTCAACCCGGCAGATCTGAAAGCCATTAACGACCAGTTGGAGAAGGCGAAGGACGAACTACACGAGCGTAACCCCTTCCTCGCCTTGAAGGACAGCTTAGCGGAACTGCGCGCCGCCATGAAAGCCGACAAACTATTAGAAAGCGACGACCCGTTTGTTAAGAGTTTGGAAGAAAGAAAAAAGCAGTACCAAGCCTATACGGACACCATAAATAGCGGTGACGAAATATTAGCTGGCGCGGCAAAAGAAGCGTTCGCGGAACTTCTTAGCGAAGGTTCTTCCTATGTTGATTACCTACGCCGGAAGATAGCCGAACTCAACAAACAGAAAGCCACAATAAAGCTGACCGTAGAAGGCGAAGAACAGTTAGCCGTACTTAACGCCGCATTGTCAAAAGAAGAAGGCACGACGAAAAGCGTTTCAGCGGCTTTTAAAGAATCCTTTAAAAGCATAGGAAGCAGCATAGACCTTGTTTCCGGGGCATTTGACAGCGTTGTAAGCGGAATAAAGAAAATGGGCGTTTCAATGGACGAAGAAACGGACGCTATTTTAGGTGACATAGGCGGAATGCTTGAAGGCGCGGGACAGTTCGCCGCAGGTTACGCAAGCATGAACCCGGTACAAATGGTGTCCGGTGCGGTAGGCTTCCTTTCTTCCGCCTTCGACCTGTTCAACACCCGCGACCGGAAAGCCGAGAAGTCCATAAAGAAACACCAAGAAGCCGTAACAAAGTTAGGCTATGCCTATAACGCATTGGAACACGCCGTAGATAGTGCTTTGGGCGAAACCGTTTATCAGAACCAAAATGCCATGATACAGAATCTGCGTGCCCAGCAGAACGAGATACAAGGCATGATAAACGATGAAATCAGCAAGAAGAAAACCGATTGGGGCAGAGTGGACGAATTTAGGGAACAATACGCCGAAGCCGGAAGGCAGATAGAAGACCTCATAAAAGAGATTACCGAAAGCATTACGCAAACTTCGGCTACGGAATTGGCGGACGAATTGGCTAATGCACTGGTAGAAGCCTTTGAAGGTGGGGAAAACGCGGCTAAGGCATTCGGGGAAGTAGCAAACGACGTGATAAAAAACGCCGTCGTAAACGCCCTAAAATTGCAGTTCTTGGAACAGCCCTTACAGAAGGCTATAAAGCAGCTTCAAAAGGATATGGGGTTTGATGAAGAAGGGAACGGCTCTTTTAACGGATTGACGGAAACGGAGCAGGCGCGTTTCAAACAAGCCATACAAGCAGCCGGGGCGAACTTTGCCGCCGCTATGGATATGTACAAAGACCTATTTGAACAGTTGGACGAAGACGACCCCAGTACGTTAAGCGGCGCGATAAAAGGCGCAAGCCAAGAAAGTATAGACCTTTTGGCAGGACAAACAAACGCGGTACGAGTAAACCAAGTAACATCGCTCCAACTTTTACGGCAGCAGCTTACACACCTTGCGAACATGGACACCACGTTAGGCGTGATAAGCGGGCGGCTGCTTACCATAATAAACAAGATTACCAATACCCCTACGGATGATTTACGTTCGCAGGGCATAACAGATTAACGACGGAATATGAGTTTTGAAGAATTGAAAAGGGCTTTAGCCGCCGAAGCGCAGGCTAAGGGCATTTGCTCGGAATGGTACAGCTTCATTCTTCGGGCGACATCAAAAGAAAGGCTTCTTACACTTTTTGTGAAAGGGCTTGATTTCGTTTTTGACCACGATTTTCCCAGTGCGGAACTGCGTGCGGAGTTCAAAGGCTTGCATGAACATTACGGCGTGTTCATTGACGAACCTTTCAGCGTTACAGAAATGCGCCGTATCGTAGCTTTCGGAACATCGGAAGGCAAAGCCCGCTTTTCGGGGTTCTGCGCGGCGCAGGTATGGGCGCGAGATGGTACTAAGTTGGTTGTAGAGGTTGAAGATAACGCCTTTGTCTGCATTGACATAACCGACCGGGCAAAGGTGGAGATAACAGCAAGCGGGGCGGCAAAGGTTACTGTCTTCCAACACGGCGGGGAGTGCATTAACCGGGCTTCCGGCAACGCGAATATAAAAGTAATTGATAAACGTTAGCAGCTATGGCATTAGAACAGAATTTAATTTTAGACTTACCTTTCGACGAAGCGAACGGTTCTACCGTTGCATACGACTTTGCACAGAACCGCCACGACGCGACCGTAGTAGATTGCAGTTTTGTAGCAGGCAAGCAGGGAAACTGCATAAATTTTGACGGCGAAGGATATGCAGACGTAAACTATAACGTTGTGCCCCTATCCGGCAGTTTTACCATATTGGCATGGGTAAAAGCCAATAAATACCCGGACGGCTACACGGGCAAAAGAATAGGATTGTTCTGTAACACCGACCAAGTGGATGGCTACCGCACCTTTTGGATAGACGTAGAACCGGATAGCTGGGGCTTCTTCGCTATAAAGAAGTCCGGCAACCGAGTTTTGGTATATTTAGACACACAGTTAATAGAAACGATCGTATTGCCTTCCACGCTTACCGGGATAGCGTTAATACAAGACATTTACGGTATTGGTTACGGTTACGCCGATTTAGACAGCGTGAAAGTGTACAACGTCGTATTAAGCGACGCGGAAATAGGCGAAGAACTTAACTCCGTTGCGCAGCTTGAATATTATTTGGACGGTAAAAACTTCCGCGATTTTGGAATACGCGTAGAAAGTTCTACGGGCGTTCTTGACCTTCCCAAACTGAAAACCCCGGCTTCCGTTGATTGGGCGGACTATCACGGGAAAGTTATAGACCTTAGCGAAAAGCGATACCAAGAACGCGAAATAACGCTTAATTGTTGGCTAAAGGCTTCCGGTAAGATGGATTTCGTTGAACGGGTTAATACCTTGTACGACCGTTTCCGGCAGGACGGCACGCAGCGGCTTATGATTTCCATACACCCAACTAAACCGCTTGTTTACGAGGTTTATTGCGAAGACGGGGTAGCCCCCTCCAAACGTTGGCACGATGATAAAATGATAGGTACTTTCTCCCTGAAGCTGAAAGAACCAGACCCGGTTAAGCGCGTCGTAAGACACCAGCGGTTAAACAGCGGTTCGGCTAAGGTAAGCGTGGCGTTCAAATCCGATAAAATGATTAATATTTATTGGGGTGACGGTACGGTAGATACCGACGTTTACGGGGATTGTACCGGAAAGAACGCCATTAGCCACACCTACACGGATAACGGAATTTATTACATAATTGTAGCCGGGGTAATTGAAGACATAACGGACTTTGAAACTAACGGTATTGTAGTATGGAACAGATTATAATAAACCATGCCGACGGAAGCAAAACACCGTTATTCAGCAGGAAGAATATAAGCGCAATAAGCAAGGCGACACAAAAAATCGCCTTGCTTTCCGAGGACGTGGTAAGTATTACCATAACCACCGCTACGCCTTTGGATTTGATGATAGGCGATACCACGCTGATATACGGCAAGAAGTACAAACTTAACCAGCTTCCGCAAATAACCAAGAACGGCGAAAGGAACTATACCTACGAACTGACCTTAGAAGGGGCGCAATATGACCTTATAGATGTTCAGTACCATTTGCCCGAAGATTGCTACGGCGATACGTTCTACTCGGATTTGGGCGGGCATTTGGACGTATTGATGTGGAACATAAGCCGCGTATATCCGGGGCTTTGGAAGCTGGGGAACTATCCCAAAGATACGGAGTACACAAACTTTACAGCCACCGAAAAGAATTGTTTGGCGGCATTGCAGGAACACTGTACCAACTACGGCGTAGAATTTGAGATAACCAGCGACGGGAAGACCAACACGCTCAACATAAAAGCCAAAGCGGGAATAACGCATACTTTCACGTTGAAGTACGGGCGCGGGCGTGGTCTGTACCAGCTTAGCCGTACCAACGTGAACAATGCCGGGATAACAAACCGCCTTTTCATTTACGGCGGAACGGAGAATTTAGGCAAGAACTACGGGCATACAAAGCTATGCCTTCCCGGAACTACTCGCCTTACTTCCTATTTGGAAGATGCGGAATCAATAGCCGCCTACGGGATAAAGGAAAACGAGAAGAACTATACCAACATCAAACCGGGACGTATAGGCACGGTTACGGCATTGGGTACGGATAAGATTACCTTCATAGACAATACGATGTTTGACCTTAACGCGAAAGAAGCGGACGGGAAAACGACAAAATATTTGATAGAAGGAACAAACGCGAAGATTAAGTTTGAAAGCGGGCAACTTGCAGGCTACGAGTTTGACCTGCACAGCTACGAGCATGGAACGCATAAGTTTGTAATAAACAAGTTCCAAGACGAAAACGGTACGGTATTCCCTTCCGAAACTTCCGGCGCGTTTCAGATAAGCGTAGGCGACAAATACAGCATTTTAGATATTCAGTTACCGCAGGAATACATAACGGAAGCCGAAAAGGATTTGAAGGAAGCCGGGACAAAGGATTTTGAAACCATGACACAGCCGCAAGTAAGTTACAAACTTGCACTAACCGAAGGCTTCTTTATTTCGCTTTGGGGTAAAGAAGTGGAAACCGAAATACTGCACGTAGGCGATTTCATACCGATTGAGGACGAACAGATAGGCGTAAATAAGGCGGTAAGGATTACTCGCATAGAGCGCGATCTGCTAAAACGGCATAGCTACGACATAACGTTAAGTGACACCGTAACGAAAAGCACTACCGTACGCGTTCTAAACGAAATAGAGGACTTGAACGAAGTTATTACCATAAACAAGCTGGCAGACCCCGCAAGGGCGCGCCGCCGTTGGCTGGCTACGCAGGAACTTCTAAACATGGTATTCGACCCCGAAGGCGACTATTACAGCGAGAAGATAAAGCCGCTTTCCATTGAAACGCAGATGTTAAGCGTTGGGGCTAAAAGCACACAGTTCACACTGCAAAACATTACGTTCCAGCCGAACTATGGCGGCAACCCTAATAGCCTTTACGTTTCTTCCGGTACATTGGTTCATTACGCGATAGAACCGGACGCATTGAAGTTGTGGGGGCTTTCTTCGGCAACATTTACTAACCTAACATCCGCTACGGCGTATTACATCTACGCAAAATGTCCTAAAAACGGGGATAGTGGAACTATTATACTATCCGCTACGGCTAAGACGGTAGAAGCGGAAGCGGGCTATTACAATTTCCTTGTAGGGGTTCTTAATTCGGTTGTTACAGATACGAACGGGAAGAACCCCGGTAGGCTTGTTTCATTGACTTACGGGAGCAGTACCATAAACGGGCGTTTCATCCGTACCGGAAGGATAGAGAGCAGCGGTGGCGGTAAATGCTACTTCGACCTCGACAACGACGAAATAGGCGGAGTTATTCACTTTGTAAGCAGCGACGGAACGACAAAGAACGTTTCAGACCTCGACCAGATAGCGAACGAAACAAAGAACTACATAAATAATACCCTGCCTGGTATTCTGAACGAAATACAAGCGCAATTAGACGGGCAAATAGAGCAGTTCTTTGAAACATACGACCCGACGCTGACAAACGCGCCCGCGAAGGATTGGAACACAACCGCGCTGAAAGATGAACATTTAGGCGACCTTTTCTATAACACTTCAACGGGTAAAGTTTTCCGTTTCGTAAAAAACGGTTCTACTTACAGTTGGCAGGAACTACAAGACAGCGAAGTAGCGCAAGCGTTGGCACTTGCTAACGACGCGTTAAAACTTGCCGGGACAAAACGGCGTATTTTCGTGGCACAACCTACAACGCCTTACGACGTGGGCGATTTATGGGTACAAGGCAGTACGGGCGACATCATGCGATGCAAGACCGCCCGCACTTCCGGTTCTTATAATTCCGTAGATTGGGTAAAGGCTTCCAAATATACGGACGACACCGGGCTAACCAACTTTATAAACAACAACTTCACGCCAACCGTAAACGACCTTACAACACAGATAGACGGCAAAATAGAAAGCTGGTTCCAATCTTCCGACCCGGCGGCTAATTGGACGACTACGGCACTAAAGAAGGCGCACGTAGGCGATATGTGGTACAGTTCATCAACAAAGTTGTTGAAACGCTATACCGTTTCCGGTTCTACATATTCATGGACTACGATAGAAGACCAAAAGGCGATAGACGCATACACGGCAGCAAGCAAGGCACAGGACACAGCGGACGGGAAAAGGCAGGTATTTGTAACCCAGCCAAAACCACCGTATGACATAGGCGACCTTTGGCTGACGGGTGGAAAAACAGACGGAATACTAAAACGTTGCATAACTAAACGTACTTCCGGTTCTTACGTCGCTAACGATTGGGTGGAAGCCGTTTATTACGATAACACCCAAACCACGATAGACGGTGGCATAGTAACAGCCGGAACGGTTCAGCTTGCAGGTAGCGACGCGAGTATAAAAGCAGGAATAACAGGGGAAGGCACAGCCGACACAAGCGTAAGGTTTTGGGCTGGAGCAAGCAAGGGAAACCGGGCTACCGCACCTTTCCGCGTACTGCAAGACGGTAGCTTTGTAGCTACGAAAGGAACTATAACGGGAACAATCAACGCAAACGCCGGAAGTATTGGCGGCTTTGCGATAGCAAGCGGACGAATAGGTGTAGCGGCTTCATCCGGCGACACAAGCGGAAGCGGTTTAGCATTGCTTAGCAGTTTTATAAAGTTCTCGGACTCTTACCGCTGGGCTTCCATTGGAACGAACGTATTACCAGCTTCTACCGGGTTGGTCGGCGTTGGACGTTTTACCAACAAGACACCAAACAGCTATGGAACTAACTACGGGCTACTTATTGAAGCGTCCGGCGCGCTGGTTAATTTGGGTATAGTGAGCAAAGGCGCGATAGTTTGCGACAGCTACGTAGCGGATTACGGTATATCAAAACTTTTGCCTTCCGTAAATACCTGCCTTACACCGGGCGACGCTACCAAGCCTACGCTATTCAAGTTAATGCCGCGCTTCATTTACAGTAATAGCGGCATAGGGCTACCTCGCCGCGACTCCATTTGTACGGTGTTAGGCATTAGTAATTATACAGCCTTTGCCGTAAGGATTACTATTATTTGTGATAGAACGAGCACGCAGACCGGGTATGTTTGCGGGCGTAATACATTCGTAAAGAACAGTTCCGGCGGCAACGCTATGGATAGCAACTACTACCCGTACCGTATGAACAACAACGCAGGAAACGAAACCGGAAAGTGGAACATGGCGGCGGGCGACATACGCGAGTTTCTTTTAGTTTGGGACGGAAGCAGCGGATATTACGCCTATTTATTGAACATAAGAGAATAAGCCATGCATCACGGCGCAAGGCATTAAATAGAAGTGTTGTAACGCCGAATTTCACGGCTTCGGCTAAACAAACACTTCACGAGTATTTCACGACGTATTAAACTAATACGATAAGAAAGTATTTTTGTAACGACTTAAAATTAAGTGTATGGAAAATAGAAACGGCGATTTAGTGAGCGCGCAAATTTCGGTAGCCGGGAACGTGGATTTTTCCGGTGGCAACTTCCGAATGGACACGCCTTTTTGCTTAAAAAACGATGGCGAAGCGGCGATAGTATTGGAAGTAAACCTTTGGGGAATGCCCGAAGGCGAATTTATAAGCACGCGCTTTGAAACGGGATGGAACCCCGAAATTATCAGAGAGATAAAAGAAACGAGTTCAGCAACCGCCCTGATTTGGGGCTATTAAAAATTATAACTATGGGTTTAATTATTGCAGCGGGCAACACAAAGCCCGCGTTTCCTTATGATTACTATTACGGCGTAAAGATTAATATAAACGTGGCAGATACCGCGTTAGAACGCGTAGGAAGATCGGAACTACATGTTTCGCTCCCGGTTCAATCCCTTATGCGCCGTTGTTTGCTTAACGATGCCGGGCAGGTTGTTACCTACCTTCATCAAACCGACAGTACGAAGACGGACACCGGGGCAGCGGCAGACCTTACCGGAGCTTCCGGCATGGTAATGGTAGAAATACCGAAGCACTACCGTAAGTTTGAATTTGACGGTACTACGTTTACCTGCCTTATATCACAATACCAACTACCGGGCTTTATCGAAGTGCCGAAGATGTACCGGAGCGCATACGAAGCCACGATAGACAGAACTTTATCAGCTACGCCCAAACTTGCCAGTGTGGTAAATACTACGGCTGCTTTCCGGGGCGGAAACAATAATACGGCATGGGACGGAACTTATAGAACCCTCTTAGGTCGTCCAGCTACACAAACGAGCCTTACCAACTTCCGAAAATACGCACGTAACAGAGGTGCAGCCGGATTGAACAGCGCAGGATGGAACTGCGATTTATACGCGGCACAAAACGCGACCTATTGGCTTTACGTGATTGAATACGCTAACCTTAACTGCCAGCTTGATTTTAACGCGCAACCTACGAGCGAAGGGTACAAGCAAGGCGGGTTAGGCGCAGGCGTTACGACGCTTAACAGTACAAAGTGGAACACCTTCAACAGCTACTATCCGTTTGTGCCATGCGGTACTACCAATTCATTGGGTAACGCTTCGGGTGTGGTAGAATACACCATGCCGGACGAATACGACACGGGCGTAGTTACCAAAGTAAAAGTACCTTCATACCGAGGAATAGAAAACCCGTTCGGGCATGTTTGGAGTTGGACGGACGGATGCAAATGCGCCATTGAATCAGACGCGGACGGCGGCATCAGTTCTTTCTATACTTGCGATAACCCGGCGAACTACCAAGATACAAACTATGACAATTACGTAAAACGTGGCGAACTTCCACGCAAGGAAGGTTATGTTAAGCGCATGATGATAGGCGAATACGGGGAAAATATGCCTACGGAAGTGGGCGCAGGTTCTACTACCTACTTTGCCGACTACTTCTATACCAACATACCAGCCAGTGGCGTAGCGCAAAGGGGTGTCTTGTTCGGCGGTAATGCGTATAACGGCGCGAATGCCGGGCTTTCGTGCGCGTATTCGTATAACACGGCTACGAATACGAATGCGTTTATCGGCTCTCGGCTTTGCTTTATCCCCGCCGCGTAATACGTTACGAAACGAAATGTTTAATAATTAAAAATACAAGAAAATGACTTCAAACAATAATAGCACAGATGACGGTAGCCTTTCGTTCTTGAACATCCAGCCGGACGAAGCGAACAAACATTTCAACTGCCCGGAAACCACCCAGCAGAAACTAATCAATTTGCAGTTTTGGTTAATTGATTTTATCGAAGACGTGAAAACGAAATTCGGTGCGAACCGTTTCCTCGTGAAAATAAAGTTCAAGAAGGACGACCCCGAAAGCGAAGCAAAGAAGTTCTTCACAAATTCCAGCGAAATAAAATACATTTTGCAGGAAATAAAGAAGCGTAACGCCTTCCCGCGAAAGGTAACTATGCGGGCTTCGGGAACGCGCTATTATTTTGAGTAGGAAGATTTTCACGGTTGTTTGCCCTTCGGGTGTCTTGTTCGGCGGTAATGCGAATAACAGCGCGAATGCCGGGCTTTCGTACGCGAATACGAATAACACGGCTACGAATACGAATGCGAATATCGGCTCTCAGCTATACTGATTTTTTTGTAAAGCTAATAAGGACAAAGACCGCGCCGGAAGGCGGAAAATATTAACCATTAACGGGGTTTGGTAGGGAAACCGAAGAACACCATTTAATCAGCAAAGAAATTACTATGAAAAGGTTAGGCAACCTTTACGACAAAATAATAAGTTTGGATAATTTGCACCTTGCGGACGAACGCGCCCGCAAGGGCAAACTACATTCCTACGGCGTAAAGTTACACGACCGCAACAAGGAAGCCAACCTTTTGTCTTTGCACGAAGCACTGAAAGCAGGAACTTACAGAACTTCGGAATATAGTACCTTTACGATATACGAGCCTAAAGAACGCGAGATTTTCCGTTTGCCATACTTTCCCGACCGGATTGTACATCACGCCGTAATGAACATTTTAGAGCCTATATGGGTGTCTATTTTCACGGCGGACACTTATAGCTGCATCAAAGGGCGTGGCATACAAGCGGCGGCAAATAAGTTAAGGCACGTTATCGACAGAGATAAGGCAGGCTGCGCGTATTGCTTGAAAATAGACATACGCAAATTTTACCCTTCCATAGACCACACCGTACTAAAATCCATTGTTCGCCGGAAGATTAAGGACACACGGCTACTCAACCTTTTGGACGAAATTATAGACAGTGCGGAAGGCTTACCGATTGGCAACTACCTTAGCCAATATTTAGCAAATCTTGTACTTACCTACTTCGACCATTGGGTAAAGGAAGTAAAGCGGGTAAGGTACTATTTCAGATACGCCGACGACATTGTAGTATTACATAGCGACAAAAAGACGCTTCACGCTTTGCTGGCAGAGTTTGAAAGCTATTTGGCGGCTAACGTAAAGCTGGAAATCAAACAGAACAAACAAGTCTTTCCGGTGGCACGCGACCACCGCGACAGCTTCGGGCGTGGTATTGATTTCTTGGGCTATGTATTCTATTTGAACGAAACACGGCTTAGGAAGCGTATCAAACAGAACCTTTGCCGTAAGATAGCTAAATTACGGAAACGGAAGAAACCGTTAAGTGAGGATGAATTTAAGCAGACGTTAGCCGCGTGGTGGGGTTGGGCTAAATACAGCGACAGCGAATATTTAATTAACAAGTTAAACAAAATTACACCTTATGAAATCAAGTTCAGACGTTAGACCCGCGATTATTTTACCGTTGGGTAATGGTTCTTACCACTATAACTACAACATAGTGGAAGAAAAGGTAGAAGACCCGGAAACGGGCGAAAAGACCGTTTACAACTACGATACGGTACAGGTTTGGCAGAAGCCGGACTACGAAAACCTTACACGTGCGGTTATCCGTAGCGAAATAGACGAAACCGAAGAATTTTCTTTGATTAACGACTATTACGCCGCACAGTTGGGTATAGAAACGGACGAAGACCGCAAAGCGAAAGCAGTAGCGGACTATAAAGCACACCTTAGCAGGGTTATTGCTATCAAAACTATGGTAAAGAACGATTTATTAACGGAAGGTTACTAATATGTTGGAATTGATACAGCAAGAAGACTGGCACGGTTTGACGGTTTACGTGGCGGTACGTGTAGCCATTGTGCTGATTTGCTGGGTATTCTTGGCGATGGCTACTTTCATAGATATGTACTACGGGCGCAAGGCGGCGAAGGCGGCAGGGGAAGGACTGCGAAGCAGGAAATACCGCCGGACGTTCAACAAAATCGGGGACTACATACGGGTTATGGTATTCGCCCTCATGTTTGACTTTTTAGCCGGATTGTTCACGTGGTACGTCGCTCCATTTGCTACCGTTGTCTATACTATCAGCGCGGTATTGATAGAATTTATTTCCGTACGCGAGAAGCTGCAAAAAATCAAAGTAAACGCGGCGGAAGTACCGGACATAATACGGCAGATTGTGCAGGCGGCAAGCGCAAAGGACGCGGAAAAAATTGTAGAGTTGATAACGAATAAACATTCAGAAAATGGCACGGATTGAAATATTATCCCCCTTTATTTTAAGTTGGGAAGGTGGATTTACCAACCACCCGGCAGACAAAGGCGGAGCAACTAACAAAGGGGTAACTATCGCCACTTGGAAAGCCGTAGGGTACGACAAAGACGGTGACGGCGATATAGATGTGGAAGATTTGCGTTTGATAACCGAAGAAGACGCGGTTAGTCGCGTGATGAAGCCGCACTATTGGGACAGATGGAAGGCAGACCGGATAAAAAGCCAGTCCGTCGCCAACTTGGTAGTGGATTGGGTTTGGGCTTCGGGAAAGAACGGCATTACCGGGGTACAGCGAATTTTAGGGGTAAGCGTGGACGGCATAGTAGGCGAAAAGACCTTAGCCGCGATGAACGGAAGGAACGCCCGCGAACTGTTTGCAGACATAAAACGCGCCCGTATTTCCTTTATTGAAGGAATTATAAAGCGCGACCCTTCGCAGATGGTTTTCAAGAAAGGGTGGTTATCCCGGCTTAATTGTATAAACTACGGAAGCCTTACCCTTAACAAGAAGGGGAAGGACAAAGTTCTAAATTTCACAGACGTATGAGAAGATTTGTTTTAGCCATGCTTTCCCTATTCTTGCTTCTGTTGGTTTTCGGGTGCGCAAGTACCCGAAGTACCCGTAAGGGAAAGCTGGCGGCGGAAAGCCAGCTAACAGCAACTACGGAAGGAAGCCGGAGAACGGAAGACCGGACAACCACCAACACTACGGCTACTACCGGAAGCAACGAGAAGCAAAACATAGTTATAGAGTTTACAAAAGTTGAGTATTACCCGGAAGGACAAAAGCCGAACCGCTTTGCAGAACAGTTTCAAAAAGCCGACAGCGCGTTTAATGAAGACATGCGTAAGGCATTGGAAATGGCAAACGGAGAGCCAACCCGGAAAGCCAGCGAAACGGCAGAAGGGCAATCAGATACCCCCCTGCGGCATAATACGGATTTGTTCCCGGCTATTGAAGGATTGAAGAAACCGCCTAACGTAAAGTCGCTGACTACCGGACGCATCGTTATAAACGGCGATAAGCAAAAAAAGACAGAAACAAACGTTACTACCGCTACGGAAACGGAAGTTACCGAAACGCAGAAGACGACGGCGGAAGCGGAAACAAAGGAAACCGCGCAGACCGAAGAAGAAAAGTACCCGAAAACGAACCCGTTTCTTTGGGTACTTAGCGGGATAGGGTTAGCGGCGGTTCTTGCGGCGGGCTTTTACATTCGCTATAAAATTGTTAAAAATAGAAGGTAAGCCGAGAGTTCCGGCAGCAAAACAGACAAAAAACACCCGGAAAAGTGAATAACGGGTACTTTTCCGGGTGCTTTTTATAAAACTTCCTTATTATAAGTGTTATACGCGGTGCGTACGGGACTCGAACCCGTGACCCCATGCGTGACAGGCATGTATTCTAACCAACTGAACTAACGCACCAAATTTTAATTGGATTAACTCATTTATATTTCTCTCTGCTTCTTAGTGAAAGAAGCGGTGCGTACGGGACTCGAACCCGTGACCCCATGCGTGACAGGCATGTATTCTAACCAACTGAACTAACGCACCAGAATTTCAATTTATTAATCTGCATCTCTCTCGATTGCGGGTGCAAAGGTAGTTGTTTTTTGTAAACCTGCAAGCGTTTTGAGAAAAGTTTTTTTCAAGAAAAAACAAGAAAAATGCTTAGTGTCTCATTTTGAGTACTTTTGTAATGAAAAAAAATATTCGTTTTTCTTCTCTTCGGATAGTGACGGTATCTGATCGTTATAGTGACGCTATCACGATGGAATACCGTCACTATCCGAAGGCAATGGCGTCACTATCCTAAAGTTTGTCATTCTTTTCATTGAAAATAACTCTCGATATCTTTCTATCTGTAAGAAATCACCGTTTTTATATCAACTTTCTGCTTGAATAATTCGTAATTTTGCAATAAATCGTTATTTTTGCGGACTAAAATTAGAAAGGTAGAAAATAATCTGCCTAGAATCGTTAATTAGTAGAAAGAATGATGACAACAGCCAAACTGTTATTGCACTGTCCCGACAAACCGGGAATCCTAGCGGAAGTGACAGACTTTATTACGGTAAACAAAGGAAATATTATCTATTTGGATCAGTATGTAGATCATGTAGAGAACATCTTCTTCATGCGTATTGAATGGGAACTGAAAGATTTTCTGGTTCCACAGGAAAAAATTGAAGATTATTTCAGAACACTCTACGGGCAAAAATATGAAATGGATTTTCGTCTTTATTTCTCTGATGTAAAACCACGTATGGCTATTTTCGTATCCAAGCTGTCACACTGTCTTTTCGATATGTTAGCCCGGTATACGGCAGGAGAGTGGAATGTAGAGATACCTCTTATTATAAGTAATCATCCGGATTTGCAGCACGTGGCAGAACGTTTCGGAATTCCTTTCTATCTGTTCCCTATCACCAAGGAGACGAAAGAAGAACAGGAGCGCAAAGAGATGGAATTGCTTGCCAAACATAAGATTACATTTATTGTATTGGCACGCTATATGCAGGTGATCTCCGAACAGATGATTAATGCTTATCCGAATAAGATTATCAATATTCATCATTCTTTCCTTCCTGCGTTTGTAGGGGCGAAGCCTTATCACGCAGCTTTCCAGAGAGGGGTGAAAATTATTGGTGCAACTAGTCATTATGTAACGACAGAGCTGGATGCCGGACCGATTATTGAACAGGATGTAGTGCGCATTACTCATAAAGATGCTATTGAAGACCTCGTAAATAAAGGAAAGGATTTGGAAAAAATCGTTCTTTCGCGTGCAGTGCAGAAGCACATCGAGCGCAAAGTTTTGGCTTATAAAAATAAAACAGTAATATTTAGCTGATGAAAGTAGCAGTTGTAAAATACAATGCCGGCAATATTCGTTCTGTGGATTATGCTTTAAAGCGGTTGGGGGTAGAAGCGGTGATTACTGCTGATAAAGAAGAACTCCAATCGGCCGATAAAGTTATTTTTCCCGGAGTGGGAGAGGCGGAAACTACCATGAACCACTTGAAGGCAACGGGACTGGACGAACTGATTAAGAATCTCCGTCAGCCTGTATTTGGAATTTGTCTCGGCATGCAGTTGATGTGCCGGCATTCCGAAGAAGGAGAAGTCGATTGTTTGAATATCTTTGATGTGGATGTGAAACGTTTTGTCCCGCAGAAACATGAGGATAAAGTGCCGCACATGGGATGGAACACCATTGGAAAAACGAATAGCAAATTGTTTGAAGGGTTCACCGAAGAAGAGTTTGTCTATTTTGTGCATAGCTTCTATGTGCCGACCTGCGACTTTACTGCTGCTACAACTGACTATATTCACCCGTTCAGTGCTGCGCTCCATAAAGATAACTTTTATGCTACCCAGTTCCATCCGGAAAAAAGTGGTAAGACAGGAGAGAAGATTCTGACAAACTTTTTAAACCTCTAAGATACAAATAGTAAATAGATGATAGAAATTATTCCAGCCATTGATATTATTGATGGAAAGTGCGTACGCCTTTCCCAGGGAGATTACGATAGTAAAAAGGTGTATAATGAGAACCCGGTGGAAGTTGCAAAGGAGTTTGAAGCGAACGGTGTTCGCAGGCTTCATGTGGTAGACTTGGACGGTGCTGCTTCTCATCATGTCGTTAACTATCGGGTGTTGGAACAGATTGCTGTACGCACTTCTCTTGTCATAGATTTTGGTGGAGGAGTAAAGAGTGATGAAGATTTGAAAATTGCTTTTGAGAGCGGTGCGCAGATGGTAACCGGAGGAAGCATTGCAGTGAAAGATCCGGAATTATTCTGTCATTGGCTGGAAATATACGGCAGTGAGAAGATTATTTTGGGGGCAGATGTAAAAGAACATAAGATAGCCGTCAATGGTTGGAAAGATGAAAGTGCCTGTGAACTTTTTCCATTTCTCGAAAATTATATAGATAAAGGTATACGAAAAGTAATCTGTACGGATATTAGCTGTGACGGAATGTTGAGTGGCCCTTCTATCGATTTGTATAAAGAGGTGTTGGCAAAATTCCCTGACCTTTATCTGATGGCTAGTGGCGGGGTGAGCAAGATGGATGATATTGTAGCCTTGGATGAGGCCGGTGTTCCCGGAGTTATTTTCGGTAAGGCATTATACGAAGGACATATCACCTTACAAGATTTGAGAATCTTTCTGTAATGAGCGTATCGGAATAAATAAGATACCTTTATTATAAGGAAGATAAGAATCGAGCTTCAGGAATATAGGTTATAAATTGTTGAACAATAAATAAAATAGGATTGTGTTAGCAAAAAGAATAGTACCTTGTCTGGATATAAAAGACGGACAAACCGTGAAAGGAACGAATTTTGTCAACTTGCGCCAAGCCGGTGATCCGGTGGAGCTAGGTCGTGCTTACAGTGAACAGGGAGCGGATGAACTTGTTTTCCTGGACATTACTGCAAGCCATGAAGGACGTAAGACTTTTACGGAATTGGTAAAACGGATTGCTGCTAATATCAATATCCCATTTACCGTAGGTGGTGGAATCAATGAATTAAGTGATGTAGACCGTCTGCTGAATGCAGGGGCAGATAAGATTTCTATCAATTCTTCCGCTATCCGCAATCCCCGGTTGGTTGACGAGATAGCAAAGAATTTCGGCTCACAAGTTTGTGTGTTGGCTGTAGATGCCAAACAGACCGAAAACGGTTGGAAATGTTACCTGAACGGAGGACGCATCGAAACGGATAAAGATCTGTTCGAGTGGACTAAAGAAGCACAGGAACGCGGAGCAGGAGAAATACTCTTCACAAGCATGAATCACGATGGTGTAAAAGCCGGTTATGCAAATGAAGCACTTGCCGCTTTAGCGGATCAACTCTTTATTCCCATCATAGCTTCGGGAGGTGCGGGCTGTAAGGAGCACTTCCGTGATGTCTTTTTACAGGGAAAGGCAGATGCTGCATTGGCTGCCAGTGTTTTTCACTTCGGAGAAATTAAAATTCCCGAATTAAAATCGTATCTTTGCGGCGAAGGAATTACCATCAGGGGGTGAGGCACCCCGGCCGGGTTTTCCTGCGGATGGATTATATAGTCAGATAAATATAGGAACTGTCTGCAAAAGAATTCCGTAGGCGAATAGGTAGTAATTGTAAATTGGAATAGTAATTAGAACTTATATAAAAATGGAATTGGATTTCGATAAAATGAACGGACTCGTTCCGGCTATCATACAGGACAACGAGACACGTAAGGTCTTGATGCTGGGTTTCATGAATAAAGAAGCTTATGATAAAACGGTGGAAACCGGAAAAGTTACATTCTTTAGCCGTACGAAGAATCGTTTATGGACAAAAGGTGAAGAAAGCGGTAACTTCCTTCATGTTGTATCTATAAAGGCTGATTGCGACAATGATACATTATTGATTCAAGTAGATCCGGTAGGTCCTGTGTGTCATACAGGCACAGATACTTGTTGGGGGGAGAAAAACGAAGAACCAGTCATGTTCCTGAAAGCATTGCAGGACTTCATAGACAAGCGTCACGAAGAGATGCCCGAAGGTTCTTATACGACCAGTCTGTTTGAGTCGGGAATCAATAAGATAGCTCAAAAAGTAGGTGAGGAAGCTGTGGAAACAGTGATCGAAGCAACGAACGGTACTGACGAACGTTTGATCTACGAAGGAGCCGACCTCATTTATCACATGATTGTATTGCTTGCTTCAAAAGGCTATCGCATCGAAGATCTTGCACGTGAACTGCAGGAAAGACATAGCAGTACCTGGAAGAAGCATTAATAAGTAAAGATTAGAAATTAAAAATTAAAACGGGAGTCGGCATGGATGACGGGGCGTTGATACAATATAAGAACGTAGAAATCCATCAACAGGAACTCTGTGTGCTAAGTGATGTAAATCTGGAATTGCACAAAGGAGAGTTTGTCTATTTGATCGGAAAAGTAGGCTCGGGAAAAACGAGTCTGCTTAAGACTCTTTATGGCGAACTGGACGTAATTGACGGTGAAGCGGAAGTGCTGGGTTATAATATGCGATCTATCAAACGTAAGCATATCCCGCAACTGCGCCGCAAGTTAGGCATTGTATTCCAGGATTTTCAGCTGCTTACAGACCGTACTGTATATAATAACCTGGAATTTGTGCTTCGTGCCACAGGCTGGAAAAACAAACAGGAGATACAGGATCGTATTGAAGAAGTGCTTCAACTGGTGGGAATGTCCAACAAAGGTTATAAACTTCCGAACGAACTTTCCGGTGGCGAACAGCAGCGCATTGTGATTGCACGTGCCGTACTCAATTCTCCGGCTATCATCCTGGCGGATGAACCAACCGGAAATCTGGATGTGGAAACAGGTAAAGCCATCGTTGAATTGTTGCACAATATCTGCGAATCCGGCTCATCGGTAGTGATGACGACGCACAATTTGCAACTGTTGAAAGATTATCCGGGCAGGGTATATCGTTGTGCCGACCATCAGATTGTAGATGTGACTGATGAATATATGCCCAGACAGAGAACAATAGAAATAGATTTAAATATAGATAACTAAAACAGTAACGAAAATGAAAGTTTTAAAGTTTGGAGGAACTTCCGTAGGTTCTGCTCAGCGCATGAAGGAAGTAGCCAAATTGATTACCGATGGTGAACAGAAGATTGTTGTTCTTTCTGCTATGTCAGGAACAACAAACACATTGGTGGAAATTTCGGACTATCTGTATAAGAAGAATCCGGAGGGTGCCAACGAGATTATTAATAAGCTGGAAGCAAAATATAAACAGCATATTGATGAGCTTTTTGCAACCCAGGAATATAAACAGAAAGGTCTTGAAGTTGTCAAATCCCACTTCGACTACATCCGCTCCTATACTAAAGACCTTTTCACTTTGTTCGAAGAGAAAGTGGTTTTGGCACAGGGAGAGCTTATCTCTACGGCGATGGTAAACTTTTACCTGCAGGAATGCGGTGTGAAGTCCGTGTTGCTTCCGGCTTTGGAATTCATGCGTACTGATAAGAACGCAGAACCGGACCCCGTATATATTAAGGATAAATTGCGTGCTCAATTGGATCTTTATCCGGATACGGAAATCTACATTACGCAAGGTTTCATCTGCCGCAATGCTTACGGTGAGATAGACAACCTGCAACGTGGTGGTAGCGACTACACCGCTTCTCTGATCGGAGCAGCAGTGAACGCTTCCGAAATCCAGATCTGGACAGATATCGACGGTATGCACAATAACGACCCGCGTATTGTTGACAAGACCGCTCCGGTACGCCAGCTGCACTTCGAAGAAGCAGCCGAGTTGGCTTACTTCGGTGCAAAGATTCTGCACCCTACTTGTATCCAGCCGGCTAAATATGCCAATATCCCTGTCCGCTTGTTGAACACAATGGATCCGGAGGCTCCGGGCACACTGATTTCTAACGATACGGAAAAAGGCAAGATTAAGGCAGTAGCTGCAAAAGATAACATCACTGCTATTAAGATTAAATCCAGCCGCATGTTATTGGCTCATGGTTTCTTGCGTAAGGTGTTCGAAATCTTCGAAAGCTATCAGACATCTATCGATATGATCTGTACGTCAGAAGTCGGTGTATCTGTTACGATAGATAACACGAAACATCTTAATGAGATTCTGGACGACCTGAAGAAATACGGAACAGTAACCGTTGATAAAGAAATGTGTATCATCTGCGTTGTAGGTGACCTTGAATGGGAAAATGTCGGTTTTGAAGCAAAAGCACTCGATGCGATGCGCGATATACCGGTGCGAATGATCTCGTTTGGAGGAAGTAACTATAACATCTCCTTCCTCATTCGGGAGTGTGATAAGAAAGTAGCTTTACAATCGTTGAGCGATATGCTTTTCAACGGCAAATAATTCCACAAATAATACGAGCGCTTTTACCGAACTGATAAAAGCGCTCTTTTTTAACCAACTAAACAAGTTTTTCGAATTATGAAGGGAATATTTCCAATCGATAAATTCCGCACTTTGCAGACACCTTTCTATTATTACGATACCAAAGTGCTGCGCGATACATTGTCGGCTATTAACCATGAGGTTGCCAAATATCCTAATTATTCAGTGCATTACGCTGTTAAAGCAAATGCTAACCCGAAAGTACTTACCATCATCCGTGAGAGCGGAATGGGAGCCGACTGTGTGAGCGGTGGAGAAATTCGTGCCGCTATCCGTGCAGGATTTCCGGCCAATAAAGTTGTTTTTGCAGGAGTAGGTAAAGCAGACTGGGAAATTAACCTCGGGCTGGAGTACGGCATCTTCTGTTTCAATGTAGAGTCTATTCCCGAACTGGAAGTAATCAATGAATTGGCTGCTGCTCAAAATAAGGTGGCTAATGTTGCTTTCCGTATCAATCCGGATGTAGGCGCACATACTCACGCAAATATCACTACCGGTTTGGCGGAAAACAAATTCGGTATCAGCATGCAGGATATGGACAAGGTGATAGATGTGGCGCAGGAGATGAAAAACGTAAAGTTTATCGGGCTTCATTTCCACATTGGTTCACAGATTCTGGATATGGGCGATTTTGTAGCTCTCTGTAATCGTGTCAATGAATTGCAGGATAAATTGGAAGCTCGCAGAATTCTGGTAGAACACATTAATGTAGGAGGTGGTTTGGGAATTGACTACGGACATCCCAATCGTCAGGCTATTCCGAACTTCAAGGATTACTTTGCTACCTATGCCGGACAACTGAAATTACGTCCTTATCAGACCTTGCATTTTGAATTGGGACGTGCAGTTGTAGGACAGTGCGGTTCCTTAATCTCTAAGGTTTTGTATGTAAAACAAGGCACACGGAAGAAATTTGCCATCCTGGATGCAGGTATGACCGATCTTATCCGTCCGGCTCTGTATCAGGCATTCCATAAAATGGAAAATATTACTTCCGAAGAACCATTGGAGGCATACGATGTAGTAGGACCGATCTGTGAATCGTCGGATGTTTTCGGAAAAGCAATTGACCTGAACAAAGTGAAGCGTGGTGACTTGATAGCCCTTCGTTCTGCTGGTGCTTATGGTGAAATAATGGCTTCCGGATACAACTGTCGTGAACTGCCGAAAGGATATACTTCCGACGAACTGGTGTAAGTAAAAAATGAACCACTACAATCAAAATGTGAATGTAGTTTAAAAATATAGGGTGCATGGAACAATTTTAACTGAAAGCTTGTTATTTTTGTAATGAGTTCAAAAAGAAACTACATTAACAACTTAATAAAAAATACGATTATGATTTCAGAAAAATTACAGAATGCAATTAACGAACAGATTACTGCTGAAATGTGGTCTGCTAACCTGTATCTAGCAATGTCTTTCTATTTTGAGAAAGAAGGTTTCAGCGGTTTTGCTCATTGGATGAAAAAGCAATCCCAGGAAGAAATGGGACACGCTTATGCAATGGCAGATTATATCATCAAACGTGGAGGAACTGCTAAAGTAGATAAAATAGATGTTGTTCCTAACGGATGGGGTACACCTCTCGAAGTGTTTGAACACGTTTACAAGCATGAATGTCATGTTTCTCAATTGGTAGACAAGCTGGTAGACGTAGCTGCTGCTGAAAAGGATAAAGCAACACAGGATTTCTTGTGGGGATTTGTTCGCGAACAAGTAGAAGAAGAAGCTACAGCACAAGGCATTGTTGACAAGATCAAGAAGGCTGGTGATACCGGAATTTTCTTTGTAGATTCACAATTGGGACAGCGTTAATGATGCTACTCTGAAAAAATAGTTCTTTATATAGATAGAAGCTGCCTGAATTTCTGTTCAGACAGCTTCTTTTTTTTCACTTATTAGGCTTATATGTTCGAAAATAAACTACCTTTGTATTACGAGTCAGAGAAAAATTAATCCCGATTATTATAAATGAATGGTGTGAATAGAGGAATTTTTAGATTGCTCCCTGTATTTTTATTGCTCTTTTTGGGGGTGAGTAGTTGTTCTCAAAAAGAAGAACGGCGTATTCTGGTTATCCACTCTTATGAGGAGACTTATGCGGCTTATCCGGAATTTAACCGGATGATAGCGGAGCAATTTGAAAAAGAGAAAATTGATGCTGATATTCGTACCGTTTATTTAGACTGTGAATCCTACTGGGAAGAGCCGGAACTTGAGCGGATGCGCTTTCTGGTTGATTCCGTATCGAAAGATTGGCGGCCGGAAGTGATTCTGGTGAATGAAGACTAGGCTACTTATTCATTGATGAAATGCGGAATTCAGTTGGCGAAAGAAGTGCCTGTAGTTTTTGGTGGTGTCAATTATCCGAATTGGGGATTACTGAAACATCATCCCAACGTGACAGGCTTCCATGACAAGATAGCCTTTAATGAGAATATCAGTGTGGCAAAAGAGCTTTTCGGTGAGCACGTTCGTTTGTTTACCATGCTTGATACTACCTATATCGACAGACAAATCAGAAGAGATGCAAAGGAGCAGTTTAAAGGATATAAAGTGACCGGATTCATAGATAATCCCGAACTTTCTCCTGAAGAACAGATACGTTTGGCACAGGAAGAAGGCTATACCCGTTTCATGGCTATTCCTTTGCGTAATGCCAGAAACCATTCGAATGCTACTTTTATGTGGGTTTTGAACAGGAGTTACCGCGATCAATGTTATATCCAGTTGAAACGTGATTACACCACTATTAATATTGGGAGTATCTGTGGTAGTCCTAGTCTGACAGCCATCAATGAAGCCTTTGGGTTTGGTGAGAAGTTGTTGGGTGGATACATCACTTCGCTGCCTATTCAGGTAGAAGAAGAGGTGAAAACTGCCGTTCGCATATTACATGGCGCAAGCCCTTCGGATATACCCATTGTTGAAAGCCGGAAAGAGTATGTCGTAGACTGGAATACAATGACGCAAATTGGTTTGAGTAAGGAAAGTATTCCTGCTAAATATCGTATTATCAATATTCCGTTCAGAGATGAATATCCATTTTTGTGGGGAGCCTTAGTCGCTTCATTTGTTCTTTTCCTGATTTTACTTTTTGCTTCTCTTTGGTGGCTATATCTTCGGGAACAGATGAGGAAAAAACAGGCTCTTATAGCATTGGCTGATGAAAAAGAAACATTGTCATTAGCCATTGAGGGTGGAATGACGTATGCTTGGAGATTGGATAAGGGTTGTTTTGTTTTTGAAGATGCATTCTGGGCGTCGCAAGGGTTAAATCCTAGACAACTATCGTTTAAGGAATTCATGAGCTTTATTCATCCCGATCATTGGGAGGGAGTGAAGTTCAACTGGCGAAATCTGAAAAGTGCTCATAAAAAAATTGTGCAGGAGCTTTGTAACTTCGACGGTAAAGGCTATAGTGGTGGGAGTTTCGTTATACTACTAAACAGCTTTCGGGTGGTGAATATAAAACAGCAGGTTTGCTGCTCAACATACAAGATATAAAAGATCGTGAAGAGGAACTGGAAGCTGCACGCTTACTCGCTGAAAAGGCAGAATTGAAACAATCATTCCTGGCAAATATGAGCCATGAGATACGTACTCCACTTAATTCGATTGTGGGTTTTGCCAATATTCTGGCATTGGAAGATGGATTGAGTTCCGTAGAACGCGAAGAATACATCGGCGCTATTAATAAGAACAGCGAGTTGTTGCTCAAATTGATTAACGATATTTTGGAGCTTTCTCGTATCGAATCAGGCTATATGTCTTTCTCGTTTAAGAAATGTAGGGTGAGAGAGCTGATTGATGACATTTATATGACTCACCAGGTATTGATTGCTCCACGCCTGGAATTCCTGAAAGAAGTGGATAATATACCTTTGGAAATTAATGTGGATAGAGAGCGCTTGATACAAGTTCTAACAAATTTCTTGAATAACGCCAGTAAATTTACGGAAACCGGATATATCAAATTAGGGTATATTTATCTGCCGGATGAGGGGCATGTGCGGATTTATGTAGAAGATACTGGGAGAGGTATTCCACGCGAAGAACAACGGATGATTTTCAGCCGTTTCTACAAACAGAACGAATTTTCACAGGGAGCAGGATTGGGGCTTTCTATTTGTCAGGTAATTATAGAAAAACTGGGTGGAAGGATTGAACTCAAATCCGAAGTAGGCAAGGGAAGTCGCTTTACGGTCATCCTTCCTTGCCGGGTAGTGTCTTGATAAAACTTAATAGGAGGGATTGTCAACCGTGTTATTTTTTGTTTTTCCCTTTCTCCATCGTTCCCAAGTAAATCTCCAGTGAACGGGTGGAAATCTGTATTTCGCGGAAAGATACGCCTAGAGAGGCTATCAACAGAATCAGTGCCAGTCCGAATACGTAAGCAGAAAATAATTGCAGTCCGATATAAATAAGAAACATACTGACTACGCAAAGAAAAAGACTTGCAATACCCAGTCCTTGCATTGTACGGGTCAGGTTCAACCGTTTCCGTAAATTCTCGATTTGAGCTTCAGTGATATCCGAAGGGTTCTCCACGTAGCGGTCACGCAGTTGGCGCACAAGTTGGGCATACGATAAGAAACGGTTGGTGTAAGCCAACAAAATCAATGAAACTGCCGAGAAAAGTAGGGCAGGAGTAGTGAGGGTCAGTTCTTCCATAATCTATTTTTTGTAGTCAAGTAGCGGTTCAAAATTCATTTTATAAAAGAGAATTTAGGTGCAGATAACATAGATTTCACGTATTATACGTTTTTTAGAATGAAGCTTGTTATAAAGCAACTGTGTAAGATACGTGAAATCTGTGTGATCCGTGTAATCCTCGCCTAAAATATAGATTCCGCAAGGAAACCTTGCTTCGGAGTTATTCCGCTTTCAATACGTTGAGCTCTTTACCTACCTTGATAAAGGCAGCGATACACTTGTCAAGATGTGCTTTTTCGTGTCCTGCAGAAATCTGTACACGGATGCGGGCCTGATCTTTCGGCACTACCGGATAGTAGAAACCTGTCACATAGATTCCTTCTTCCTGCATACGTGCAGCATAAATTTGAGACAGTTTCGCATCATACAGCATTACCGCACAAATAGCACTTTGCGTCGGTTTAATATCAAATCCGGCAGCCGTCATCTTATCACGGAAATAGTTTACATTTTCAACCAACTTGTCATGCAGGGCATTGCTCTCTTTCAGCATCTTGAAAACTTCAAGACTTGCACCGATGATACCTGGAGCCAATGAGTTGGAGAACAAATACGGGCGACTGCGTTGACGGAGCAAATCAATGATTTCTTTACGTCCGGTGGTAAATCCTCCCAGTGCACCGCCGAAAGCCTTACCCAACGTTCCGGTATAAATATCTACACGTCCGTGAGTCTTATACAACTCGCTTACGCCATGACCAGTGGCACCTACCACACCGGCAGAGTGAGACTCGTCCACCATTACTAACGCATCGTATTTCTCGGCAAGATCACAAATCTGATCCATCGGAGCTACATTACCATCCATTGAGAACACACCGTCCGTAACAACAATACGGAAACGTTGTGCCTGCGCTTCTTGCAGACATCTTTCCAAGTCTTTCATGTCAGCATTGGCATAACGGTAACGTTTCGCTTTGCAAAGACGTACCCCGTCAATGATAGAAGCATGGTTTAGCGAGTCCGAGATAATGGCATCCTCTTCAGAGAAAAGTGGTTCGAATACACCGCCGTTAGCATCGAAGCAGGCAGCATACAGAATCGTGTCTTCAGTCTGGAAATAGTCCGAGATGGCAGTTTCCAGTTCTTTGTGTATATCTTGTGTTCCACAAATGAAACGGACGGACGACATTCCGTATCCACGGTTGTTCATCATTTCCTGCGAAGCCTTGATTAATCGGGGATGATTGGACAATCCTAGATAGTTGTTTGCGCAGAAGTTTAATACTTCCTTACCTTTTACAGTGATGGCAGCTTGCTGCGCACTTTCAATCAGTCGTTCTTCTTTATAAAGTCCGGCTTCCTTGATTTCAGCCAATGTTTGGCGGAGATATTCTTGCATTTTACCGTACATAGTGTTTGGGTGATTAAGTTATATTGCAAAGGACACAATTTTTCTTGGAATAACAATGTCTTTTTGATTAAAATCTGAAAAAAAAGTGCTTACTTTGCGCACTATTTAAGCTTGATATTCTAAGTCAGAAGAAAAAATGGAACACATTTTGATTATTGGAGCTACCGGACAGATAGGGTCGGAGCTAACGATGGAGCTACGTAAACGTTACGGAAATGCAAATGTAGTAGCTGGTTATATTCCGGGTGCAGAACCTAAAGGGGAATTAAAGGAGTCGGGACCGTCGGCTATTGCTGATGTAACGGACGGCGAGGCGATTGCATCTGTAGTAAAAGAGTATCATATCGATACAATTTATAACTTGGCTGCTCTGTTGTCCGTAGTTGCCGAGTCGAAACCCAAGCTGGCTTGGAAAATAGGCATCGATGGATTGTGGAATGTGCTGGAAGTGGCACGTGAACAAGGGTGCGCGGTGTTTACTCCGAGTTCTATCGGTTCGTTTGGCGCTAGTACGCCTCACACGAAAACACCGCAGGACACCATTCAACGTCCCCGTACCATGTATGGAGTCACTAAAGTAACGACAGAGTTGTTGAGTGATTACTATTTTAATAAATACGGTGTCGATACTCGTGCTGTCCGTTTTCCGGGCATTATTTCGAATGTGACCCCTCCGGGAGGAGGTACGACCGATTATGCTGTCGATATTTACTACTCGGCAGTGAAAGGAGAAAAGTTTGTGTGCCCCATTAAGCAAGGCACTTTAATGGATATGATGTACATGCCGGATGCGCTGAATGCAGCAATCACACTGATGGAAGCTGATCCGGCAAGATTGATACATCGCAATGCTTTCAATATCGCTTCCATGAGTTTCGATCCGGAAACGATATATCAAGCTATCAAGAAGCATGTGCCGCAGTTTGAGATGATTTATGATATAGATCCTTTGAAGCAGCGTATAGCCGATAGCTGGCCCGATAGTCTGGATGATACCTGTGCTCGTGAAGAGTGGGGATGGAAGCCGGCCTACAATTTGGAAAGCATGACGGTGGATATGCTTGAAAAGTTAAGAGAGAAACTGAAATAATGAAAAAACTAATTGCAGGGGTCATACTGCTCGGTATATTGAGCTCTTGTGGAAACAAGAAAACAAATATTGACCCCTTCGCATCTATTACTAAAGAGGTGGATTCAGTCCGGCAGATAGCCGATTCTAGCCACCATGATAAATCGCCGGAAGATCCGCAGCCTATACAGGCGGATGAATCTTTCGATGATTTTATTTACAATTTTGCTTCCGATGATGTGTTACAGCGTCAGCGTGTGAAATTTCCATTGCCCTACTACAATGGAGATAAGAAGTCAAACATTGAGGAACGCAACTGGAAGCATGATGACTTGTTTACCAAACAGCATTATTATACACTGCTGTTTGATAGAGAAGAAGACATGGATTTAGTAGGAGATACCTCCCTCACTTCTGTGCAGGTAGAGTGGATGTTCGTGAAAACACGAATGGTGAAAAGATACTATTTTGAACGTATCAAAGGTGCATGGATACTGGAGGCAATCAACCTGCGGCCCATTGAACAAAGTGATAATGAAAACTTTGTTGAGTTTTTCGGACATTTTGCAACGGATAGTCTTTTTCAGAGTCAGCGTGTGCGGGAGCCGTTGGCTTTTGTAACCAGTGATCCGGACGATGATTTCTCCATTTTGGAGACAACCCTCGATCTTAATCAGTGGTTCGCCTTCAAACCGGTACTTCCTGTCGACCGCCTTTCTAATATTAATTACGGACAGCGGAATGACGATGATTCGCCCACGAAAATCCTGGCGTTGAAAGGTATCGGAAATGGTTTTTCCAATATCCTTTATTTCCGCCGGAAAGCCGGAGAATGGGAATTGTATAAGTTTGAAGATACAAGTATCTGATACAGGTTAAGATGCACTATAACAGTATAACTTATAACTAAAAATATATGTATTCTCTTTTGCCCTACAATACATTCGGCATCGATGTCAGTGCCGCTCGTTTTTTAGAATATTCTTCGGTTGAAGAACTGAAGAAGCTGATTGTGCAAGGTGCCATTGTGACACCTTTTTTGCATATTGGTGGCGGCAGTAACCTGCTGTTTACCAAAGATTACGACGGGTTGATACTCCATTCCCGCATTGAAGGAATCGAAGTGACGGAGGAAGATGAACACTCTGTGTCGGTACGAGTGGGAGCGGGAGTAGTATGGGATGACTTCGTTGCATATTGCGTAGAACATGGATGGTATGGAACGGAGAACCTGTCGCTCATCCCCGGTGAGGTCGGAGCGAGCGCGGTACAGAACATCGGAGCTTATGGCGTTGAAGTGAAAGATCTGATAACAGCTGTGGAAACGGTGAACATTCAAGCTGAAGAACGCGTTTATTCGGTGGAAGAGTGTGGATATACCTACCGCAACAGTATCTTTAAACGCCCGGAAAACAAGTCGGCTTTTGTCACCTATGTCCGTTTCCGACTTAGTAAAAAAGAACATTATACGTTAGATTATGGAACCATTCGTCAGGAGCTTGAAAAATATCCGGCATTGACGCTTTCTGTTGTACGGAAAGTGATAATTGATATTCGTGAGAGCAAGTTGCCCGACCCGAAGGTAATGGGAAATGCCGGCAGCTTCTTTATGAATCCCATTGTGCCGAAAGAAAAACTGGAAGCCCTGCAGCAGGAATATCCCCGGATACCTTACTATGAGCTGGCAGAAGATCGGGTGAAAATTCCGGCAGGATGGATGATCGACCAATGCGGCTGGAAAGGTAAGGCCTTAGGTCCGGCTGCCGTACATGATAAACAAGCGCTGGTGTTAGTGAATCTTGGTGGAGCAAAAGGTAGCGATATTCTTGCGCTTTCAGATGCAGTCCGAGCCTCTGTTCATGAGAAGTTTGGCATTGATATCCACCCGGAAGTTAACTTAATAAATTGAGAAGTAACAAGTGAAAGTAAGAATCATTGGAAGTGGAACATCGACGGGAGTACCCCAAATCGGCTGTACATGTCCGGTTTGTACTTCTACCGATCCGAAAGATAACCGATTGCGTGCATCTGCTATTGTTGAGACAGATGATGCGCGAATTTTGATAGATTGCGGTCCGGATTTCCGGACACAGGTATTGCGTCTTCCTTTTGAGAAGATAGATGGTGTGCTCATTACGCATGAACATTATGACCATGTGGGTGGGTTGGACGATTTGCGTCCGTTTTGCCGGTTTGGTTCAGTGCCTATTTATGCGGAAAATTATGTGGCACAAGGCTTGCGCTTGCGTATGCCCTATTGTTTTGTTGACCATCGTTATCCGGGAGTTCCCGACATTCCTTTGCAGGAAATCTCGGTGGGACAGGCTTTTTCAGTTAACCACACGGAGGTGCTTCCTTTACGTGTGATGCATGGCCGATTGCCTATTCTGGGATATCGTATCGGGCAATTAGGTTATATCACTGATATGCTGACCATGCCCGAAGAATCCTATGAACAATTGGCGGGAATAGATGTTTTGGTAGTGAATGCACTTCGGATTGCCACGCATCCTACTCATCAGAATTTGGAAGAAGCCTTGGCAGTGGCGCAGCGCATTCAGGCAAAGAAGACGTACTTTATACACATGAGTCATGATATGGGCTTGCATGCGGAGGTTGAAAAGAGCCTTCCGGAAAATATTCACCTGGCATTCGACGGATTGGATATCTATCTTTGATTATCGGTGAAATTTTTAGCAAAAGTTTTGTTTTCTTTGTAGAAATTATTATTTTTGCACCTAGCCGATAAACAGCGAATATTATGAAACTTCGTACGATAGTGAAAATAGCGATCACGTCTTCTGTTGTACTTTTGTGCTCAGGTTTCGCATTGTACTCTTTTTTTAGACTGTCGGCGGCCGAAGGGCAGAAAGATTTTGATCTTTATGAACTGGTTCCATCCACCACTTCAGCCGTATTTGTTACCGATGATGTGCTCGAGTTTGTAGCGGAGGTCGATGATCTGACTTGTAGTAAAAATCAGCAATATATTTATGTGTCCAAACTTTTTTCTTATCTGAAACAAAGCCTTTATGCCCTCTCGGAAGATACTCCCCATGGCTTGAGTCGGCAAATGAATCAGATGCTGATTAGTTTCCACGAACCGGATAACGAACGGAACCAGGTACTTTATTGCAGATTGGGAAATGGGGATAAGGAATTGGTAAACAGGTTTGTGCGTAAATATATATCTTCGCTTTATCCACCGAAAACGTTTGTTTACAAAGGAGAGGAAATAATCATTTACCCGATGGCAGATGGTGATTTTCTAGCCTGCTATCTGACGTCTGATTTTATGGCATTAAGTTTTCAGAAAAAACTGATTGAAAACGTTATTGATGCATATAAGAGTGGTAAATCATTGGCAGATGATCCTACCTTTACAGGAGTGCGTGCTCCAAAAAAAAGTGCAGCGACCGCCACAATCTATGCCCGTATGAAAGGGATGATGGGATGGACGGAATTTGACATGAAGATGAAAGATGATTTTATCTATTTCTCCGGCATCACTCATGATGCAGACACTTGTTTTGCATTTATAAAACAACTTCGCCAGCAGCAATCAGTCAAAGGCTTCCCGGGTGAAGCACTGCCCTCCACTGCTTTCTATTTTAGCAGACAGGGGATTACGGACTGGGCGTCTTTACTTTCTTATGGAAATGCGCAGGAGCAGAACGGGGCAGTCCGCACGAGTGAAGTGCAGAATAGAGATAAGGAATTTTCCCGCTATCTGATGGAAAATGCCGGGCAAGACCTGGTTGCCTGTCTCTTCCAGCGTGAAGATACGTTGCAGGATGCAGCGGCAGTCTTGAGCCTGTCTGTGGCAGATGTGACGGAAGCTGAAAGGATGCTTCGTACCCTTGTCAATACTGCTTCGGCAGATGAAGGAAGAAAAACTCCCCGTATTACTTTTGGTTATACTGTAAATAAGGCATACTTGGTCTATCGGTTGCCTCAAACAACATTGTTTAAACAACTGACCAGTTTTGTGGAGGCCACTTTGGATGTGTATGCGGCGTTCTATGACGGGCGTTTGTTGCTTGCTCCTGATGAGAATGCTCTGTCACAATATATTCGCCAACTGGATAAAGGCGAAGTGCTTAATGGAGTAATGGCCTATCAGGCAGGCATGGATCACTTGTCTGATTCATACCACTTTATGTTGATGGCGGATTTTGACCACATATTTCGGCAATCAGAAAACCACGTTCGTTTTGTACCGGATTTTTTTCTGCGTAACGCCGATTTTTTCCATAATTTCACCCTCTTTGTTCAGTTTGCCTGTACAGACGGAGTGGTATATCCTAACATTGTTTTGAAATATAAATCAGAATAAAAAATGACCGTTTGTTTACAATCGTTTTTCTAAAAAAAACTCCCGACAGAATTTAATCCTATCGGGAGTTTTTTATGCTTATTCGTCCGGCGAATGGCTTTCGGTTTAAAATGGCAGATCGTCTTTGGCATCCCCCGGAGTAAATTCCGGCATAGCTGACGGAGGTGGGGGAGGAACGGGAGAACCGGAAGCCATCGGAGCACCTGCACCAACACGTTCTACTTTCCATGCACGGATACTATTGAACCAACGATCGTTCCACTGACGGGCGTCAACGTCGAATGATACAGTTAGTTCTTCGCCCATTTGAATGTTGAACTGCTCAATTTTGTCTGCGCCAAATACGTCGAAGCACATCTTGCGCGGATATTGGTCGTGGTTTTCGATAACGTACTCTTGTGATTTCCACTCGTTGCCGCTAGTTTTTGAAACTCCGCCTCTCGGGGGGAGGATAGCGATGATTTTTCCTGTAAATTCCATTGCGATAATTTTAAATTCTGGGGCGAAGTTACAATTTTTTAGTAATATCCCTCACACAATGCCTGTTTTTTTCTTTTGTTTTATTGGGCAGCCCAAATCTTTTTTCGTAACTTTGTGCGATAGAACATTTAAAACTTAAATACACGAAAATATATGAAATTTATCGTTTCAAGTACTGCTCTTTCCAGCCATTTACAGGCCATCAGCCGTGTGATTAATTCAAAAAATGCGCTGCCAATTCTCGATTGTTTCCTCTTCGAATTGGAAGACGGAACATTGTCTGTGACTGTATCCGACAGTGAAACAACGATGGTGACTACTGTAGAAGTGAATGAAAGCGATACAAACGGGCGTTTTGCCGTAGTAGCGAAAACATTGCTTGATGCACTGAAAGAAATCCCGGAACAACCACTTACATTTGAAATCAATCCGGATAATTATGAAATAACAGTGCAGTACCAGAACGGAAAATACAGCCTGATGGGGCAGAATGCGGATGAATTCCCGCAATCGGCTACACTGGGTGATAAT
This sequence comes from Bacteroides sp. LFL-34, assembly GCF_027257075.1. Lineage (NCBI taxonomy): Bacteria > Pseudomonadati > Bacteroidota > Bacteroidia > Bacteroidales > Bacteroidaceae > Bacteroides > Bacteroides sp. LFL-34. Next base: position 35,158 of record NZ_JAPQKZ010000020.1, on the reverse strand, counting down.
GCAGTCCGTGTAGAAATGGAGGCAAGTGTACTTCTGGGAGGCATCAACCGTTCGGTATTTGCTACTGCCGATGACGAACTTCGTCCGGTGATGAACGGTATTTATTTCGATATTACCACAGAAGACATCACAATGGTTGCTTCAGACGGTCATAAACTGGTGCGTTGCAAGACATTGGCAGCTAAAGGTAACGAGCGTGCAGCCTTCATCCTTCCAAAGAAACCGGCTACTTTGCTTAAGAATCTTTTGCCGAAAGAACAAGGCACAGTGACGATCGAATTCGATGAACGCAATGCTGTATTCATGCTCGAAAGCTACCGGATGGTTTGCCGCCTGATTGAAGGACGTTACCCGAACTACAACTCGGTAATTCCGCAGAACAACCCGCACAAAGTGACCGTAGACCGTCAACAGTTGGTAGGAGCTTTGCGTCGTGTGTCTATTTTCTCGTCGCAGGCAAGCAGTTTGATTAAACTCCGTATGCAGGAAAACCAGATTGTGATTTCCGCACAAGATATTGACTTCTCTACTTCTGCCGAAGAAACACAAGTTTGCCAGTATGCAGGTGCAGCAATGAGCATCGGTTTCAAATCGACATTCCTCATCGATATCCTGAACAATATTTCAGCAGACGAAGTAGTCATCGAACTCGCAGATCCTTCACGTGCCGGAGTAATCATCCCGGTAGAGCAGGAAGAAAACGAAGACCTGCTGATGCTGCTGATGCCGATGATGCTAAATGATTAATAGTAATCACCGCAAAATAACACAGAGTTCTACAGAGCAATAAATACATAAAAACACTCTGTGGAACTCTGTGTTACTCTGTGGTGGAAAAAATAATTAGAAATGAAATTAAACCTGAAAAATCCCATTGTTTTTTTTGATTTAGAAACAACCGGAACCAATATCAACACAGACCGAATTGTTGAAATCTGCTATCTGAAAGTATATCCGAATGGAAATGAAGAAGCAAAAACATTACGTATCAATCCTGAAATGCATATCCCGGAAGCATCTTCTGCTATACATGGCATTTATGATGCCGACGTAGTCGATTGCCCTACTTTCAAAGAAGTGGCGAAAAACATAGCCAGGGACATTGAAGGTTGCGATTTGGCAGGATTTAATTCCAATCGTTTTGATATTCCTGTCCTTGCCGAAGAGTTCCTTCGCGCCGGAGTGGACATTGATATGACGAAACGCAAATTTGTAGACGTACAGGTGATCTTCCACAAAATGGAACAACGCACCCTGTCTGCTGCCTATAAATTCTATTGCGACAAGAATCTGGAAGATGCACACACTGCCGAAGCAGATACACGGGCCACTTACGAAGTGCTGAAAGCACAGCTCGACCGTTACTCCGATCTTCAGAATGATATTGCGTTCCTGGCAGATTATTCAAGTTTCAGCAAGAATGTAGACTTTGCCGGACGCATGGTGTACGATGATAATGGGGTGGAAGTGTTCAACTTCGGAAAATATAAAGGAATGTCTGTAGCCGAGGTTTTGAAGAAAGATCCCGGATATTACAGTTGGATTTTGAATAGTGATTTCACGTTGAACACTAAGGCGGCATTGACAAAAATCCGTTTGCGTGAAATGAGTAATTTGATTACAAAATAATGCTAAAAGGAAAAAAAATAATTCTTGGAATTACCGGCAGTATTGCCGCGTACAAGGCGTGCTATATCATTCGCGGACTGATAAAACAGGGAGCGGAAGTGCAAGTCGTAATTACTCCGGCGGGAAAAGAATTTATTACTCCCATCACTCTTTCGGCTTTGACCAGCAAACCGGTCATCAGTGAGTTTTTTGCCCAGCGTGACGGAACGTGGAATAGCCACGTCGATCTCGGATTGTGGGCGGATGCTGTATTGATTGCACCTGCCACTGCCTCTACTATCGGTAAAATGGCCAATGGAATAGCCGACAATATGCTCATAACAACTTATCTTTCGGCAAAAGCTCCCGTGTTTGTTGCTCCGGCAATGGACCTCGATATGTTTGCCCATCCCGCCACCCAGAAAAATCTGGATATACTGCGTTCCTACGGTAATCACATTATCGAGCCGGGAACAGGAGAATTAGCCAGCCACTTGGTAGGAAAGGGACGTATGGAAGAGCCGGAAAACATCATCCGGGTATTGGATGAATTCTTTGCTTCGAGTGACGAACTATCCGGGAAGAAAGTGATGATTACAGCCGGACCGACTTACGAGAAGATTGATCCGGTGCGTTTCATAGGCAATTATTCTTCCGGAAAGATGGGATTCGCATTGGCAGAAGAATGTGCCCGTCGTGGAGCACAGGTGACATTGATAACAGGTCCTGTGCAGCTCAAAACGAAACATTCCCGTATCCAGCGTGTAGATGTGGAATCAGCAGAAGAAATGTATGCGGCTTCACAGATCTATTTTCCAGATGCTGATGCAGGTATTCTTTGCGCGGCAGTAGCCGACTACCGTCCGGAAACAGTGGCCGACAAGAAGATTAAGCGGGAGAAAGAAGAGGAACTAACCCTCCATCTTCAGGCAACACAAGACATCGCTGCCAATTTAGGAGCACTGAAAGGGAAAAATCAGTTATTGGTTGGCTTTGCCCTCGAAACCAATAATGAGCAGCAGAATGCCGAAGGAAAGCTCGAACGCAAAAACTTCGACTTTATTGTGCTCAATTCGTTGAATGATGCTGGAGCCGGTTTTCGCCATGATACCAATAAAATAAGTATCATCGACAGGAAAGGTCGTACAGACTATCCTCTGAAGCCGAAGACGGAAGTAGCCCAAGACATCATCGACCGTCTGGTAGCCACTCTGTCTTCCGGTTTTTAATTTTTAATCTTTAATTAAAATAGAAGGTGTTACGTTCACTATACATTCAGAATTACGCATTGATAGAAAAACTGGATATCAGTTTTGAAACAGGCTTTTCCGTTATAACAGGTGAAACGGGAGCCGGAAAATCAATTATTCTGGGAGCTATCGGACTCCTGTTAGGACAGCGTGCCGATGTGAAAGCGATTCGCCACGGAGCTTCCAAATGTATCATAGAGGCACGTTTCGATATATCTGCCTATGGTATGCGTCCGTTTTTCGAAGAAAACGAGTTGGAATATGATGAAGAGTGCATTTTGCGTCGTGAAGTGCAGTCTTCCGGTAAGAGCCGGGCATTCATCAACGATACTCCTGCTTCGTTGGCACAAGTGAAAGAGCTGGGCGAACAGCTGATAGATGTACATTCGCAACATCAGAATCTGCTGCTTAATAAAGAAGGATTTCAGTTGAATGTGCTTGATATTCTGGCACATAATGACGCTGCATTGGCGAAATATCGTCTGTGTTATGACGAATGGAAACAGACAGATCGCGAACTCGCTGAATTAGTGTCACTGGCAGAGAAAAGTCGCTCCGATGAAGATTATATCCGCTTCCAACTCGAACAGCTCGAAGAAGCCTGTTTGGTGGAAGGCGAACAGGAAGAACTGGAGCAGGAAGCTGAAACATTAAGTCATGCAGAAGAGATAAAAGCCGGACTTTACCGGGTGGAGCAGTCGTTTGCTTCGGATGAAGGTGGCTTGCTTTCTTATCTGAAAGACAGTCTGAATACACTGAATAATCTGCAAAGAGTATATCAGCCGGCCAAGGAACTTACCGAACGTATGGAGAGCGCTTATATCGAACTGAAAGATATTTCGCACGAAGTCTCTTTACAAAGTGACTCCGTTGAATTCAATCCGGTTCGTCTGGACGAAGTGAATGAACGGTTGAATCTGATTTATTCCTTACAGCAGAAACATCGGGTACAAACCCTTGATGAATTGATAGCGCTAACGGATGAATACCGCAGCAAATTGTCGGACATCACTTCCTATGATGAGCGTATCGCCGAACTGACTGCTCGCAAAGAGGAACAATATAAACAAGTGAAACAACAGGCAGAAGTGCTGACCAAAGCCCGTACGAAAGCTGCTCGTGAAGTAGAAAAACAGCTGGCTGTCCGGTTGATTCCATTAGGAATGCCGAATGTTCGTTTCCAGATAGAAATGGGACTGAAGAAAGAGCCGGGATTGCAAGGAGAAGATACAGTCAACTTCCTGTTTTCCGCCAATAAGAACGGCACCTTGCAGAATATCTCTTCCGTAGCTTCAGGAGGTGAAATCGCTCGTGTCATGCTTTCTATCAAGGCGATGATTGCCGGAGCCGTCAAGCTGCCGACTATCGTATTTGATGAAATAGATACCGGAGTCTCCGGTGAAATAGCCGACCGTATGGCGGACATGATGCAGGAGATGGGCGACCGCAACCGTCAGGTAATCAGTATCACCCACCTGCCGCAGATTGCTGCCCGTGGGCGTGCTCATTATAAGGTATACAAGAAAGATAGCGATACGGAAACCAACAGCCATATCCGCCGTCTCACTGACGAAGAACGGGTAGAGGAAATAGCTCACATGCTTAGTGGTGCCACTCTCACCGAAGCTGCCCTTAGCAATGCCAAATCCCTGCTTGCCCGCAACTGATAAATAGTGAATAGTAAATAGTAAAATAGTAAATCAACCAGATGTTAGATAAAAGTGAAATGATTTTCGGCGTTCGTGCCGTGATAGAAGCCCTTCAGGCTGGAAAAGAGATAGATAAGATCCTCGTGAAGAAAGATATTCAAAGTGATCTTTCCAAGGAGCTTTTTGCAGCTTTGAAAGGTACGCTGATACCTGTTCAGCGTGTTCCGGTAGAGCGTATCAACCGTATTACCCGGAAAAATCATCAAGGAGTGATCGCCTTCATTTCTTCTGTGACTTATCAGAAAGCGGAGGATCTTGTTCCTTTCTTGTTTGAGCAAGGAAAAAATCCGTTTTTTGTTATGCTCGACGGAGTGACCGATGTACGCAATTTCGGGGCGATTGCACGTACCTGCGAATGTGCGGCTGTCGATGCCGTGATTATTCCTGTCCGGGGTAGTGCGTCGGTCAATGCTGATGCCGTAAAAACATCGGCAGGAGCGCTACATACTCTTCCGGTATGCCGTGAACAGAACCTCCGTTCGACTCTGCAATATCTGAAAGATAGTGGTTTCCGCATTGTGGCTGCTACCGAAAAAGGAGATTATGACTATACCAAGGCCGATTATACAGGTCCCCTCTGCATCATAATGGGAGCTGAGGATACAGGAGTTTCTTATGAAAACCTTGCCCTCTGTGATGAATGGGTGAAAATTCCGATGCTGGGCACTATCGAATCCCTGAATGTCTCTGTAGCTGCCGGTATCCTGATTTACGAAGCTGTGAAACAAAGAAACAATGACTGATATGAAGAAGATTTTAATTCTACCTTTGCTGCTTTTCTTCCTGGTACAAGGAAGCATGGCACAAACCCCAAAATGGGTAGAGAAGGCAAAACGTGCAGTCTTCTCAATAGTGACTTATGACAAGAATGATAAAATGCTGAATACGGGAAACGGATTCTTTGTATCCGAAGACGGATTGGCTTTATCAGATTATACTCTTTTTAAAGGAGCTGAACGTGCGGTAGTGATTACTTCCGAAGGCAAGCAGATGCCGGTCAGCCTAATACTTGGAGCGAATGACATGTATGATGTCATTAAGTTTCGTGTGGCTATCACCGAGAAGAAAGTGCCTGCGCTGGTCGTTGCTAAAACAGCCCCGGCGACAGGAGCCGATGCGTGGATGCTTCCTTATTCTACACAAAAAAGTATCGCTTGCGTTACTGGTAAGGTGAAAGATGTTTCCAAAGTAGCCGGAGAATACCATTATTATACATTGAGCATGCATATGAAAGATAAGATGGTGAGCTGTCCGGTGATGAATGCGGAAGGTCAGGTATTTGGTATTGCGCAGAAATCATCCGGTATCGATACGGTGACTACTTGTTATGCGGCGGGAGCAGCTTTTGCCATGTCGCAGAAAATCAGTGCTCTTTCTTTGGGAGACGCTGCCTTGAAAAGCATTGGTATCCGGAAAGGTTTACCTGAAACGGAAGATCAGGCATTAGTATATCTGTTCATGGCCTCTTCGAGCCTCTCGGGCGAGGACTATGAAAAGCTGTTGGATGACTTCATTCGCCAGTTCCCTGCCAATGCAGATGGTTATCTCCGTCGTGCCAATTATTATGCATCTAAAGGTAAAGACGATCAGACCTGGTATGATAAAGCCGTTGCCGACTTTAATCAAGCTCTGAAAGTAGCCCAGAAGAAAGATGATGTATATTATAATATAGGTAAGCTAATGTATGCTTATCAATTATCGAAGCCGGAGAAAACTTATAAAGACTGGACGTATGACACCGCTTTGAAGAATGTCCGTCAGGCAATCGCTATTGATCCGCTGCCAATTTACATTCAAATGGAAGGCGATATACTGTTTGCCCAACAAGACTATGCCGGTGCTTTGGCTGCTTATGAAAAGGTAAATACCAGCAATATTGCTTCTCCGGCCACTTTCTTTAGTGCTGCCAAGACGAAAGAACTGCTGAAAGGGGAACCGAAAGAAGTGGTAGCCTTAATGGATAGCTGTATTACCCGTTGCCCGCAACCGATTACGGCCGACTTTGCTCCATATTTGTTGGAACGTGCGCAGATGAATATGAATGCCGATCAGGCGCGAAATGCAATGCTCGATTATGATGCTTACCATACGGCAGTCAAGGGAGAAGTGAACGACGTGTTCTATTATTATCGCGAACAGGCAGCTTTGAAAGCACGTCAGTTTCAACGCGCTTTAGACGATATTGCCAAGGCCATCGAGATGAATCCGACAGACCTCACCTACCAGGCAGAGCATGCAGTTGTAAACCTCCGTGTAGGACGGTATGAAGAAGCCATTCAGATTTTAAATAATATATTGAGGACTGATCCTAAATATGGTGAGGCTTACCGTTTATTGGGACTTTGCCAGATACAGCTGAAGAAGACAGATGAAGCTTGCGGCAACTTTAAGAAAGCGAAAGAATTGGGTGATCCGAACGCAGATGAATTGATAACCAAATACTGCAAGTAAAAAGATTATCTTCTTGAAGATAAAAAATGAATCCCTGCCAACTCGAAAATTGGCAGGGATTCCTCGTTTTTGGGGACGTTGTATAAAAAACTCTCTCTCTTTTTTATTTTTCCCCACTTCACTTGTTAAGTTCAGGTTGTAGGTTTTAATGATATATGGTTTGATTTCCCTTTTTCCCCTCTTTTATAAGTTAAATGCATGGTTATTGAAAATACTGCATGGCTTCACTTATTTTTTTTAGAAATAATTCGAATTTCTATCTAAAACAGTAAGTAAATTTAAAATCGTGGTTCATTTTATCTATAATCTTACTATATTCCGCACGTTTTTAATAACACGTATGAGATAAGTTATAATTTATGGAAAAAAATCGATTTACTATTTGTGCAAACAATTACATCGACTGTTTGCGACAAGAGGGTCGTTATTCTACGGCCCATGTGTATAAACACGCTATTCGTTCTTTTTCGCAGTTTTGTGGAACTCAATCCATCACGTTTAGTAAGATAAACCGTGAAACTCTAAAGAGGTATAGTAACTATCTGATGGCTTCCCGTTTGAAGCCCAATACGATTTCTACGTATATGCGTATGTTGCGTAGTATCTACAATCGTGGTGTCGATATGCATCAGGCTCCTTATGTACATGGTTTGTTCCGGGATGTTTTTACCGGGGTGGACACACGTCAGAAGAAAGCTATCCCGATCGGCGAACTTCACATGCTATTAAACAAAGATCCTCAATCGGAAAAGCTTCGCCGGACGCAGGCCATTGCCAATCTGTTATTTCAGTTTTGTGGAATGCCTTTTTCTGATTTAGCCCATTTGGAAAAGTCCAATCTGGAGCGGGGGCTTTTGAAGTACAATCGTACCAAGACCGGTACTCCTATGAGTATAGAAGTGCTGGAGTCAGCGCAGAATGCAATTGGGGGATTGTACAATAAATCTGACGCCCGGAGTTCTGGCTATCCTGATTATCTTTTCCGGATATTAAGCGGAGCGTACAAGCGGAATGAAGAAGGAGCCTATCGTGAGTATCAGTCAGCTTTGAGACGTTTTAATAATGAGTTGAAAAGCCTGTCCAGAAAATTAAGGCTACATTCGCCCGTCACGTCGTATACGCTTCGTCATTCTTGGGCTACGACTGCTAAGTACAGAGGTGTACCTATCGAAATGATTAGCGAATCACTAGGACACAAATCTATTAAAACAACACAGATATATTTAAAGGGTTTCGAATTGGAAGAAAGAACAAAAGTAAATAAATTGAATTATTCTTACGTTTGCAATTTTAAAATGCTCTGATTTATATTATTAAAGCATTATGGATTAGGGACTTAATGCTGGTGTTACTTCTTAGGTAACGGAATTATATTCGCTACAAAGATAGGTAAAAATATTAATAGCAAACAAACAATAAACTTCTTTTTTTCCTTTTTCTCTAAAATATGCAACATAAATCTATCTGAACATGAAGGATAACATCTTCATGCTCAAAGGCTTTTTATTACCTAAATTCAAGAATGTTTTATATTGAATGTTAGGTGCCCGCTTTTATATTCCCTCATAATCGTTTTTTTTCTTTTTTCACAGCGATGTGTATTCTATATGTGTGTTGTCCGTTACCTAAGAAGTAACGGATGAACATGGGGTAAAAAAATATGATTTTAACGAAACCGAAATCAGTAAATGCCGGGCCTAGTAGTGGGACAGGGGAAGGCGTAGCACACTCAAAACGCTGGTATGTAGCACTCGTTCGAATGCATCACGAGAAAAAAGTTGCCGAGCGTTTGTCTAAGATGGGAATTGATTCTTTTGTTCCCGTTCAACAACAAATCCATCAATGGAGTGACCGTCGTAAGATGGTTGATACAGTCTTACTCCCAATGATGGTTTTTGTACATGTCAATCCAAAAGAACGTATGGAAGTCCTTTCATTTTCTACGGTCAGCCGTTATATGGTGATGCGTGGAGAGAGTACTCCTGCCGTTATTCCTGACGAGCAGATGGCCCGTTTCCGTTTCATGCTCGATTATTCCGAAGAAGCAGTCTGTATGAATGATACTCCACTAGCGCGTGGTGAGAAAGTTCGTGTCATAAAAGGTCCTTTGAGTGGACTTGTTGGCGAACTTGTGACTGTAGGCGGGAAGAGTAAGATTGCCGTTCGTTTAAATATGCTTGGCTGTGCTTGTGTAGATATGCCAATCGGTTATGTAGAACCCACAAAGATCACCAATGACAACACGAAGAAAATTTAACGTATTTCTATTCATTCTGTTGCTGGGAGTTTTTTCTCCTTTAATGGCTCAAAATATGAGCGACTCCCAAGTTCTTGAATATGTCAAGGATGGCATCCGCCAGGGTAAAGAACAGAAACAACTAGCTTCTGAACTGGCACGTAGAGGTGTGACCAAAGAACAGGCAACTCGTGTGAAGCAACTCTATGAGCAGCAAAACAATGTCAATGCTTCCAATGCAACGGGTACCGACATCAATGAATCACGCCTTCGTGAGGAAATGAAAGAAAACACTTCCGATATGCTGGAAGACCACCCGAGCACTCAAGACCTCGCACTTGGGAACCAGGTTTTCGGACGAAATATTTTCAACACCCGTAACCTTACTTTTGAACCCAGTGTCAATATCGCCACCCCCTTGAACTATCGTCTGGGTCCCGGTGATGAAGTGATTATCGATATCTGGGGAGCCAGCCAGAACACTATCCGCCAACAGATTTCTCCTGACGGCACGATCAACATTCAGAAAATAGGTCCTGTCAACCTGAACGGACTAACTATTGCTGAAGCCAATGACTATCTCAAAAAAACATTAAACAAGATATATAATGGTCTTAATAATGCGAATGATCCCACCTCTGACATCCGTCTGACTTTGGGCAGCATACGTACTATCCAGATCAATGTAATGGGTGAGGTTGTCCAACCGGGTACTTACTCCCTCTCTTCTTTTGCCACAGTCTTTCATGCACTTTACCGTGCGGGTGGAGTCAGTGACATAGGAAGCCTTCGCAATGTGCAGCTGGTACGTAACGGCAAAAATATCGCCACGATCGACGTCTACCAATTTATCATGAAAGGAAACATTCAGGATGACATTCGTCTTCAGGAAGGCGATGTAGTAATAGTCCCCGCCTATGACGTATTGGTTAAGATCGACGGAAAAGTGAAACGCCCGATGCGTTTCGAAATGAAAAAGGATGAAAGTCTATCCACTCTTATCAGCTATGCCGGTGGCTTTGAAGCCGACGCCTACACCCGTTCCTTGCGTGTCGTACGTCAGAACGGACAGGAATATGAAGTAAACACAGTCAAAGACCTTGACTATAGTGTCTATAAAATGCGAAACGGTGATGTTGTGACCGCCGAAGCCATCCTTAATCGTTTCATCAATAAACTTGAAATCCGTGGAGCCGTTTATCGTCCCGGCATCTACCAGTTGAATGGAAAACTGAATACTGTCCGTGAACTGGTAAACGAAGCCCAAGGCCTGACCGGTGATGCCTTCTTGAACCGTGCCGTTCTCTACCGCCAGCGTGAGGACTTGACTACCGAAGTTGTTCCTGTAGACATTAAAGCTATCATGGACGGTACTTCCCAAAACATCATCCTGATGAAAAACGATATCCTTTATATTCCTAGTATTCATGACCTGGAAGACAGGGGCAACGTCGTAATCCATGGTGAAGTAGCCAAACCTGATTCTTATCCTTATGCGGATAACATGACCCTTGAAGACTTGATCATTCAGGCAGGTGGATTGCGTGAAGCCGCTTCTGTGGTTCGTGTAGATGTATCCCGTAGAATTAAGAATCCTCGTAGTACAGTGGATAACGATACTATCGGCCAGATATATACATTCTCCCTAAAAGAAGGCTTTATTGTAGATGGAACCCCTGGCTTTGTACTTCAACCTTACGATGAAGTTTATGTACGTCGTAGTCCGGGTTATCAAGCTCAACAGAATGTGGTTGTTGAAGGTGAAATACTGTTCGGAGGCTCTTATGCAATGACCAGTCGTGAAGAACGTCTTTCGGACTTAATCAATAAAGCTGGAGGTGCAACGAATTATGCCTACTTACGTGGTGCCAAATTGACTCGTGTGGCCAATGCGAGTGAAAAGAAACGCATGGGTGATGTGGTCCGCTTGATGAGTCGACAGTTGGGTGAAGCTATGATGGACTCATTAGGTGTTCGTGTGGAAGATACCTTTAGTGTTGGTATTGACTTGGAGAAAGCATTAGCTAACCCTGGAAGTACAGCAGATATTGTCTTGCGTGTGGGTGATGTAATTTCTATTCCGAAAAATAATAATACAGTAACGATCAATGGTGCCGTAATGGTCCCGAATACGGTTTCTTATATGGAAGGAAAGAATATAGACTATTATCTGAATCAGGCTGGTGGTTATTCTGAAAATGCAAAGAAGAGTAAGAAATTTATAGTTTATATGAATGGCCAAGTGACTAAAGTGAAAGGTAGTGGTAAGAAACAGATCGAGCCGGGATGTGAGATAATTGTGCCTAGTAAGGCTAAGAAAAGGACTAATATGGGTAATATTTTAGGGTACGCTACTACATTCAGCACATTGGGAATGATGGTTGCTTCTATTGCTAACTTAATAAAGAAATAACGAATTCCTTTTATGACTACTTTGATAGAACAAAAATCTGAAAAAGATATAAAACAAAAACGGAATAATCATACGGATGAAGAGATCGAAATTGATTTGATGGGTGTTCTTCGTAGGATTATGGGTATTCGTAAGAAGATTTATAAGGCAGCCGGTATCGGACTGATAATTGGCGTTATTATAGCAATCAGTATTCCTAGGCAGTACACGGTTGAAGTGACTCTTTCTCCGGAGATGGGAAGTGCTAAAGGTGGTGGTCTATCTGGTTTGGCAGCTTCTTTCTTGGGAAGTGACGTTACTATGGGTGATGGCAGTGATGCTTTGAATGCTTCTTTATCTGCAGATATTGTATCTTCCACTCCTTTCTTATTGGAACTTTCCACAATGAAAATACCTGTATTGAAAAATGAAATGATGACCTTGAATGCTTATCTGGATGAGGAGTCTTCTCCTTGGTGGAGTTATGTAATTGGATTTCCTGCTATGGTAATTGGTGGAGTAAAGTCTTTGTTTATTGAAGGTGAGGATGAATTCATATCTTCTGATAAAGTAAGTCAGGGTACAATTGAATTATCAAAGAAAGAGTTGGGTAAGATTGGTGTTTTAAAGAAAATGATTGTTGCCTCTGTAGATAAGAAAACATCCATGACTTCCGTTGCCGTAACCTTGCAAGAACCCAGAGTGGCTGCTGTTGTTGCAGATTCGGTTGTGAAAAAGTTGCAGGAATACATCATTGACTATCGTACTTCCAAGGCGAAAGAAGACTGTATCTACTTGGAGAAACTTTTCAAAGAACGTCAGCAGGAATATTATGCTGCCCAAAAGAAATATGCTGATTATTTGGATTCTCATGATAATATCATTTTGCAAAGTGTTCGTGCCGAACAGGAACGTTTACAGAATGATATGAGTCTTGCTTACCAGATATATAGCCAAGTTGGAAGTCAACTTCAGGTCTCTAGAGCCAAAGTTCAGGAGGAAAAGCCTGTGTTTGCTGTTATAGAGCCTGCAGTAGTGCCGCTGACTCCTTCAGGAACCGACAAAAAGATATGTGTGCTGGCATTTGTATTTCTGTCTGTTTGTATTGTTATATTCTGGCATTTATTGGGAAAAGATATCTTGAATAAGTTTAAAGAAATCCGGGCTTAAATATCCATTAGTAAAGTGTTATGGCATCAACTAACCAGATAAATAAAGTTGTAGAGTCTATTGTAGTTTTGGGAGACCTAATTATCCTGAACCTGTGTTTGTCTCTGCTCCTTTTCTTTTGGAAGAAAGCGTTTATAAATTTGCCGTTTTCTTGTACTGTTTCTTTTATGATGGCTTCTCTTACTCTCTGCTATCTGGCTTGTTTCGGATCTCGTGGGAGGGTTTGGGACAGTAGGGGGATTCGTGCAGATCAGCTCGTATTACGTGTATTGAAGAACATTATAGCCTTTTCTATCTTTTGGGCATGTATTATGACTTTTAGTGGAATTTCTATTTTTTCTCCTCTTTTCTTTGTCTCTTATTTTTTTATTCTCTTTCTTGTTTTAAGTATTTACCGCATTATTATTCGTCATTTGCTGATAGTTTATTGCACGAAAGGTAAACATAGGCGCTATGCTGTATTTATAGGTGGAGGTAATAATATGCAGATGTTATATGAGGAAATGGAGAGTTCTTTGGCATCTTCTGTTTATGAGGTAGTCGGTTATTTTGATATTAAATCGAATGACACTATTTCCTCCCAATGTCCTTATTTGGGTAGTCCTGATGGTTTCTCGGACTTTATGTCCGTACACACAGGAATTAAGCATGTTTTTTGTTCTTTGTCAATGGAGGAAGGACGCTATAACTTTTCTATCATGAATTATTGTGAGAACCATTTACTTTATTTTCATGGTGTTCCTAATGTTTGTAAGGGTTTTCCCCGTCGTATCTGGCATAGTATGGTTGGTAATATGCCAATTTTGAATTTGCGTTATGAACCTCTAGGTAAGATGGAGAACCGTATATTAAAACGGATATTCGATATTGCTTTATCTGGTATTTTTCTGGTTACTGTTTTTCCTTTTGTTTATCTCATTGTGGGAAGTATCATAAAGTTTACTTCTCCCGGTCCTATACTTTTTAAACAAATGCGTACCGGTTTGAATGGCGTCGATTTTGTGTGTTACAAATTCCGTTCAATGAAAGTAAATGATGAAGCTGACAGTAAACAGGCAACGGCTGATGATCCCCGGAAAACTCGTTTTGGAGACTTTCTTCGACGTTCTAATATTGACGAACTTCCACAGTTTATAAATGTTTTTAAAGGTGAAATGTCAATAGTCGGTCCTCGTCCTCATATGTTGTCTCATACGGAGATTTATGCTCGGTTAATTGATAAATATATGGTTAGACACTTTATTAAGCCTGGAGTGACCGGATGGGCGCAAATACACGGTTTTCGTGGTGAAACCAAAGAACTTTCACAGATGGGAGGACGTGTGAAGGCTGATATCTGGTATATGGAGCATTGGACAATATTCCTAGATTTATATATCATTTATAAGACTATAGCAAATGTGGTCATTGGAGAAAAGAATGCGTATTAAGATTGATGATCAATTTAAATTAGTCAAATATATTGAGATAATACTACTTACCCCTGTTTGCAATAGCATATAGAGAACCTATAGAAAATTGTCTATTTTCTATGGGATATTTTTAAAGATATATTTTTAGAAGTAGATATAGAAACAGGGGCTTATAATTTTTTCCTGTATATGAAAGCTGTAATTTTTGCAGGTGGCTTGGGTACTAGATTGTCCGAAGCAACCAATTTAATTCCTAAGCCGATGGTTGAAATAGGAGGAAAACCTATCCTTTGGCATATCATGAAGACTTATAGTCATTATGGTATTAATGAGTTTATTATTTGTTGCGGTTATAAGCAATATGTAATAAAAGAATATTTTGCCAATTATTTTCGGCACAATAGTGATATGACAGTTGATTTATCTAATAATTGTGTTGAAATTTTGGATAACCATTCAGAAGATTGGAGAGTGACTATGGTTGATACAGGGTTGAATACCCAAACAGGTGGTCGCTTGAAGCGGGTACAGAAATATATTGGTGCTGAACGTTTCGTTCTTACTTACGGTGATGGGGTAGCAGATATTAATATAGCAGAGAGTATTAAAGAACATGAATTATCAGAATGTGCCATTTCATTGACGGCTTATAAACCTGGAGGAAAATTTGGTGCGTTACAAATTGACTTGGAAAGTAACAAAGTGCTCTCTTTTCAAGAAAAACCAGATGGTGATCGCAATTGGATAAATGCAGGTTACTTTGTTTGCGAACCTGAAATTTTAGAATATATTCCCGAAAATGATGATACTGTTATTTTCGAGCGTAAACCTCTCGAAAATTTAGCAAAAGATGGTAAAATGCATGCTTATCGTCATACTGGTTTTTGGAAACCGATGGATACACTGCGTGATAATGTAGAATTGAATGAGATGTGGGATAAGGGGCTAGCTCCTTGGAAAGTTTGGTAAATAATGAGTATAGATATATTTAACAATTTCTATAAAGGAAAACGTGTTCTTGTAACTGGACATACTGGTTTTAAAGGTAGTTGGCTTTCTATTTGGCTTCATGAACTTGGTGCAGAGGTAGTTGGTGTAGCGAAAGATCCATATTCAGAAAAAGATAATTATGTTTTATCGGGAATAGGAAAGAAAATTAAAGCTGACTTACGTGCCGATATTTGTGACAGTCAACGAATGAAAGAAATCTTTCAGACATACCAACCTGAAATTGTTTTTCATTTAGCTGCTCAACCTTTAGTGCGTCTAAGTTATGATATTCCTGTTGAAACATACGAAACGAATGTGATGGGAACAATAAACATTTTAGAGGCTATACGAGTAACAGATAGTGTGAAGGTCGGTATTATGATAACTACGGACAAATGCTATGAGAATAAAGAGCAGATTTGGGGATATCGTGAAAATGAACCGATGGGAGGATATGATCCTTATTCCAGTAGTAAAGGGGCGGCAGAGATAGCCATTGCCTCATGGCGCAGAAGTTTCTTCAATCCTGACCAGTATGATAAACATGGCAAGAGTATTGCTAGTGTTCGAGCAGGTAATGTGATTGGTGGAGGCGATTGGGCATTAGATCGTATTATTCCAGATTGCATTAAAGCTCTTGAATCCGGTAAGAATATTGATATTCGAAATACTAAATCTGTCCGTCCATGGCAGCATGTATTGGAACCATTGAGTGGCTATATGCTTTTAACTGCAAAAATTTGGGAAGAACCAACAAAATATTGTGAGGGATGGAACTTCGGACCTCGTGCGGAAAGTATTACCTCTGTATGGGATGTGGCAAATGATGTAGTCAAGAATTATGGTAGTGGTGGGCTCAATGATATCTCCATCCCCAATGCTCCTCATGAAGCTAGATTTTTAATGCTTGATATTAGTAAAGCTAAGTTTCAACTAGGCTGGGAACCACGTATGAATATTCATCAATGTGTTGCTCTTACTGTTGACTGGTATAAAAGGTATACATTTGAGAATGTATATAGCTTGTGTGTTGATCAGATTAAGCAATATTTAATCAAATGAAAAAAGTAATAGTTGTAGGTGCTAATGGCTTTTTAGGGAGGGAATTATGTAAGAAACTGGCATCCAAAGGTATTGCAGTTGTTGCTTTAGTTGCTAAAGGAGGTGATTACTCTTTTGCAAAAAGCTTGCATAATGTCAACTGTATCGAATTTGATTTATCGCGGATTGTTGATTGGGATGGAATTGAGGAGATAAAAGGTGCTGATACAATGTTCTATATGGCTTGGGCGGGTGTTAGCTCAACTTATAAAAATCAAGTCGAAATTCAAGTTTCAAATATATTGTATGGAATACAAGTGATGGAGTTTGCCCATCGTAATGGAATTTCTAGAGTAATTTTTCCAGGTTCTGCATCCGAATATGCTTGTGGTAATGAAGTTATTAATGGGCGCAGTATTCCATCGCCTTCTGATTTGTATAGTGCTTCCAAGGTAGCAACCAAGTTCTTGTGTCAAACCTATGCAAGACAAAATGGTATTTCGTTAATTTGGGCTGTAATTACAAGTATTTATGGTCCTGGTCGTAATGATGAAAATTTGATAACCTATTGTATTAAGACATTGTTAAAAGGTGAAAAACCATCTTTTACAGGGCTTGAACAGCAGTGGGATTACTTGTATATTGACGATTTAATTGATGCGCTAGTTGCTGTTGGTGAAAAAGGAATAGGAGGAAAGACATATCCTATTGGGAGTGGTGAAAATAAACAAATAGTAGAATATGTCAAGATTATACGTGATATGATTGATCCTACCTTGCCTTTAGGAATTGGAGATATACCTTATAAAAATAAAACTATTGATAATCAGATACTTGATATATCAGAATTAAATGAAGATACAGGATTTACAGCAAGGTATAGTTTTGAGTCTGGAATAAAATTGACAATAGATTACTATAAAAATGCGATTAAGTAATTTTGATTATATTATAGCTGGTGCAGGTTTGAGTGGAAGCACATTTGCACGATTGAGGGCTGAAAAAGGCTCTAAAATTCTAGTGATAGACAGGCGATCCACTGTAGCTGGTAATCTTTATGATGAAACTAATATGTATGGCATATTAGTTCAGCAGTATGGACCACATATTTTTCATACTAATAGTGAGGAAGTATATTCATTTATAACTAAATATCATAAATGGAATCCCTTTAAATTAAGGTGTTCTGTTGATATGTGTGGACAACAAACACCTTCTCCTTTCAATTTTAAAACCATAGATCAGTTTTATGCTACAGATAAAGCTGAATTAATTAAGGAAGCTTTGCTATTAAAGTATCCTAATCAAAGTACTGTAACAATCGTGGAATTATTGAACAGTGAAGAGCCTCTTATTAAGCAGTATGCACAAATGCTTTTTGATAATGATTACAGTCTTTATACAGCAAAGCAATGGGGTATTAAAGCTAGTGAAATCGATATCAATGTATTGAAACGAGTTCCAGTTCGCTTAGATTATAAAGAGATGTATTTCTCTGATAAGTACGAGTGTATGCCAGAGGGTGGTTTTACTTCCTTCATTAAGGACCTTTTGGATCACGATAATATTGAATATATAAACAATGAGGATGCACTTAAATATATATCTTTGAATGATCAAGACCATAGGATTGAATTCCATGGTTTAGAAGTGTCCACTAATTGTAAATTAGTATATACAGGTGCTATTGATGAACTTTTTAATTATGAGTTTGGAAAATTACCATATCGCTCTTTAACATTTAAATATGAGACTTTGAATGAGGAGTTATTTCAAGCAACTCCAGTAGTGGCTTATCCTCAGGTTGAAGGATATACCCGTATAACAGAATACAAGCAGCTCCCTAAACAAAATATTTTAGGGATTACAACTATTGCTTATGAATATCCTATGATGTTTGAGGAAGGTAAAGCGGATGAACCATATTATCCTGTTCCAACAGATGATACAGCTATGCTTTATTCTAAATACAAAGCAAAAGCTGGGAATTATGATAATCTAATACTATGTGGGCGGCTGGCTAATTATAAATATTATAATATGGATCAAGCAATCCTTGCAGTATTACGTTTGACATAAATATAAATCAATTGTTAAATTACTTAAGTTATTAATATACTCATATTATAAACAACAAAAACATGTTTAAACTATCTATTTGTCAACCAACTTATAATCGTGTATATTTTATTAAAGATACAACTACCAAGATAATTGAACAAATTCTTTCTGAACATAGAGAGAATGATGTTCAGCTGTGTTTTTCTGATAATGGCTCTACTGACGGAACTAAAGATATCATTGAAGAAATGAAAAGAAAATATCCTACTATTAACTTTAAAATAAATTATTTTGGTGAAAATCGTGGTTTGGATGCTAATCATGAACAAGTAATGAAAATGGCTGATGGAGAGTGGTCTATTCTTAAAGGTGATGATGATTATTTAATGGATGGAGGACTAAATAAGATATTCAATTTATTAGATCAAAATCAAGATGTGGATGTGATTGTATCAAGCCCCATTGGCATGTCTCCTGAACTAAAGCCATTACAACCTATTTATTTCCTTCGTGAAGAAGTAGAGTCTTTAAAGGTGAACTTTAAAGATGAGATGGCAATGCGTAATTATTTTTTATTATGTAACAACATACTAGGATTAGGAACGTTTATTTCGTCAGTTATATACAGAACTGAAGCCGTTAAAAATGTAGAAGCGCCTGTAGCTTTGAAAGGTTGTTTTTATATGAGCTTGTTTTTCTATTGGAACTTCTTATCTAAAGGAAAAACATTGATGTACTCAAAAGAATCGTATTTATATGCAATGATGCCCTATGCTTCTCCCTATGCTTCAGGTGTTAAACGTGATGCCATTGATTTTCGAGCAATCTATGAAGTGGGAGACCGACTTCTTCCTGAAAATCTTAAATATGATTTTTATCAAGTATGTAATCGTATGTATAAATACTATTCATATATACCACGAGATCAAAGAAAAGATTTTGATAAGTATCTAAAGCCATATTTATTAAAAATGAAACATCCAATGGCTAATGAAATTATTAGAAATACATCTTCAATGATTTACCTTAAATTATTTATTGCTTCATTATTGTCAAGTAAACAGGTTTGTAGACTTAAGAACACTTTTAAGTAATTATATATGCTCTTAAATATACAGAAGGATAATAATGATGAGTTCTACAATTTGTGTATGGCGATTTTCATAAAGACTATTTAATTAAATTTTATTTAACCTGTTTTGGAGACTATTGTTAGGTGTTTCTCTCATGTGGATAGTTATTCGCATAGACGAGTTATTACAGAAGAATAGGATTGTAAATGCTTTATTGTTGGGGCACTTTAAATAACATGATTAGCCCCATTTTACTTTAGAATGTCAAATAATTCTGCAGATAATAAGCGTATAATGAAGAATACCGTATATCTATATATACGATTGTTCTTATCAATGGCTATTGGCCTATACACTAGCAGGGTAGTGCTGGAGATACTTGGAGTAGATGACTTTGGTCTCTATTCTTTGGTAGGAGGCTTTGTTTCTATGTTGTCTATTCTGACAGGAACTTTTTCAGGTACGGCTGCTCGTTTTATTACCTATGAAATAGGTATAGGAAATCCTGAAATTTTGAAAAGAACAATATCTACAATTATAAATTTGCTTATTATTATTGCTATTGGTGTATTTATTATTGGACTTGTTGGGGGGACATACCTAATAAGTACATATCTCAATATACCGCCAGAGCGAATGAATGCGGCTTACTTTGTTTTTTATTGTTCTTTATTTGTATTCTCAATGACACTTCTTGCAGTGCCGTATCAAGCAATCATTATAGCTCATGAACATATGAATTTTTATGCCATAATGAGTATATTTGAATCTGTTGCTAAGTTGATTGTAGTTTTGTTTTTGCCTTATGTTTCGTTTGATCGTTTATATTTCTATGCCTTTCTTCTGGCTTTGATAAGTGTGATATCTCGTGTTGTTTATGGAATATATTGCAATCGTCATTTTAAAGAATCAAAATATCATTTTATTCTGGATAAACATATATCCAAACAAATGACTTCCTTTTCTGTATGGATGGGGATTGGAACAGCATCAGGTATTTTAAAAGATCAGGGCCTGAATATTATTATAAATATATTTTATAGCTTAACAGTAAATGCGGCACGTGGTATCTGTATGCAGGTGATGTCTGTTTTTAGTAGTTTTGCTTCAAATATAGGACTTGCAATATCACCACAAATAACAAAATCTTATAGTCAAGGTGATATTAAACGTAGTATCAGCTTGACTTTCGCTTCTGCTAAAGCACAGGGGTATCTTGTTCTTGTAATGATGATCCCATTTTTATTAGAGTCACATTATATACTTACAATATGGTTGAAATCGTTTCCTGTATACACTCAGGAGTTTGTATGTTGGGGAATACTGATAAGCTTTATACATGCGATTACAGGTGCTTTTGGCCCAATTTATTTGGCGATGGGACGTATTCGGAATTTACAGCTGGCAGGCAGTCTCCTTAATTTTATGTATTTGCCTGTTTGTTATCTCTGTTGTGAGAGGGGAATCAATGTTATTATTTGTATGCAACTGGGGTTCGGGCTAGAAATACTTTTATTTTTTATGAGCTATTTCTATCTTAAAAAAGTGATGAGTTTTCCTTTCTGGCATTTTTTGGGTAGAGTTGTTATGCCTATGCTTTTGGTAGGGATAATTACATTATGTGCTGTTTATTGCGTTAGGATTGTATTGAAAGATGAATCTTTTACTCGTTTGATCCTGTCCACCGTAACTTCATTTGTGATCTTCTCTATTTCGGCTTATTTTATAGGAATTGATGATTCAGAGAGAAAAATAGTAAGAGCAGCGTGGGTAAAACGGTTCGGTAAGTATAGGAATAATATAAATAATTTTACTGTATAATGGATGTTGTTGTTATATTTAATGGTTTGGGAAATCAAATGTCTCAGTATGCGTACTATTTAGCTAAGAAGAAAGTAAATCCTAACACAAAAGTAATATTTGATATCATGTCAAAGCATAATCACTATGGATATGATTTAGAACGGGCATTTGGTATAGAGGTGAATAAAACATTGTTGATAAAGGTTTTACAAATTATCTATGTATTAAGTAGAAAATTTAGACTATTCAAGAGTGTTGGTGTTCGAACAATCTATGAACCTCTCAATTATGACTACACGCCGTTATTGATGCAGAAAGGACCTTGGGGGATCAATTACTATGTGGGTGGATGGCATTCCGAAAAAAATTTCATGAATGTACCTGATGAAGTCAAAAAAGCATTTATGTTCCGTGAACAACCTAATGAGGATCGATTTAATGAATGGCTTCAGGTTATTCGTGGTGATAATAGTAGTGTTTCTGTCCATATTCGACGGGGAGATTATATGAATATAGAACCGACTGGTTATTATCAATTGAATGGTGTAGCTACATTGGATTACTACCATGAAGCAATTGATTATATTCGGCAATATGTGGATACTCCTCATTTCTATGTTTTTTCTAATGATTTGGATTGGTGCAAGGAGCAATTCGGAGTAGAGAATTTTTTTTATATTGAGTGTAATCAAGGTGTAAATTCATGGCGTGATATGTATTTGATGAGTGAATGTCATTATCATATTAATGCGAATAGTACATTCTCATGGTGGGGAGCTTGGCTATGTAAATTTGAAGATTCAATTACTGTTTGTCCTGAACGCTTTATAAGAAATGTTGTAACAAAAGATTTCTATCCTGAACGGTGGCATAAAATAAAATCTTGTTGATATGGATAATATTACATCAAGAACTATTGAGCGGTTACGTTTCCCGATGACTGTATTAGTTTTATTTATTCATGTTCTACCATTTGCAGCATCTCAAGGTGGCATAGAATATACATTCCCTTTTAATACCGATTCATGGTCTCATAGGTTTATTTATTTCTTTAATTGGATATTTCCTCGTGTGGCGGTCCCTATGTTTTGTATCATATCTGGCTATTTATTTTTTCAAGGATTGAATACTGTTGATTGTTTTAAGGAAAAGTATAAATTAAAATTAAAATCAAGAGTAAAAACGTTATTGATACCTTATTTATTATGGAATATTATATTTGAAATTTGGAGACTTTTTATGATATCGTCTGATAAGTTGGAACTTCTCCCTAAAAGTTTTTTCTTATTGTGCAAAGAGATTTTTAATTCATTTTGGGGTATGTATGCTCCTTCTGATGCACCTCTTTGGTATGTTCGTGATTTGATGGCTGTTATGGTGTTGGCTCCTATCATTTTTTTTGTGATAAATAAATGTGGTAAATATGTTGTTATAGTTTTGACTTTTATCTGGTTATTAGGTTTGTGGCCTAGATTGCCTATTGTGCCTGGTATAGATATTATACTATTTGTTACATGGGGAGCATATTTTGCCATGAAAGGGATAGAGCCCTTTAGAAAAATGGCATCACTTACAGGATATTGGCCTGTTTATATAATTTCGTTATTATGGGCTGTTTGGGAATATGATGAATTAGCATATAACTTTCCAATTAGATTAAGTATCTTATTAGGGCTATCTTTGGTCTCTGCATTATTCTTATATATTGATAAACATGAAATGAATGTTCCAAAGATACTAACTGCAAGTTCTTTTTTTACATATTGTCTTCATTGGATTTATGTTGCTCCTTTAACATCATGTGTAGTATTTATGATACAACCAGAAAGTGAAATAACAGTAGTTTTAATTTATTTTGCGTGCATCTTTTTGACGTTAATAATATCTTTATTATCATTCTTAATATTGCGTATTCTTTCTCCACGGCTACTATTATTATTTACAGGTAGCCGAGGATAAATATTCTGTTTGATTTAAAATAGTTACATCATGCTGAAAAATATTATTAAAAAGCTAATCGCTTACATATTTCGTCCAGAATATAAATTTGCTAAGAGAGGAGATAAATGTTTTATAGGCTCGAATTGTATAATCAATTCGGCATCTATGATTGAATTAGGCAATCATGTATCTATTGGTCCTAATGCTGTTTTGTATTGTATTTATAAAAAAATAATTTTTGGAAATAATGTTCTTTTAGGCCCTAATGTTACTATGGTGAATGGGGATCATAATATGAGGAAAATAGGAGTTCCAATAATTGATAATAATGAAAAAGAGGCAAGTGATGATGCTGATATCATAATAGAAGATGATGTGTGGATTGGTGCAAATGTTACGATTCTAAAGGGTGTTACAGTAGGTCGTGGAGCCGTGATAGCTGCCGGTGCAGTTGTAACTAGATCAATACCACCTTATTGTGTTTCAGGAGGAATTCCAGCACATGTGTTGAATATAAGATTCACTATAGAACAAGTAAAGCAGCATGAGGGAATTCTTTATAGTGAAAAAGATCGCATGAAGGACGGACAACTACAGCACCTTGCTTCGTTTGCAACAAAGTAATTATGAATATATAAAGAATAAACAGTAGTATATTATGTCAAAACCAAGATTGATCGCATTTTATCTTCCACAATATTACCCTACGAAAGAAAATGATGAATGGTGGGGAAAAGGATTTACGGAGTGGACAAATGTAGGTAGGGCGAAGCCTCTATTTAAAGGGCATTATCAGCCTCGTGTTCCTGCAGATTTGGGATATTATGATTTAAGAGTTCCAGAAGTTCGAATTCAACAAGCGGAAATGGCAAAGAATGCTGGCATTGAAGGGTTTTGCTACTGGCATTATTGGTTTGCCGGTAAACGAATGCTAGATAGAGTTTTTGGAGAAGTAGTAGAAACAGGTAAGCCTGATTTTCCTTTTTGCTTATGCTGGGCTAATCATTCATGGTATGCAAAGACATGGGACCCTAATAAGCCTTCTAAATTATTGATAGAACAAACTTATCCAGGTATTGAAGATTATGAAGAACACTTCTACGCCATGTTGCCTGCATTTAAAGATAGGCGTTATATTAGAATAAATGAAAAAATACTATTTGCCGTCTATGATCCATTGAATATCCCAGAACCGCAATTATTTATTGAGACATGGAATCGGTTGGCTAGAGAAAATGGATTGGAAGGTTTCTATTTTATGGGATTTACTATTAAGGATAGCTTGAAGCAAGAAATCCTTAAGGTAGGCTTTGATAGTGTATTGGTGGATTTTGTATTTGGAGCTAGTGAAAAAAGTGGAACTCTTCCGAATATATATATAAAAAAAATATTAAGGAAATTATTAAGGAAACCAATAACGATTGAGTATAGTCAATATTCTCAATATTTATTAAATAATTACATAGTTAATGAGAATGTTTATCCTTCTATATGCCCTAACTATGATCATTCACCGCGAAGCAAATTTCGTGGAACTATAATCGTTAATAGTACTCCCCAAAAATGGAAGAAACTTTGTCATGAGATGTTTTCAAAAGTATCTGTGCGTTCTGCAGAGGACAATCTGGTTTTCATAAAAGCTTGGAATGAATGGGGGGAAGGAAATTATTTGGAACCAGATTTAAAATATGGGACTCAATTTTTAGATGTGATTAGAGACGTTTTAGAAAAGGTTAAATAGAATCATAAAATTTGTATGTAAGAAAAAGATTGTATAATGCTCTATTCCTGTACACTATTGGGATTGTTAATTCTATGAAAAAGATAATATCAATTATAATTGCTACATATAATGCAGAAAAGACTCTTAAGCGCTGCTTGAATAGCATTGTTTCTCAAAAAAAAGACCAGTTGGAATTATTAATTATCGATGGATGCTCTACAGATCGGACAATGGATATTGTCAGAGAGTTTGCAGAGAGTATTGATGTTATTGTTTCGGAAGTAGATAAAGGGATTTATGATGCGTGGAATAAGGGCATCCGTTTGGCTACGGGGGAATGGATTATGTTTTTGGGTGCTGATGACTATTTATTGGAAGGTGCTATGAATGTATATTGGAATTATCTAAAAAAGCAGACTTTGGATGGTATCGATATAATAACGGCGCAAAGTAAATTAATTGATGCTAAAGGGAAATATAAGAGAGTATTCGGGAATCCATATAATATAAAAGAATTTCGATGTTGTATGAAAATTTCTCATGGTTCGACATTACATAATAGAAAGTTATTTGATGAATTGGGGAATTTTGATATCTCATTTAAAATTTGTGCAGATTACGAATTTTTGCTTCGTAAGAAATTGAATGCTAGGTATATTGAAACACCTACTATAGCCATGCAAGTGGGAGGAGTTAGTAATACAATCAGAGGGCTTTGGGAGAGTTTTAAAGTTAAGCGTTATTGTAAGTCAATTCCTCTTTTGTTGAATGTATATTATTTGACAAAAGGTGTCATTGGATATTACATGCGGAAAATTAAGATAATTAATTAAGATATATTAGTGATGAGAAATAAAATAATAGGATACGTTTCTGCTGAAGACCCTTTCCGAGACAAAAAGGCATGGAGTGGTACGAAATATAAAATAAGGGAAGCTCTCCAAAATGCTGGTTATGAAGTGGTATGGATTTCTTGTAAACCAAGTAAAATATGTTTTATATTTTTGAAAATATTACTTAAAATGCTTTTTGGGAAAAAAGCCATAGTAGAACATAATCGGTATTATTTTAAGCTTTGCGCCAAACATATAAATATGAATAAAGTACGATTGTGCGACTATATTTTCTTTCCTGGTGGGGCGCAAATTAGTGCTTTTGTTAATTTTGAGAAACCGATAATTTATTATACAGATGCAACCTTTCATATTATGATAGATTATTATTGGCATGGTTTGTCCTCATGGTTGATTACTCAAGGGGAACACTATGAAAAAGAAGCGATTAAGAATGCGTTTATTAATATTCGTTCTTCTCAATGGGCAGCAGCTTCTGTTATCAACGATTACGATGGGTGTCTCCAGAGAAATTATGTTCTTGAGTTTGGAGCAAACTTTGATGACAAGGATCTTTTGCATGCTACTCCTTATAAAAGTGGAGCTTTGAATATCTTATTTTCAGGTGTAGACTGGATTCGTAAAGGAGGGGAAGTTGCTGTTAAAACGGTGCAACTTTTAAATAAGCGTGGGATTAACTCTTGTCTGTTCATTGTAGGGCTTTCCGAAATACCTCTAAAATATGCGAATCTTCCATTTGTTCGAATAATGGGATTTCTGGATAAGAATAATCCGGAGCATTACCGAAAGTATGTAGATATAGTGAAGAACTCTCATTTACTTTTATTACCAACTAATGCGGAATGTTCTGCTATTGTTTTTAGTGAGTCCTCTGCATTCGGTTTGCCTATTTTTACTTATGATACGGGAGGGACAGGGAATTATGTAATAGATGGTGTAAATGGTTATAAACTTCCTCTAGCAGCACGCGAACAGGAGTTTGCGGATGCTATTGAAAAGAGCTTGGAATCAAATGAATTTCTTCAATTACATAAGGGAGGAATAACGCTTTTTAATGAAAGACTAAATTGGAGCACTTGGTCAAAGAGATTCAGGAAAATAATGGAAGAAAACAATCTTTAATCCAGAATTATTTACGAATGCATTTAGCCTTGTGTTTAATATGAAAATGCGTCTTTCTATCACATTGAAATTATCGCTTGTTTGGTTTGTGTTGGCAGGAATGGTTCTAGGTCGATATACTGAACCCGCATTTCTAATAATAGCAACTTTATTTATAATGCTCCAACTTAATAAAGTATATGTAAGTACTTCTTGTTTGTTTGTAGGCACTCTTTTTTTCTTTCATTCATTGTCAATGGTTGTGTATAATGGCTATGATACTGGAAAACTATTTCAGCAGATTGTGCTATTGTTTACTTGTGTGTTTTGTTATTATCAGATTTTTCGGTATTGTCAGATACCTGTTTCTGAATGGTTCCGTAGATATGTGAGTTTAGTTTATATTTTGTCCATTATAGGCATTGTTCAATTTGTCATTATGTCAGCGACTCAAATAGATATCTTTCCTTATACATTAGATGGCACGATGACACAGAATACGGGTAGGTTGCATGCAATGTTAATGGAACCAGGATCTTTCACTGCTTTTTCTATACCAGCCGCTGCATATGTTTTTTTGGCTCCGGGATTTATGAAATATAATCGAATGAAGTCTCTAGTCATTGGGATCGCTTTAATACTGACATTGACCACCAGTATGATTGTTGCAGTTGTGATTATCCTATTTCTTAAGTTCTACTACTATTTTAAATATTTAAGAATTGGTCTTGTGGTATGTTTCATTGTGGGTGTGTGTTGGTGTATTAATAATAGGGATATTTTATCATCTTCTGAATATTTCGTGAATCCACAATTAAGAGCTATTCAAGAGAAGATAACACAAACCTTATCTATGGTTGAATATGCGGAGCCTGAAGATTTTGAGCACTTAAATACGAGTTCGTATGTGATATTGACTAATTATTGGATTGCTTTCAATGCTCCCTGTCGCATTTTGGGTACAGGGTTGGGTACACACGCCCAGAATTATGAGCGTATGTATAAATCAGACTTTGGTGGATATGGATTGAATAAAGATGATGCTTATTCGATGTTTGCCCGGCTGTATTCTGAATTTGGAGTGTTAGGACTTTGTCTTTATGCTTTTTTTCTAATAAGGTATTATAATAAGGATAATATTATAAGCCTCTGTCTTATTGTATTTTTTATTTCTTATTTGATAAAAGGCGGTCATTATATGCTCTATGGGACAGCTTTCTTTCATATTGTTTATTATTTTATTTCTCCTTACAAAATAAACTGTTTCAAAAAAATATAGATGCTTAAAAATATAGTAATTGTTAATGATTGTGCACATATAGAGGGAGGGGCTGCAAGTGTTGCCATAAATTCTGCTATTGGGTTAGCGAAACATTATTCTGTATATCTATTTTCTGCCGTTCAGCCTATTGATAGGAGGTTGGAGGAGGTCGGCGTGCGCGTTATATGTATTGGGAAAAAGGACATATTGCATGATGAGAATCGGATTCGTGCAATATCTAAGGGATTGTGGGATAACGAAACAAAGCGAGTGTTTGAACGCCTTTTAGCTACGTTGAGTCCCGTAGAGTCTATTATACATTTTCATACGTGGACAAAAGCGTTAACCGCTTCGCTCTACGCTGTTACAGCCAAAATGGATTTTAAGACGGTGATAACACTTCATGATTTTTTTTGCTTTTGTCCCAATGGAGGGTTTTATGATTATCAACGTAATGAGATTTGCTTTAGGAAACCGATGAGTTATTCATGTTTGACTTGTAACTGCGATGTCCGAAGCTATCCGCAGAAAATATGGCGAAGTATAAGAATGGCGATTCAGAATCATGTAATGGCAAAAAATAAGAAAATATATTTCATATCAATCTCGGCGTTGACTCGAAAGATTTGTATGCAGCTGATGAATGATAGTCGTAAAATATATACGATTGCAGATCCTGTAGAAATAAATGAGAATCAATTACCTAATAAATTATTAAATAACGATGTTTATTTGTTTATGGGCAGATTATCTCCTGAGAAAGGAATTGGGCTGTTTTGTCAAGCTGTAACGGATTTGAATCGGAAAGGAATAGTATTGGGTGAGGGATATTTGAGAAGCGAATTAATGGAAAAATATCCTAATATACAATTTGTTGGGTGGGTTGCAGGTAAAGATAAACAAGCCTACTTTAAAAAAGCAAAAGCTTTGGTCTTCACTTCGTTATGTTATGAAACGTTTGGTTTATCTGTGGCGGAAGCTAGGTCTTATGGAATTCCTTGTATAGTTCCAGATTCTTGTGCTGCAAGTGAACAGGTTATTGATGGAGAAACAGGTTATTTATTCAAAACAGGAAATTTGGATTCTTTAAAAGAGGTGCTTGTCAAATATGAGAATGCTGATATCCAAGTAATGCAAAATAATATTGTAAATAATTTTATTGCAGACGATTGGAGCTTGATATCTCATATAAAGAATCTAGTACAAGTATATAATGAAATAATTACAGAATCGTGAATAAGTTAAAGTCTACTCATTTCTGCTAGGTATATATCATTAAAGGTATAGTGATCGTTTCGGTATTTTTCGTTGTAGGTGTTTTTTCTTAAAAGCAGAAAAACGATTTTCCCCTGTCAGATTTATCAAAGGGAAGATGAATCGCTTTTATCAATTGTTGTTGTACTTTCATATTCTAGTAGTATTGTTACAAAATGTGTGGCTGAATATTGTTTTTTATGATGCAGTGGCTGATTATGGTAGAAAATATATGGAGTATGGGATAGAAAATGGAACAGTAGGTAAGGCATGGGCGTGGTAAGGAGTCATTTTATATTATAGCTTTACACTTTGTTGGCTTTAAACTCTGTACATTGATGCTAAGTGTATTTGATATAAAATTATAGTTGTTGAGCCTCATGGCACCAGCTGGTAGAAATATTTTACAAACATTGCTATGTTTATGCTTTGGTATAATTATTCTCTTTAATATTTATTGAGATGGTTAGGAGAGGATAGAAAGCTCTGGGGAGAGCTGTCTATTTATTTAAATAATGTCGAGCTAATAACAATTTCTTATATTATTTTTAATGATAACAGTTTCTATTGTAACTTATAAAACAGACTTGGTAGAACTTGCTAAGTGCTTAACTTCTTTGCTTTCTCCCTTGATATCTAAAGTGTATATAATTGATAATTCAAGCCAGCAGTATATTGCCGATTTTTGTAAAGAATATGCTAATGTAGAATATATCGGCAGTAGAAATGTGGGGTATGGTGCAGGACACAATCAAGCTTTGCGTAAGGTTTTGAAGTCAAAGAGTAAATATCATTTGATACTAAACTCAGATGTCTATTTTGACCCGAGTGTGTTGGAGCAGTTGGCTGATTATATGGATTTAAATGAAGATGTAGCTCAAGTACAACCTAATATTATATATCCCGATGGAAGAATGCAATATACCTGTAGATTATTGCCAACACCAGTTGATCTTATTTTCCGTCGATTTCTACCAAAGAAAATGATAGAAAAAAGAAATAATCGATATATACTTAAGTTTAATGATCATACACAGGCTATGAATATCCCTCATCATCAAGGAAGTTTTATGTTTTTCCGTATTGAATGTTTCAATAAGACTGGTTTGTTTGATGAACGATTCTTTATGTATCTTGAAGATATTGATCTTACTCGAAGAATACATAAGTATTATCGAACAATGTTTTGGCCAGGGGTTACTATTGTTCATGCTCATCGTGCTGCTTCATATAAAAGTAAAAAGATGCTTATAATTCATATTCGGAATGCGATTAAATATTTCAATAAATGGGGATGGGTATTTGATAGCGAACGAAAAAAATGGAACAAGCGGTTATTAAAAGAATTGTTATGAGTGATTAGGTGATATAATTGATGTGTATAAAAATAAGAAATGGTATAAAATAAAATGTTGAGATGTAATAAACACGTGAGTGTTTCGTATGTGAGATGAAAAAAATGTAGGTCCCTAGCTTCATGCTGTAAACAGTATGATTCTCCTACATTGTGGATTGGAAATCGTACGACGGTACATTTCTGATCTACGCCCTGACATCGGAGGTTAAAGCCGATGTGAATTTCCCACTATATCAACTGTCTGTGAAGATCGTTGATATTTTTATTACTCCCATTATACTGGATAATAATATCGGTTTTCTTTGTTTATATGTTGAAATTTTTGTAACTTTATAGCATATAAAACAGTAATAAAGAAACAATGGAACATTCAGACTTTGTAGTGAAATGTTATAATAAACAAGAGTTGGCCCAGATGTATTTTCCTGATTTGACGATTCGTGCTTCAGTCAATAAACTCCGGAGGTGGATGCGGAGATGCAAGCCGCTGATGAATGAGATACTATCTACTGACTTTCATCCGAAGACAAAGGCATTTTCTGTGAGAGAAGTGCGGCTTATTACCTATTACTTGGGAAAGCCGGGGGAACTGTAAATGATATAAACATAAAAAAGAACTACGGGAGACTGCACTTTCGCGAGCTCCCGTAGTTCTTTTTATATATTCATATACTCTTTTCGACTGTCAAAACAGGGACAAGCCTTATGAATCGAAGCACTAAGTTGATAATGTCCCAGGATTTGCGCATCCGGATACTGATGTTTGAGAATCGTCAACAAGTCAAGTAGCGCGAAGCGCTGCGCCTGTGTTCTCGTATCCGCCGGACGACCTTCTTCATCCAACCCACCTTCATAGCAAATTCCAATACTATGCCGGTTGTACTATTTAACCCTATTTATGTATCTTGTTACTATAATCAATAAAAAAGCCGATTACCATTTCTGATAATCGGCTATGAAATATGCACTTTTAAACTTTGGTTACATAACCTATGGTTTTAAGTGATTAAACTTTTATTTACCTAACTCTTTATTTATTGCATCCTTCAAAAAGCTTTTTACATTTTCCTCTCCAGTTATCCCTTCAATTCTTTGTATGGTAGTTTCTGAAATTTTGGACAATGCTTCACAAACAGGCTTGTAACCCATTTCGCTTGATAAGTCTATGACGACATTAATAGCATAGTTCTTAGCAACAAATTTATCTGTAAAATTAGACATAGCATCCAAAAAAGTTCTAGCTCTTTCAAAGTTATACTCTATATTTACAGTTTCACCTTTCATTAGCTTACTTAATTTTTTTGAGGTAAACTTGTGCTTATCCCAACATAAAATAAGACTAATTGTACTAATCGGAAATCCTCTTAAAGATAAGGAGTTTGCAAATTGCAAAAGTTCATTCTCTGGCTTAGCCAGAGTAGCACCAGCAATATAATCCTCACCTTTCCACTTTTCTACTTCGACATTAGCTTCTGCTAACAACTCTTTTGTTGAAGCTTTAGCATAGCTTTCAAAAAGATATATTTCTTCATCAGAAACACTTTTCTCTATTGCTGCTGAATATCTATGTTGCCCGTCAACAATAACAATATATTTGTCAGCTTCTTCACTAGGAATAGGCTTTCCGTCACTTGTCATTAATGAGCAACCGTCTTTAACAGCTTTTGTGCCTTTGACATACATCAATGGTACAAGAATACCATATTTATCAATAGATGCAGTCTTAGACTTTACATTTTTATTAGACACTTGTCTGTTTCCTTGAATGAAACAAACGTTAATACTAGCATTCTTAATATCTTTTAATGTAGATATATTCATGAAAATATTGTTTTTAATAAAAAATAGACGTTGTGTCTCTGTCTTAAAAAGGTTACAGGTCACGAGTTACCCCAATGGATAACATTTAAAGTGCTTTTGACACAATAAAGCGTTGCTGCTAGTGACCTTTTTAAGTTAAGCATTTCAAAGAGCGCATATTTCGGGGTGCAAAATTACATATTATTTACAATATAACAAGACTAAGGATAAAAAAACAGCAAATGAATTTCTTCAAATGCTGTTTTACTCAATATTTACTAATAATTCATTTGTTTATTATTATATCATACCAATCTTTTAGTCTTATTGGTTCATTTAAAATAGCTTACTCAACTCCTCCAAAGTACAAGGAGTGCCTTTTCGTATTTATCATTTTTCATAATGCATAAAATAAGGATATTCTTGCATTAATAATATGATTAACATAGGTTCTTCCCATTCAATATCTAAAATTCCTTCTTGATACCATTTCCATACATTTTTACCCGATTTATCATTTTTCCAAACTTCCATATTGAATTTGAATTCTGGAATAACTCCCTCTAATACGAGTTCTTTATATAGTATATTCATTGCCTCCATATTTCGGTTATAGGAGTATTGCCTTAATATTCTATATAGTATTTTATAATTAATGTTTTCTTTCATTTATCATTCTCCTTATTGTTTAAAGTCCCCACTCCAATAGGTAAAATAGTCTTGTATATATCTTTATTATTCCAATCTGGTGGTTGTAATTTACTAGTATCGCCTTTTTATAAATCTTAGAAAATAATCATATCTTTGCATAGATAATCATAAACATAGCCCCTCGCAAACATTATGAGATAATTAATAGTCCACGAGATTAATTAGTTATTCACGGTTCTAGCGGGAACTGGATTACTTTTATTTCTACAAAGTTACTAATTTTTAATAAGTTAACCCAATGATATGTGTTAAAATTAGTTACCACGCTTAATTGTTTAATATCTTTGTAAGCTCTTTTAAATTATGTTCTAAAACCTTCCTATTAGCAATAACCCCAACCTCATTAACTATTATTGCATCTAACTCCGCATTATCTGGATTATCTGCTAAATACTTGTACTCTTCTATCATGTCCCAATTTAAATGTGGGACAGTTAATATAAACGAGACTTCTTTATTTATCCCAAGTGAGCAAGCTGCATCATAGGGATGCTTTGATGTTATATATATCCATTTGTTCATATTTATTCATTTCTTATATTCTTGGAAAGTCATCTATTATTGGTCCTCCACCTAACTCATTCAATATTTCTCTCGGAATATACTTAATAAGCTCCCAATCAGACCTATCATTCTCTCTTCTAAAAGCATATTCGCTTTCCTTATCGTAACATACCATTATAGTACTGTGCCCGTTCCTAAATAGTGCCATAACATTAACCTGCTTATTCTCTATAGTTATTGCCCCACATTTTAATATAGGATGCTTTTGCACTCTAATCCATTTATTTGTTTCATTCATAGCCATTTACCATAGTGTTAATGATAGGAATACCTAATCTTCATATATAATACCTTCAATTTCTGGTAAATATCCATATATAATACCTTTTGCTTCTTTTATGAGTACTTCCTCATAGCTAAAGTAAATAGACCGACGCATATAACCATGATTGTATCTTTCTACTAAATCATTCAATAGCATTATCTTAGCTTTAGATATTTCTTTAGGGTTTACGTTTAACTTTATCAATAAAGTTTCTGTAGTTATCATTTTTCATAGTTCATAAACTTAACATATAACCTTGACAAGACTTGTATAAGTTCTTTTTCTTCAGCATCACATTTATCCCACATGGAATCTTTAAAGAACATCCAAGCTCCATGCTTAGCCCCAATTTCATTCCATAAATCAACATCAAATTCAAATTCTGGAATGATATTGTTACTTACAAGTTCTTCATATAGAATCTTAGCTGCCTCCAAATTATTAGTATGATAATAACGAGTTGCGATGCTGTATAAAAGTTTATAATTGATGTTTTCTTTCATTTATTATTCCCATAAAATAAGGATATTCTTGCATTAATAATATAATTAACATAGGTTCTTCCCATTCAATATCTAAAATTCCTTCTTGATACCATTTCCATACATCTTTACCCGATTTATCATTTTTCCAAACTTCCATATTGAATTTGAATTCTGGAATAACTCCCTCTAATACGAGTTCTTTATATAGTATATTCATTGCCTCCATATTTCGGTTATAGGAGTATTGCCTTAATATTCTATATAGTATTTTATAATTAATGTTTTCTTTCATTTATCATTCTCCTTATTGTTTAAAGTCCCCACTCCAATAGGTAAAATAGTCTTGTATATATCTTTATTATTCCAATCTGGTGGTTGTAATTTACTAGTATCGCCTTTTTATAAATCTTAGAAAATAATCATATCTTTGCATAGATAATCATAAACATAGCCCCTCGCAAACATTATGAGATAATTAATAGTCCACGAGATTAATTAGTTATTCACGGTTCTAGCGGGAACTGGATTACTTTTATTTCTACAAAGTTACTAATTTTTAATAAGTTAACCCAATGATATGTGTTAAAATTAGTTACCACGCTTAATTGTTTAATATCTTTGTAAGCTCTTTTAAATTATGTTCTAA
>NZ_JAPQKZ010000019.1:0-92227 GCF_027257075.1 Bacteroides sp. LFL-34 | reverse complement strand
TGCTGGGAACACATAAATCAAAGAAATCTTCAAAAGATCGCAGCTTAAAGAAAGTGAACAGATTTGTATAGTGATGAACAAAAAAAGAGGTGCATCGTGCATTACGACACACCTCCTTCCTGTTTTTATTTAAACCTATTACTCTGCTTTAGTGTGGTCTGCCACCTCCAAAGCCACCACGCGGGCCACGAGGTCCACCACCATCAAAACCGCCATGACGCATATTGCCGCGAGCTTCTTTATTTCCAAAAACATTCAGACGATAAGAGAAACGAAGCATGCAGTAGCTATTAATTCCGTTATATTCAGAAACAGAACGCATATCGGCTGTTAACGAACGGCTGATATTAGATTGCTGCCGCAGAATATCATATACTTCAAAACTGATGGTTGCGGCATTGCCTTTCAGGAAGTTTTGGGCAATCTGTGCATTCCAAATAAGTTCATTCTTATTCATACTGGCATCACGATAACCACGACGAGCGTTATTAGTGATATTGGTAGACAACGTCATACTCCAAGGTAAAGAGATATTAGTACTTGCACCATAACCAAATGTATAGGGTTCTTGATTGTTTTCCGGACGCAGTTGATTTCGCTCAAAGTTATAGTTGATTGAACCATTCAAGGTAAATTCAAACCAGTCGTTACGGAAAGTTCCATTCAGATTCTCTCCGAAAGTCAGTGTCGTACTAGTGTTCTTGTCATTTATTTTAGTATCGTCATTAAAAAGATAAGAAACTGCATTGGTATAATTAGCACGGGAGAAAGAATTTATGGTAAACCGCTTGTCTCTCAATGCTGTATTGAATCCAAACATTCCCATCGCATTCCAGTTTCCGTTGATATTCTCCGGTTTAACAGTCACTCCACCAGTACTCTGATTATAAGTAGTGGCATTAGTAATGCTATTTTGAGTCATATTCAAGTTTACATGAGCCATCATGCCACGCTGTTTATCTGCATTATAAGTATTATAAAACAAACGCATAGAATGAGAGAAAGAAGGTTTCAATCCCGGATTACCCTTACGGATATTCAACGGATTAGAGTCATCAGTTACATCAAGCAAATTTTCCATACTCGGCTGGCTTGCACGTCCCCGATAGGTAAAGCGCAACTGGCTGACTTTAGAAAATCTGTAACGAAAATCAACGTTAGGAGCAAAATTGAACACATTTCTTTTTACTACAGTATCTACTTCGGCTTTCTTATAATCCAATCTGGTGTTCTGCGGTTGCAAAGATACTCCAAAGTTCAATCTATATTTCTCGCGGATAATATTTAGTCCTGCATTAATATCATGGTTATAATATTTATATTGAGCATACTTACTCAAATCTCTATCTTTATTCTCTTCATATCCTACAGGCAGGCCATCACCAAAATTCCAAAACCAATCCTGTCCTTTATCGGCATCAGGAATCAAGCTGTATGTACTTCTGTCACTTTCACTATATTTATATTGAAATTTATAGCGGAACTGTAAGAAGGTAGCTCTCGCTATCGGTTCGCTATAGGTCAGTTCGGCAGTATAATCATAATTTTTGGTTGGAGAAGTAGTATATTGTTTACGCTCATCATCTTCTTTTTTTGCATTATCATCAAAATAACGCGTCAATGATTCACTAAACTGTTCGCTGTCATTATCTCCATAACTAAATGTACCACGGAAAGTGATGTTTCGTCCCTGATTATTCAATCTACGATTCACTTGCAAAGAAGCATTTGCAGAGAGATTCTGCCCTTCAGATTTTGATTCACTATTACTGGCGTTGACACGAATAGCTTCTAAAGGATCATCCGTACTTCCCCAGAAAATCTTATTCAAAAACTCATTAGGATTAGACACCAAATTAAATGGATCTCCATTAAAAGTTCCCGATTCGGAAATAGAATAACTATTAGACTTTCCATAAGAAACGTTCGGACGGAAAATGATATTTGTCAATGTGTCCGGTTTCCACTCCAACCGAAAGTCTGCATTAAAGTTCGTATTCTTATTGCGGCCTTTACTGTTCGAATTTGAATAAGAATTTCCATTTTGCAGGAAACGTTCCGAGTAGTTTGTAGATGTTGCATCCCGATCACTGAAATTATAACGGGCACTACCTCCCAGTTCCAATTTTTCAGTCTGGGTAGCAAAGTTAGCCCCTAACATCTTGGTAGCAGTCAAACCATTGCTGTTCCGGAAACGAGGTCCGCCACCTCCACCGGAGAATCCCTGATCGTTCACATTATTAGCAGAACCGATTAAAGAGAATTGGCTATTATCGACAAAACGATTCAACATCAAGTTGCTTCCGTAACGATCTTCTGTACCACCGGCAACACTTGCATTACCAAACCAACCTTGATTCATACCTTTCTTCACTTTCAGGTCAAGAACAGTTTCTTCTTCTCCGTCATCTATTCCGGTAACACGTGCCAAATCAGACTTTTTATCGTACGTCTTCAGTTTGTCGATCATGTTGACCGGTAAGTTCTTCAATCCGGTTTTCACATCACCGCCAAAGAACTCTTTACCATCCACCATAATCTTCTTTACTTCTTTACCATTGATTTTGACGTTACCGTCATCGTCTATTTCTGCTCCCGGAAGTTTCTTCACCAACTCTTCGAGCATCGCCCCTTCGGGAGTACGGTAAGCTGTTGAGTTATATTCCAGCGTATCTTCTTTCACGACCACCTGCGGAGCTTCGGCAGTAATCACCGCTTCCTTCAGCATGACAGCATCAGGGTCCAATGTAATGGTTCCCAATTTTTTATCAGTGGCGTTAGCAGATAATTGTACCGGTACGAGCTTGGTTCGGAATCCAATATAGGAAACTTTCAACACATATTTTCCGGCTTTTACTTTGGGGAGAGTAAACCATCCCTGGTTACTACTGGCTATACCGGCGGCATAAGCACTATCAGGTAATGATAGCAATTGAACTGTAGCCTGCGCTGCGGGCTCTTTAGTATCGGATTCCACCACACGTCCCGAAACGGTAATAACCTTATTCTGTGCAAAAATTGAGAAGGTGCATAGCAACATCAGCACCAACCCTGCTGAAAATCTTTTCATTTACCTTATTTACGATTATATTAGTAGCAATAACAATGTCTTTTTGACAAATCGAATCGCAAAAGGTTTAATTGAAAAGAAAATTATCTTTTAAAGAATCGATCAACAAGCGCTTTTTTCAGACCAAACTCCAGACAAAGCACATTAAAAACCAGAAAAGTAAGGAAAGAGGAAGTATCGACGTTTATCACATCTCCTTGCATAACACGCCACAACATACCACCAAAGACGAACAAGAATGTCAAAAAGATAGCATTACGAACAGCCGAATTCCGGATTTGCTCCGTTTCACGGCTTTCATTCTTACTCAATGCAAAGATTATCAACAAGCATCCTGCCATCATCAACAACTTTGTACATTCTTTATAAAACAGCAAATTAGTATCAGTTACTACTCCCTGCATCACCAAAATAAAAGGGATAAACAGAGCTACCAACAAGACAACATATCCTAAAGGACGACAATATACAGGTAATAATGCTTTCATGATTAAACGTTTTAATGAGACAAAAGTAAGTAAAAAAAGATATTTTATATACATTTGCAGAGTAAAAAAGCAAAAGAATCATGAGTAAACAAGAAGTTATTCTCTGCGAAAGCTTGGAAACGAGCCTCGGTCGTGCCATTGAGCTATGTCCGCATGACAAATTATTCGTCCTCACAGACGAGCATACCCAGCGTCTTTGTCTCCCCTCTCTAAAGGAATCGGGGCTGTTGAAAGATGCTGTAGAAATCTGTATCGGAGCAGAAGATGTGCATAAAACTCTGGAAACACTCGCTTCCGTCTGGATGGCATTAAGCACTCAAGGGGCTACCCGCCACTCTTTACTTATCAATCTTGGAGGAGGGATGGTGACAGATCTCGGAGGTTTTGCCGCAGCTACATTCAAACGGGGCATTTCCTATATCAATATACCAACCACCCTGCTCGCCATGGTGGACGCATCAGTGGGGGGTAAAACAGGAATCAACTTCAACGGACTGAAAAATGAAATCGGTGCTTTCGCTCCGGCAAACAGTGTATTGATTGAAACTGAATTCCTACGCACATTGGACACACACAATTTCTTCTCCGGATATGCTGAAATGTTGAAGCATGGTTTGATTAGCAATACGGCACATTGGGCAGAATTGCTCAATTTCGATTCCTCTAGTATTGATTATGCAGCTCTCAAACAATTGGTAGGCCAATCGGTACAAGTGAAAGAAGATATTGTAGAACAGGATCCCTTCGAACATGGAATCCGCAAAGCATTAAATCTGGGACACACCGTAGGACATGCGTTCGAAAGTATGGCACTGGCAGAAAACCGTCCTGTATTACATGGATATGCAGTAGCTTGGGGAATTGTGTGCGAACTGTATCTTTCTCATCTCAAAGTAGGTTTCCCGAAAGAGAAAATGCGGCAAACGATCCAGTTTATCAAGGATAATTATGGTGTATTTACTTTCGACTGCAAGAAATATGACCAACTGTATGCATTTATGACGCATGATAAAAAGAATACTTCAGGTACTATCAATTTCACCTTACTAAAAGATATTGGAGACATTTGCATCAATCAGACTGCCGATAAGGACACTATCTTCGAAATGCTCGACTTCTATCGCGAATGTATGGGAATTTAATCCATCCTACATCAGATATACCACATAGTAAAAGGGAATGAAATAGACTTCATTCCCTTTCTCTTCCCAATCCCTATAGATATTATTGCCTATTGTGAGGCAATTGTCCGCACTATTGTTCTAAGTTACTCATTCGATATTGTGAAAGCGACATTCCTGTATGCTTTCTAAAAAAACGTCCAAGCGACGATTGATTCGCAAAGTTCGTTTTAATCGCTATTTCCTGAATGTTCAGGCTTGTGTTTTTCAACAAAGCCTTGATTTCTAATATGATGTATTCAACAATCCAGTCTTTAGCAGACTTCCCGCTTGTCTCCTTAATTACCATAGTCAGGTATTTGGAAGTAATACACAGTTTATCCGCATAAAAAGCCACATCCTTATTCTCCTTAAAATGCTTCATGATAAGCCCAAAGAATTTATTAGCCAACTCTTCTTTACGGGTATCCCTGCGGGCAGTCATCAAGGTCGATTCCTTTTGATAAGCATTGAACAGTTCCAGATACAGATACCTCAACAAATGAATAATCAGCTCACGCCTATATATATCTTGAGAGGTAACTTTATCTTTTATCATACCCAGATAATTATACATCCGGGGAATATCGCGTTCCGTCTGCGGATACCAGTAATGAGTCCGCATATAGAAAAAGAAATGCGGAGAAAATCTGGGCACACCACTTAACGCATCACTAAACAGTGAAGTAGATATAACCATCGTAACGGTCGAGAAATCTTCACTTGGCTCACTAAATGAGACAAATTGTCCGGGTAATAATATAATCAATTCCTCCGGTTGTATCCAATGTACATCTTCATGCACTGTAATTTTGGCCTTTCCACCTAAACAATATATAATCAAAGCTGATTGATTATTAGAAGGATAAGAAGTCAAAGGAAGATACTTCAGATTTTGATAAAATTTAAAATCGTCACCCAGGACGTATATCTCTAATGTCTCTCTATTTTTAATGTCTAACATTTAACACCTTTCTAAACTAAGTCTTTTTACAAATGTATAACTTCCTAATTTACCACGCACCAAAAATGGAAATATAGTATCATACTAAGGAAGTCAAACACCTTTTATTTACATTAATTTATAAACAAACTCTCTGATTGTTAGTTCATTTATCATTTTCCTATTTCGTTTTATTATAGACTGACCTGGTTTTTATAGTGTTTTTAGGACAAGAAAAGGATTAATGCTTTCAAATGAAAAATAAGTAGATTGTTTTCTAATTCAAGCAAAATTAAAGAAATGTACTTTTATATCACATAAGAGGCAATCAAAAGAACTACTAACTCATTGAGATAAAGATTTGCATGACCACAAGAAAGACTAATAATCAGAATAATAGCTATAAATCGGCACAATTCATACTAGAAAAATCAACGGATTATTTGCTAATTAAAAATTAATCTGTACTTTTGCATCCGCAATTCGGGGTGTAGCTCAGCCCGGTTAGAGTACGCGTCTGGGGGGCGTGTGGTCGCTGGTTCGAATCCAGTCACCCCGACTGGTTAAAGAGGTTAGAAACCGAATGGGTTCTAACCTCTTTTTATTTTAGAAAACAATGAAAGAAGATCCTAGACATATCCATATCAGTGAATACAGTTATCCTCTTCCGGATGAACGTATTGCTAAATTCCCGTTGCCTACCCGCGACCAGTCCAAACTCTTAATATACCGTCGTGGAGAAATCAGTGAAGATGTTTTCACTTCTTTGCCGGAATATCTGCTGCAAGGCAGTCTGATGATATTCAATAATACAAAAGTCATTCAGGCGCGCCTCCATTTTCGAAAAGAGACGGGAGCACTGATCGAAGTGTTTTGTCTTGAACCGATCCAGCCAAACGATTATGTCTTGAATTTCCAACAGACAGCACATGCCGCCTGGCTTTGCATGATCGGCAATCTGAAGAAATGGAAAGACGGACAGTTGAAACGGGAAATGACCGTCAAAGGATTCCCTATTACTCTGACCGCTACCCGAGGAGAATGTAAAGGAACCAGCCATTGGGTAGATTTTGCATGGGATAATCCGGAAGTGACGTTTGCCGATATCCTTGAAGTATTCGGAGAACTTCCTATTCCTCCTTACTTAAACCGGGATACGGAAGAAAGTGACAAGGAGACTTATCAGACTGTTTATTCTAAGATTAAAGGTTCGGTAGCTGCGCCTACGGCGGGATTACATTTTACTCCACGAGTATTGGATGCTCTTCAAGAAAAAGGGATTGATCTTGAAGAATTAACTCTACATGTAGGAGCAGGCACATTCAAACCTGTAAAAAGTGAAGAAATCGAAGGTCATGAGATGCACACGGAATATATATCGGTCAACCGGAGTACCATCAAAAAACTGATTGACCATGACGGTTGTGCTATTGCAGTAGGAACTACTTCTGTACGGACTCTGGAAAGCCTGTATCACATTGGAGTCACATTGGCTGAAAATCCGTATGCTACGGAAGAAGAACTACGTGTCAAACAATGGCAGCCTTATGAAAAGTACGACCAAATTCCTCCCGTTGTTGCGCTGCAAAAGATATTAGGATATCTCGACAGGAATGGTTTGGAAACCCTTCACACCAGTACACAGATTATCATAGCACCGGGATACAATTATAAAATAGTGAAAGCGATGGTTACTAATTTCCATCAGCCGCAAAGTACCTTGCTGCTTTTAGTTTCAGCTTTTGTAAAAGGGAATTGGCGCACTATTTATGATTATGCACTGGCGCATGATTTCCGATTCCTAAGTTATGGAGATTCTTCTTTATTAATACCATAAGAAATCCTCCTCTCCGAAAGATTTTACGCAATATAAGAGACACTATGCCAAGCGATAATAACCAGGAAATGTTCCCTATCGTAGACGAACAGGGAAATATCATCGGAGCCGCCACTCGCGGAGAATGCCACAGCGGTAGCAAACTGCTTCATCCGGTGGTTCACCTTCACGTATTCAATGCCCAAGGAGACATCTACTTACAGAAACGCCCCGAATGGAAAGACATTCAACCGGGGAAATGGGATACAGCTGTGGGTGGACATATTGATTTGGGCGAAAGCGTAGAAATCGCCCTAAAGAGAGAAGTCCGTGAAGAATTGGGCATCACAGACTTCACTCCCGAGCTTCTCACCAGTTATGTTTTTGAATCCAGCCGTGAAAAAGAGCTTGTTTTTGTCCACAAAACCGTTTATGAGGAAGAAATCCATCCCAGCGACGAACTGGACGGTGGACGATTTTGGAAGATCGAAGAAATAAAAGAAAATCTGGGTAAAGGAATCTTCACTCCCAACTTCGAAGAAGAGCTGAAAAAAGTCTCTCTTATTCCTTCTCTATCCAAGTAATAATCTTTTCAGAGAACGGACTTTCTTTCGGAGACACAACTCCCGCCCAATGTCCGTTCTCATCAATCATAAACTTCTGAAAATTCCACTGAACCGGTGCGTTTTCTTTTCCATTCTGTTTTTTCTCCGTCAACCATTGATAAAGAGGAGCCATATCTTTTCCTTTAACGGAAATCTTAGCCATCATCGGAAAAGTAACATCATAGTTCAAAGAACAGAACTTGGCTATTTCCTCATTACTACCCGGTTCTTGTCCCATAAAGTTATTCGCCGGAAAACCGATAACAACAAAGTCTTTTTCTTTATATTTCTCATATAGTTTCTCCAGTTGAGCATACTGGGGCGTCAGCCCACACTTAGATGCCACGTTGACTACCAGCACTTTCTTACCTTTCAGTGAAGAAAGAGGAAAGTCCTTACCATCAATAGTTTTCACTGTAAAATCATAAAAAGACTTGTTTTGCGCTTCCGAAGAAATTGCAAACAACAGGCTTACCATCATCAAGACGAATGTTTTCATGCTGAATATACATTTAGTTTGTTTTTATATTAAACGAGTAAACTGAAAGAAATGTTTGTTCAGCAGTGAAACAAGAACTATGATTTTACATCTTTCAATTCCCAAATCCGTCACTTCACCCCACAATCTTTCCGCTTCATTTATTCTTAGTGATAACGGATGAAGATAGGTAGTAATTTTGTACCGTGAAATAATAATACAACAAAAATCATGTTTACAGCTATTGTACGTTTTTCAATCAAGAAGAAGCTGTTTGTAGGACTCACTACTCTCTTCCTGTTTATCGGAGGTATCTATGCGATGCTGACACTACCTATTGATGCCGTGCCCGACATTACCAATAATCAGGTACAAATAGTGACCGTATCTC
Organism: Bacteroides sp. LFL-34; assembly: GCF_027257075.1. Classification (NCBI taxonomy): domain Bacteria; kingdom Pseudomonadati; phylum Bacteroidota; class Bacteroidia; order Bacteroidales; family Bacteroidaceae; genus Bacteroides; species Bacteroides sp. LFL-34. The sequence goes on along the minus strand of NZ_JAPQKZ010000019.1, from coordinate 83,276 downwards.
CTACACTCGCGCCACAAGAGGTGGAACAACTCATCACTATGCCTATCGAAATAGCGATGAGCAATATTATGAATGTCGAAGATATCCGTTCTGTCAGCCGCTTCGGGTTATCGGTCGTAACGGTCGTTTTTAAAGAAAGTGTCCCCACACTCGATGCACGGCAGTTGATAAATGAACAAATACAAAGCGTAACAAGCGAGATTCCCTCCGAACTCGGAACACCGGAGATGATGCCCATCACCACCGGTTTGGGAGAGATTTACCAGTATATATTAAAGGTAGCTCCCGGATATGAGAAGAAATATGACGCAATGGAACTCCGCACCATTCAAGACTGGATGGTGAAACGTCAGTTGTCCGGTATACCCGGTATAGTAGAAATCAATAGTTTCGGCGGTTACCTGAAACAATATGAAGTAGCCGTCGACCCGGACGCCCTGTTTTCTTTGAATATCACTATCGGCGAGGTGTTCGAAGCACTTAGCAGCAACAACCAAAATACCGGAGGAAGCTACATTGAGAAGATAAAGAATGCCTACTATATCCGGTCGGAAGGTATGATTACCCGCATCAAGGATATTGAACAGATTGTAGTGACCAACCGGAATGGGATTCCGGTACATATCAGTGATGTAGGAGTTGTCCGCTTCGGTTCCCCAAAGCGTTTCGGTGCCATGACAAAGGATGGTGAGGGCGAGTGTGTCGGCGGAATTGCCATGATGCTAAAAGGTGCCAACGCAAATGTAGTGACTCAAGAACTCGAAAAACGGGTAGAAAAAATACAGCAGCTATTACCCGAAGGAGTCAGTATAGAACCTTACTTGAACCGTTCGGAACTGGTAAACCGGAACATCTCTACAGTTGTCAACAACCTGATTGAAGGAGCGGTTATCGTCTTCCTTGTACTCATCCTCTTCCTCGGCAACCTCCGTGCCGGACTGATTGTCGCATCCGTCATCCCGCTGGCAATGCTCTTCGCTTTTATCATGATGCGTGTATTCAATGTCACCGCCAATCTAATGAGTCTCGGTGCCATTGACTTTGGTATTGTAGTAGATGGCTCTATCGTTATCTTGGAAGGTATCCTCGCCCACATTTACGGAAAACAATTCCGAGGCCGCACACTGACCCGCAAAGAGATGGACAAAGAAGTGGAAAAAGGAACTTCCGGCGTTGCACGTTCGGCCACTTTTGCAGTGTTGATTATCCTTATCGTCTTCTTCCCCATCCTTACATTGAACGGGATTGAAGGGAAATACTTCACCCCCATGGCCAAAACACTTGTGTTCTGCATTATCGGAGCCTTAATTCTTTCACTGACTTATGTTCCTATGATGGCCTCCCTCTTTCTGAAGCATACCATTGTTGTGAAACCCACCCTTGCCGACCGCTTCTTCGAGAAACTGAACAAGATCTACCAGCACACCCTGCGCGCCTGTCTTCGTTACAAATGGCGTACCGTCATCGTAGCCTTCTCCGCACTGATCGGTTCACTTTTTCTCTTTACCCGCCTGGGAGCAGAGTTCATTCCTACTTTGGACGAAGGAGATTTTGCCATGCAAATGACACTACCCGCAGGAAGTTCGCTGACCGAAAGTATCGAAGTATCCCGCTTGGCAGAGAAAGCATTAATGGATAAATTCCCTGAAATCAAACATGTTGTAGCCAAAATAGGAACGGCAGAAGTTCCCACTGACCCGATGGCAGTGGAAGATGCCGATGTGATGATTATCATGAAACCATTCAAAGAATGGACAAGTGCCGGAAGCCGTGCAGAAATGGTGGATAAAATGAAAGACGCACTTGCTCCGCTCTCCGAACGTGCCGAATTCAACTTCTCGCAACCGATACAGCTTCGCTTCAACGAGCTGATGACGGGAGCAAAAGCAGATATTGCCATCAAATTATATGGAGAAGACACGCACGAATTATATGAAAGAGCCAAAGAAGCAGCTACCTTTGTAGAAAAAGTGCCGGGAGCAGCGGATGTCATCGTTGAGCAGACGATGGGATTACCTCAATTGGTAGTGAAATACAACCGTGGCAAAATAGCCCGTTACGGCATCAACATACAAGAGCTTAACACCATTATCCGAACTGCCTATGCCGGAGAGTCAGCAGGTGTAATCTTTGAAAACGAGCGGAGATTCGATCTCGTGGTCCGGCTTGACCAGGAGAAAGTGGCCGACTTGAATCTTGATAAGTTGTTTGTACGCACTTCGGAAGGAATTCAAATCCCTGTTGGAGAGGTAGCAAGCATCGACCTTGTCAGTGGACCACTGCAAATCAACCGGGATGCAACCAAACGGCGCATCGTCATCGGTGTCAATGTGCGTGACGCAGACATCCAGCAAGTTGTCGCCAATATTCAAGAGACATTGAACAAGAACATCAAACTGAAGCCGGGATATTACTTCGAATACGGCGGCCAGTTCGAAAACTTGCAAAATGCCATCAATACCTTACTGGTGGTCATCCCCGTAGCATTAATGCTCATTCTATTGATTCTGTTCTTCGCATTCAAGAACATCACCTATACCCTGATGGTATTCTCAACCGTCCCCCTATCGCTCATCGGTGGTATCGCCGCACTTTGGCTACGCGGACTTCCGTTTAGCATATCGGCCGGAGTAGGATTCATCGCTTTGTTCGGGGTGGCAGTATTGAATGGTATCCTGATGGTAAATCACTTCAACGAACTTCGTAAACAAAATACCTATTCCATGACTACAAACCAGATTATCAAAAGAGGGACTCCACACTTGCTCCGTCCTGTATTCCTGACAGGACTGGTTGCATCTCTGGGATTCGTCCCGATGGCAATAGCCACTTCAGCCGGCGCAGAAGTACAACGTCCGTTGGCAACAGTGGTCATCGGTGGCTTGATTATTTCTACCGTACTGACTTTACTCATCATTCCGGTGTTTTACAAAATTGTAAATTCATTTGCTACCTGGAGACGTCCGGGAATCAAACTGCACCGGCCTTTCGGGGGATTGTGTCTCCTGTTCTTGTTTCTTCCCGCGTTCGTTTCCGCTCAACAGACACAAACTGTTAGTCTCGAACAGGCGATAGAAATAGCCAAACAAAATCATCCTCGCCTGAAAATAGCCAATAATGCTATTCAACAAGCCAAAGCCACTCGCGGAGAAGTGATAGAAGCAACGCCTACCTCGTTCAGCTATTCCTGGGGTCAACTTAACGGAGAAAACAAAAAAGACAAGGAACTGGCTTTCGAGCAAAGCCTGGGCTCCCTTCTAACGCCATTCTACAAGAATGCGTTAGTCAACCGTCAGGTAAAAACGAACACCTATTATCGGCAGATGGTAGAGAAAGAAATCACAGCAGAAGTGAAAAGGGCGTGGGCCTACTACCAATATGCCACTAATCTCTGCTCAATGTATCGGGATCAGGATAAAATGGCAGAAGAGCTGCAGCGCATCGGAGAATTACGATACCAACAAGGAGAGATTACCTTGCTCGAAAAAAATATGATGACCACCATAGCTGCCGATCTGCATAACCGCTGGTTCCAAGCAAAAGAAGAAGAGAAAATGGCATTGGCACGTTTTCAATGGAGTTGCTACTCCAACGATCCCATTGTTCCGGTAGATTCCACTTTATCCTTATTCTATACCGGCATTTCGGATGGAAACCTATCGGGAGCACATACTGCTTACTTTCAAAGCCAGGCAGATGAAGCGAAAGCAATGCTCCATGTAGAGCAGAGCCATTTCTTTCCTGAAATCAGTGTGGGGTATACACGTCAGGACATTCTCCCACTTAAGAATCTGAATGCCTGGATGATCGGGGTTTCTTTCCCCATCTACTTCCTGCCACAAAAGAGCAAAGTGAAGCAGGCACGGCTAACTGCCACTTCAGCGCAAATACAGGCAGACGCCAACATCCGGGAGTTAAGAAATAAGACACTCGAACTGGAAGCATCCCTTCGCAGATATAATGAGAGTTTACGATATTATACCTCTTCTGCCTTGAAAGAAGCGGATGAACTGACAAAGGCAGCCAACCTGCAATTGCAGCAGAGCGAAACAGGCATTGCCGAATATATACAGTCGATTACCACCGCCAGAGAGATACGCAGAGGCTATATTGAAACAGTCTACCAATACAATATTGCTGCACTGGAATATGAACTTTTCAAGTAGGTGGAAAATCGAGACATTGAATGAGATACATCACCCTGAATAATTATTATAAAACATAAGATATGAAAAAAATAGTTTATCCCATCCTTTTACTAGTTCTAACGGCTTGCAAAGGAAACCAGCAAACTACAAATAACGAATCCGCCGCAATTCCCGTTGCCGAAACGATAGCAGATACCATCGCACAACCCGAAGTGGATGCCATCACTTCAGCTACCTCAAAGCCTAATCAGGTTTCGTTCAACGGACGAATCGTTCTTCCTCCTCAACGTCAGGCAACCATTGCTTTAACCATGGGAGGCATTGTAAAAAAGGCTTCTCTGCTTCCAGGGCAATGGGTGGCTGCAAACAGTGTAATCGCCACGTTAGAGAATCCGGAGTTCATCACCCTGCAACAAACTTATCTGGACAGTCACGCACAAACCGAATATCTCTTAGCTGAATACGAACGGCAAAAAAATCTGTCTGCCGAACAAGCAGCTTCTCAAAAGAAATTCCAGCAAAGTAAAGCGGACTTTCTCTCCATGAAGAGTCGCCAGGACGCCGCTGCTGCACAACTTTCTCTTTTAGGCGTTCAAACGGAGGCATTACTTAAGAACGGAATACAACCGCTACTGGAAGTCAAAGCCCCCATTAGTGGTTATGCCGCTAATGTAGCGATGAATATCGGCAAATATATCAATCCGGGAGAAGCACTTTGCGAACTTATCGATAAAAGCAGCCCGATGCTTTGCCTGACTACTTACGAGAAAGATCTTGCAGACATACAAGTCGGCAGCCCGGTACAGTTTCGTGTAAACGGAATGGGGACACAAACCTTTCACGGTATCGTGATTTCCATCGGACAAAAAGTAGACGAAACCAATCGTTCGCTCGAAGTGTATGCTTCCATCAAGGAGGAAAATGTACAATTCCGCCCCGGTATGTATGTCACGGCACACATTCAGAAACAATAATTGACCAACTGTGACAACAGCATTGACATTTTATAACCGGTAACTCATAATTTACCACTATCTTTGTTGTATGATAGCCAAAGCAATAAAAAAAGATAAATATATACTTTCCACAGTCATCATCTCCTTAGCGGTTGCTGTACTGATTCATTTTCCTGAATCAGTATCTCTTTTCGACCGTTTCGAAAGTCATTCCTTATTCCCGGGGATGAAGTTTATAGATGTGGCAAACGAAATACTTTTTACCTTTCTGTCGCTATTGTTACTTTTTGCCATCAATACCCGTTTGTTTCATTTCAATCAGGCTTCCATTAAAATTACAGGGACAAAGATTTTGCTTTCCTTTATCGTGACATGGATATTGAGTAACTTGTCAGGACAGTTTTTTGTTTTCCTTCACAGAACATTTGATATTCCGGCCATCGATGCCATGGTACATCATTATTTGCATCCATTGCGGGATTTTATTGTGGCATGTCTCGTCACCAGTAGTTGCTGTATCATTCATCTTATATTCAAGCAGCAACTGGTACTTATTGAGAACGAACAGCTTCAGGCAGAGAATCTCCGCAATCAGTATGAAGTACTGAAGAATCAGCTGAACCCACACATGCTGTTCAACTCGCTGAATACCCTGCGTTCACTGGTACGCGAAAATCAGGATAAAGCACAGGATTACATTCAGGAACTCTCCCGGGTACTAAGGTATACTTTGCAAAGTAATGAGTCACAATGTGTCAGTCTCCGGGAAGAAATGGAATTTGTTTCCGCTTATATATTTCTATTAAAGATGCGTTTTGAGAACAATCTACAATTCGACATACAGATAAGCAATGCCTACGAAGAATATCTCCTCCCTCCAATGGCGGTGCAAGTGTTGATTGAGAATGCAGTAAAGCACAACGAAATCAGCAACCGGAAGCCGTTGACCATTCATATCACGACGGACGATAACGGCAATTTGTCTATCAGCAACGACATTCAGCCCAAATGGACTGCAACTTCCGGAACCGGTATCGGACTTGCCAACCTTGCCAAGCGATACAGGCTCTTGTTTAAACGGGATATACAAATAACGGAGGACAGAGAGTTTACAGTTTGTATTCCTTTGATTGAAAAATCACAACTAGAACAATAATCACCATGAAGATTGTCATTATAGAAGACGAAAAAGCAGCAGTACGAAACCTGACTTCACTGCTTAATGAGATAAAACCGAATGGAGAAATCGTGACCATACTGGATAGTATCAGTTCCACTATCGAATGGTTCAGTTCTCATCCGATGCCGGAACTGGTATTCATGGATATTCATCTGGCAGATGGTTCCGCCTTCGAGATATTCAATCATATCAATATTACTTGTCCGATTATCTTTACAACTGCCTATGATGAATATGCGTTACGTGCATTCAAAGTAAACAGCATCGACTACTTATTAAAACCCATCGGTAAGGAAGACATAGAACACGCTTTCGATAAGCTCCAAGGTTTACAGGATGCTGCTGACAAACACCAGTTTCCTTTTCCACAACAGGAGAATGAGCTACTGAAACTGATACATTCACTCCAAAAGCAAGAAAACTATAAAAGTCATTTCCTTATTCCTACCAAAGGAGACAAACTATTGCCCGTTTCTGTAGATATGATACAATTGTTTTATATTAAGGACTGTCAGGTCAAGGTAGTCTTAACCGATGAAACCGAATACTGTTTTTCTCAAACATTAGATGAACTTACGGAGTGTCTCAATCCTTCTCTTTTCTTTCGAGCTAACCGCCAATATCTTATTTCGCGAGAAGCTATCAAAGATATTGACTTATGGTTCAACAGCCGACTGTCCATCAACTTGTATTATTCAGGAATCAAAGAAAAAATACTTGTCAGCAAAGCCCGAGTAGCAGAGTTTAAAGAGTGGTTCTCTAAGAGAAAACGTTGATTCCGAGACATTGCCTTCTTAGAACAAATAGCAAAACAAAGTGTTTCATGCCGTGAAACGATTGGTTTCAACGCTTGAAACAAGCAGTTTCACGGCATGAAACACTTTGTTTCTCACCGAGGAAACTTTAGTTTCAAGCCTCTGAAACTGCAGTTTCCCCTAATGGAAACTAAAGTTTCCCGCCTTGAAACTTCTATTTACATACAAGCTTATATTTATATGCAGGCATGTTCATTTCAAACGGTGATAGATGAATGATTAGGTGACAGGTGGAGAACAATCTATCACCACCCTGAAAGCTCGATGAACAATGCGTTTCAGAAGGATGGTGATAGATTGAAAGAGGATTCCATTTTTACATATGGAAAGTTAGAATATGTGCCATCATTCAATGACAGCTGCAAAGCCACCATTTCTAACCATCTTTATAGTTAGCTGCTCCCCGGCTTTCACTTGGGATGACTTGCAACGATAATCCATCGCCTGACGTCCTGCGTTGATACCATCCTCAAAAGATGTCATTTGATAAGAGCGATCTTTATTCAAGAAATCTAACTTTATGGTAAACTCACGTTCCTTTTCACCATTGTTAGTCATTCCTCCTATAAACCACTTATCACCTTTCCGTTTTGCTACAATGACATATTCACCCGCTTTAGCTTCCAGTGCCACAGTCTCGTCCCACGTTACGGGAACTTGTGTAATGAAACGGGTACAATCTTCATTACGATAATAAAGAGTAGGATTATCCGCCAACATCTGCAGACCACTTTCAAAAACCACAAAGAGTGCCAACTGATAAGCGCGTGTTCCGATACTTGCAGCATTGGGACGTTCCGAGCGATACACATTAGGCTGCATACTAATCATCGCTCCGGGAGTATAATCCATCGGACCGACAGCATTACGCATAAACGGTAAATACAGACTATTATCCGGATAACAACCGCCCATTTGTTCCATGCCACGCACTCCTTCGTAAGACAATACATTCGGATATTTATATTCCAGTCCGGCAGGTTTGAAAGAGCCATGAAAATCGACAAACAAATGATGTTTGGCTGCTTCCCGGGCTACCCGTTCGTAATAGTTGACCATCCACTGATCGCTTCTGTCCATAAAATCAATCTTAAGTCCTTTTACTCCCCATTCATTGAAAGTCTTGAAGAGATCAAAATTGTTTTCTACCGTCAACCATGTCAACCAAAGCACAATCCCTACATTTTTTTCTTTGCCATAACGAATCAACTCGTGCAAGTCTACTTTGGGATTAGGTGTATAAGGATCACGTGTACTTTTAGCCCAACCTTCATCCATAATGATATATGGAATACCAAATTTAGAAGCAAAATCAATGTAATACTTATAAGTATCCAAGTTATAACCGGAAACAAAATTCACATCCGGTCCGTAAGGAGAAGCGTCATTCCACCATTCCCAGCTCACCTGTCCCGGCTTAATCCATGAAACATTCTGAAGTTGATTCTTTTCAGCCAGTTTATAAGTCATTGTATTCTCAATCAACTGCTTATCATTTTTACTTATCACAAAGTAACGCCAAGGATAATTTCTCGTACCTTTTGTTTTAGCAATGTAATCAGCTTCTTGAGTAATCTTCACGCTTCGATCACTGTTTTCGGCAAACGCAAGCGGAGCTTTAGGAAAAACAGAGATTGCTCCGTTCGTCCCCGTTCCTTTGAGAAACATACATGGATAATCAGCCAGATCCGACTCGCTGATTAATATTTTATAGTCTTTTTGTGTGTCAATCAATACCGGCAAAACAGCTATCCGTTCTTCAGGCTTCCACGCATTACTTTGAACATGTGTGTAAGGTTCCTCATAAGCTGTATGGAAGCCTCCCGGTTGTTGCAAGTGAAGAAGATAATCCGACGGGAAGTTGATAGCAAACTCTTCGTTCATTACTTCAACAGCACCTTTTTGTGAGGTAATAAACCGGTAAGCAACTCCATCGTCAAAAGCACGGAATTCTACTGAATAATCTTTAAAGGTCAGTAGCAATTGATTATAACGATTATTGACTTTCGCATATTTCAAAGGAACAATAGGAGTTAATTGCTCGTCGACACTCGTACGTTTCTGACGGCGCAGTTTGGGATTTTCTCCCAACACCTGATTCCTCAATGTCAACTGAAGGGTATTGTCTTTCAACAATACATCTCCGTTATAATCTATACTATAATAGATTTTATCCGAGAGATTCAAGGACACTTTCAGCTCTCCATTGGGAGAAATTAACTCTAACTTATTCTGTGCACGAAGTAGTGATGCCAAGCACAAACACACAACTAACAGGAAATATCTTCTCATGGTTTAGATATTTAATTAATAATCGTTTTACAGTGGCAAATGTAATAAAAACATCACTTCGTACTATCAAACGGACTGGGTAATACTCCTTCAAAAGTCATTTTCACTGGTTTGATATACCCGTTTTCATCAAATTAGCCTGATATTTCATTGTCTTTCCAGGCAACGACAAAGAAGGAGCTACTGCTTCATCTGATACCGCACGCTTATAGTTCGGTTTATTGCTCATGACAAAACGTAGTTTCACGCCATCACGTATATCCTCATATTTCAAATAAGATTTGTCATACTTCTTGCCATTCACATACAATTCCTTTACATACACATTCTTCGGCGACCAATTATCTGCTACCATTTCAATCACTTTTCCGTTGCTCATCCGAACTGTTATTGCCTCAACGCAAGGAGAACCGATGTTATACATATTGCTTGAAGGAGCCACCGGGTAAAAGCCAATGCAATTGAACATATACCAAGCCGACATCTGTCCGCAATCGTCATTGCCACTTAATGCATCCGGAGTATCGCCATAGAAACGTTCAGCAATCGTCCGTACCCACTTCTGACATTTCCAAGGTTCTTTCAAGTAATTATAAAGATACGCTACATGATGGCAAGGTTCATTTCCATGCCAATAGGCTCCGATACGGCCTTGAATATCATGTGCTCCCGGAATGTCATCCGGCAGCTCTACTGTGAACAGTTCATCCAACCGGTTGCGGAACCAATCTTCGCCAGCTTCGTTGATATATCCTTGTACATCTTGTGGTACGTAACAGGTATATTGTACAGTAAAGCCTTCCGTAATATCCCCCCATCCATTTACAGATCCGGGTCCCTGATAAGCTACCGGAGTAAACGGTGTACGCCAGTTTCCCTGACTGTCCTTGCCACGCATATACTTCGTTTCCGGATCAATCAAAGTCTGATAAGAGAGTGCACGATTCAAGAAATAACGATAATCATCCTCTTTACCCAAAGCCTTGGCAGCCTGTGCCATGCAATAATCATCATACGCATATTCCAATGTTTTAGATACTGACTCCGCCTCTTTATCGAAAGGCACATATCCCATCATACGATATTCCGGCAAACAGTCATAATTCGGATTCATCGCCGTGGTCTTCATAGCCTCATACGCACGTTCGTAATCGAATCCTTTCACTCCCTTCACAATCATGTCAGCCAATACGGAAACTGCATGATAACCAATCATACACCAAGTCTCATTTCCATAAAACGACCAGATAGGAAGCATTTTCTCCACACTTTTATCATAATGAGCCAGCATGGAATTGGCAATATCGGCATTCACTTCCTGTTGAACCAGATTGAACCAGGGATGCAAAGCCCGGTAGGTGTCCCAAAGAGAGAATACCGTATAGTTGGTAAATCCTTCGGCTTTCTCTATATTTTTATCTAATCCTCGAAACTGCCCGTCTGCATCCTGAAAGATGAACGGATGCAAAGCCGCATGGTAAGCCGATGTATAGAAAGTTCTTTTCGTTTTACGGTCGGCAGTAAGGGTATATTTTCCAAGTTCTTTTTCCCATAGTGCTTCTCCTTTAGCTTTCAGATCATCGAAAGCGAGTCCGGCAAGTTCCGCCATATTGTTTTTTGCCCCGTTTGTGCTGACCGATGAAATAGCAGTTTTTACAATCACCTCCTCTCCGGCTTTTGTATCAAAAGAGATGCAAGCCATCAGATTCTTTCCCCAAGCCTCATAGCTGCTACGAAACCGGGAAGTATTGTAAATCACCGGCTTCTTATTCTGCATAAAGCGTAAGCCGGTCAACTTTTTAGAGAAAGTAGCCGTGAAATAGATATGCCGTTCCGGTCCCCAGCCTTTCACCAGTTTATATCCGGTGATGGTAGAATCATTTTCCATGCGCAGATTTGCCCATTCACAAGATTGCCATAAAGTATGGTTCATATCGATCATTATAAAAGCTTTATCCGATTGAGGATAGGTGAAGCGGAACATACCACTACGTACCCCTGACGTCATTTCAGCCTTTACTCCATAATCTGACAGTTCCACCGCATAATAATTAGGTGATGCCCATTCCTTTTCATGAGAATAACGTGAACGGTATCCCTTTTCCGGCTCCTCACGTGTCCCCGGATCCAGTTTCATCTCTCCTGTTCCGGGAATAAACAAGAAGTCTCCCAAATCAGGTATACCAGTCCCGCTTAAATGAGTCAGACTGAACCCCAACAAAGTGGAATGATTATATTTATAACCGGAAGCCGCATCATAGTATTTACTATCTGTGTCCGGACTCATCTGAATTCCTCCGAAAGGAATCTGCGCACCCGGATACACATTACCATAACCATCTGTTCCCACAAATGGATTCACATAATCAATCAGTTTCTCGGTTTGAGCCATGCCTGGCAAAATACTCACCAGGCACAGCCATACTAAAAACAATCCTCTTTTACCCATTACACTCACCATATTTACATTATTATGCTTGTATATCACCTACAGCGACCTGATACTCATGCCATAATTCGTCAATATTATATTCATTCCCTAAAATATGTTTGATAGCACCATCGAACGACCAAGGCACCACCTCCAACGTACTGCGATTGAACTTACGCAGGAATTCAGGATCTTTGTTATCACGCAACCAGACAAAGAAATAACCGGCTGTACGATAACCGTCCATATAGTTCCCGCCTTTCGGACGGGCATTCGGTCCGTCAAATCCTCCATTGGCAACCCGCACAGCATCTGCCATTCCCTCGATAAATGCCCAGAACACACGATTGGTTCCATAAGAACCGATTCCTTGCGGTTCCAGCTGATAAGCATGTGTCAGTTCATGCAACAATACCCCGCGCGTTTCGAAAAACAACTTTGCCGTATCATTCGCTGCAAAAGATTTTTCAATATGACGTGTACTGTAGAAAATCGTCACATCACCATTGCCACCGCCTTTAGCAGAAATACCGTTGATATCTTCCAAAGTATAATGTATCTTGTGCACTGCGGGAATACTATCTTCCGGAGAATTGTAAAGAGTAGCTAATACAGTACGTGCCTGTTCCTTGATGTACGATTCAGCATCGGGAATGATCCGGTGGTAAATGTCCGATCCCAGCGTTTCCGGTGCTTTATCCTCAAACAATACAGCACCTGTATTGTACTCTTTCCATACATCAGAACTATCCTTCACCTGTTTTTGCACACTTGCAGCACAAGCCCCCATACCTACCAGCAGGCAGGCTGCATAGATTAAATGTATCTTTTTCATACTCCTTTATTGATTATTCGTTGATTCCGTTAGTTAATGAATAAGGTTTATCCTCCGGTGATAATCCGCGACGTTTGTTAGGTGACGCCCCCATCTTGAATTCAAGCACGCCTCCTTTCAAAATGTCTTCATGTATAATGTACATCTTGTCGTATACCTTACCGTTCAATTTCAGCGACTGCACGTAACGTTTCTTATCGCTGACACCCGGCGCTTTGATCTCCAATGTCTTTCCATTAGGAAGCGTCATCTTCAGATAAGGTAGGTAGGGCGCTCCCAATACATACTGGTCTGTACCAGGACAAACCGGATAGAAACCCATCACGGAGAAAAGGTACCATGCTGACATCTGTCCGCAATCATCATTTCCACCCAATCCGTTAATATCATTCTTATACATCTTATTCAGAATCTCACGCAGCCAGTACTGTGATTTCCACGGCTGGGAAGTCCACGCATATAGATAAGGAACATGGTGGCTCGGTTCATTACCATGCACATATCCGCCGACCAAACATTCTTCCGTAATATCCTCATTATGCTCATAGTACTTCTCCGGCAGATGCATGGAGAACAGTTCATCCAGTTTCTGCACGAACGTCCCTTCTCCTCCCATCAAGTCGATCATGCCAAATACATCGTGTGGCACATGAAAAGAGAAATTCCATGAATTGCCTTCGATAAAACCTTCACCATAGGTTTGCAATACATCAAACTCTTTCTTGAAAGAACCGTCACTATAACGGGGACGTGCAAAACCAATACTTGTATCATAGATAGTACGATAATTGAGGGCACGCTTTCGGTAAGTCTCCGCTATTTCCTTGTTACCTGCCTTCAAAGCTGTCTGATAGATAGTCCAATCGTCGTATGCATACTCCAAAGTAGAAGAGGCTGCTGTACCACTTTTGTCAAGCGGAATATATCCCAGCTTCATATAATCAGCTATACCTTCATAATACGGAACGGTGGATGTACTGACCATTGCCGCCAATGCCTCATCCACATTCGAAAAGACGCCTTTGGTTATTGCATCCGCCAGTACAGACACAGCATGATAACCGCTCATACACCAGTTTTCATTTCCCATCAGACTCCATATCGGCAACATTCCGTGCACGCTTTGTTGCTCATGTTTAATCATGGATTCCACCATATCCGCATTGCGTCCCGGTTTCACCAGATTCAGGAAAGGATGTTCCGCACGATAGGTATCCCAAAGGGAAAATATAGTATAGTTGGTGAATCCTTCCGCCCGGTGTATGTTATGATCCAGCCCACGATAGGAACCGTCTACATCCATATACACAGACGGATTAATCATGGTGTGGTAAAGAGAAGTATAGAACATTGCTTTCTGATCGGGCGTACCTTCGATCTCGAAATGCTCCAGTTCACTATTCCAATCTGTACGAGCAGCCTCCGCCAACTGTTCGAAACTCTTTCCGGAAGCCTCGGCATGCAGATTCTTAATGGCCCCTTCCGTACTGACTGCCGACAATGCCACTTTTACAACCAGTTCCGAATTGTTAGCGGTATCGAAGTTAAAGTAAGCCACGATTTTTCGACCTGTGATTTCAGGGAAGTTCTTTTCCAACTTAAAACGACGCCAAAAGCCATTGTACAATACTTTTTCCTTATCCTTATATCCGTAGTCTTTAATCGGCTGTGACAAAGAGATAGCAAAATAGGTATAATTCGTACGCGCCCATCCATTGGTGATACGATATCCGGTCAACAGAGTATCGTTTTCGACTCTCAAATTGGCCCATAGAACTTTGCCGTCATAATTATAAATACCATGCACCAGATCCAAAATCAAATGACCATCTTTTCCTTTCGGGAAGGTATATTTATGTATACCCGTCCGTTGTGTTGCTGTCAGTTGGGCTTTAATGCCATAATCATCCAGCATCACTTCATAATATCCGGGAACAGCTTTTTCTGTAGCATGGTCAAAACGTGAACGGTATCCCTCTTCCGGATAATCCGCCCGGCCGGGATTTAACTTCACATCGCCAACAGCAGGCATCAACAAAATGTCTCCCAAATCAGAATGTCCCGTACCACTAAGATGAGTGTGACTAAAGCCAACAATGGTCTTGTCCCTATATTGGTAACCGGCACAATACTCGTAGGCATTTTTCTGATAAGCTCCATTTACATTATGCGGAATTGTGTCTGTGTCCGGACTCAACTGTACCCATCCAAAAGGAGTACAAGCACCGGGAAAAGTATGCCCCATTCCATTGGTCCCGATAATCGGATTCACATAGTCTACCGGCTGTTGAGCTATGGCGGACAAAGTTGCTGCCGCCATAGTCATCATCAATACTTTCTTTCTCAAATTATTCATATCAGCTTACTTTGCGTCACGAGAGAATGAATACGGGAAGTCTGATTCGTTGATACCTCTTCCCTTATTCGGTTTGTTATCCATATCAAACACCAGACGACCGCCTTTCAACAGATCGAAATGGTTCAGATAATTCTTTGTATAATTCTTGCCATTATAATTCAATGAACGAATATAACGATTATCATCGTTATTCTTCGGGGCGGAGATTTCCAGTTTCTTGCCGTTCTCCAGTGTAATCGTTGCTTTCTTGAAGTAAGGAGCTCCCATTACATATTCATTGCTGCCGGGACATACCGGATAAAATCCCAATGCAGTAAATACATACCAAGCCGAAGTCTGACCGTTATCTTCATCTCCACAATAACCGTCCGGAGTAGGAAGATAGAGGCGGTTCATCGTCTCACGCAACCAATATTGGGCTTTCCAAGGTTCGCCAGCATAGTTATACAAATAGATCATGTGCTGGATAGGTTGGTTGCCATGTGCATAGTTACCCATGTTAGCAATTTCCATTTCACGAATCTCGTGAATCACTCCTCCATAATAGCTATCATCAAATACAGGAGGAAGATTGAACACAGAATCAAGCATACTGACAAACATCTTCTTGCCGCCCATCAGATCAACCAGTCCTTGTACATCGTGGAATACCGACCATGTATAATGCCAACTATTTCCTTCCGTAAAGGCATCTCCCCATTTAAAAGGATTGAAAGGAGTCTGGAAAGTTCCGTCGGAATTCTTTCCCCGCATCAACTTAGTTTCTGGATCGAACAGATTACGGTAGTTCTGACTCCTTTTCTTATAAACATCCAGTTCTTCTGCCGGACGACCTAATTTTTCACCCATACGGTAAATGCACCAGTCATCGTATGCATATTCCAATGTGCGTGCCGCATTCTCATTAATTTTCACATCGTATGGCACATAGCCCAGTTTGTTATAATATTCATATCCACGGCGTCCGGTAGTAGAAACTTTCGGATGTACGCTATTGGCCCCTTTCAGTAGACCTTCATACATTTTTTCTGCATCCGCTTTGGTTATATTCTTCATGAAAGCATCCGCCACTACAGAAGCAGAATTGTTCCCAACCATGCAACCACGATGGCCCGGGCTGGCCCATTCAGGAAAGAATCCACTTTCAAGATAGGTATTCAACAGACCTGCCTGCATCTTCTCACCCATTGAAGGATATATCAAATTAACAAATGGAAACAAGCAACGGAAAGTATCCCAGAATCCAGTGTCGGTAAACATATATCCCGGACGGATTTCACCATTATAGGGGCTGTAATGCACAGTTTCCCCCTTACTGTTTACCTCGTAAAACATACGGGGAAACAACACCGAACGATACAAACAAGAGTAGAACGTACGCATACGGTTCTCATCGCTGTCTTCAACCTTGATACGCCCCAAGACATTGTTCCATGCCTTACGACCGGCCTCTTTTGTCTGTTCAAAGGTCTTATTACCAATTTCTTTCAAGTTCAGTTCAGCCTGTTCAGGACTGATGAATGAGGATGCCACCTTTGCATGTACCTGTTCTCCTTTCTTCGTTGAAAATCCGATAGCAGCACCCACGTGATTGGATTGTAGTTCGAGATGTGTTTCAACCAAATGATAGTCTGCCCATACTTTATTGAAAGTAAAAGGCTTGTCGAACTCTATCACAAAGTAATTCTTAAAGTTTTGAGGAACACCGCCACTATTGCGTGTCGTATAACCAACTATTTTATTTTCTTCGGGAATCACCTTCACATACGAACCGCGGTCGAAAGCATCTACCACCACATAGGCATCGGAGGTTTCAGGGAAAGTGAAACGGAAATATGCGCAACGTTCCGTCGGAGCTATTTCAGTTGTCATGTCATACTCTGACAAATAAACACTATAATAATAAGGAGTGGCTTTCTCTGCCTTATGAGAGAACCAGGAAGCACGACTGTCCTGATCGATCTTCAACTGTTTAGTCATCGGCATGATTGAGAACTGACCGTAGTCATTGATCCACGGACTAGGCTGATGGGTTTGCTTGAAACCTCTGATTTTGTCGGATGCATAAGTGTAAGCCCAACCGTCACCCATCTTTCCGGTTTGTGGCATCCAGAAGTTCATTCCCCAAGGCAACGCGATGGCAGGATATGTATTCCCATTAGATAGTGATATTTTCGAATCAGTTCCCATTAAAGGATTCACATAGTCTACCGGTTGCTTTTGCGCAAAGGTAGAAGAAGCTCCCAATAGCAGGGCTATTGCGAAAGATAGTAGTTTCTTTTTATTCATGGTCTACGAATTAAGCTATTAATTAGATTATCAAGTCTTTTTTATTTACGTTACAAATTAAAGCATCTTTCTGTAATTATCAGTCCTCTGATACGCCAAAATAAGAAAAAAATAGCATATGGTCAACCAAAGGATACGAGCGTCAACGAGAGTACAAGTTAAATAAGTGAGAATCAGGATGTAATATTTATGTGCATACCACGAGAGTACAACCGGAGGACTAACTGTTTAAGCAATAGAGAGAGGATAATTTGCCTTTACCCTCTCTCCAATTCTATCAGAAACAAATATTTATTATTACCTAATTAATTCCATCCCGGGTTCTGATGTCCTTCTAACGCAGGATTAGCCTGAATTTCATCTAACGGGATAGGCCATAACAAAGCATATTCAGGAATGGCGCCGGCTCTTGTGCTTCCATCGGGCTTGTTTTGGATTTGAGCCGATGCAAGAGCAGTCCATTTCAATTTTCCTGATTCGGTAGATGCTTCCGGATACAAACGAGTACGACGAATGTCATCCCAAATCTTAAATTCCAACGGTAACTCATGCAAACGTTCAGTCAAAATCGATTGTATTAAATCGTTTCCTGTAGCCGTCTCATCTGCCAATCCAGCACGTTTACGCACTTGATTGAGATAATATTTAGCTCCACCGACAGCATTATCTTCATGATTTGTACGTGCCAGACCTTCGGCCGCAATCAGCAAGACTTCCGCAAAACGGAATACCGGCATATTATAATCACCGTCGTGACCGCTAATCAAAGCATTTTCATCAAACCATGCCCAGTTGCCTGCATTATTCAACGTATGAGTATTTCCTTCAGCATCGGTATATTGCTTAAAGAAGAACTGTTTCTCATGTCCTCGAATATCATTAGAGGCATAGCTGTTAAGCAACATATCACAAGGAAGGTATGCATTATACAGCACGTCTCCTCCCGGATGGAACACTCCCCACTGAAAAGCATCTGTACCAATAGAACGACAAGCATAAGAGTTACCTACACTATAATCACTATAATTATATTCTTTAGCATAAATGATTTCAGCAGATTCTTTCGTTGTCTTAATCACATTATACGCAGAGTTCAAATCATCAGTCGTTCCATTCGGATGAATAAGTCCATGAGGACTATCATTAATCACGTTCAATGCCATCTGTGCAGCTTTTCCATAATAGTCTGCCCCCCCGTTTAACGGTGCACCAGCCCATTGTAAATAAACTTGTGCCAGCAAAGTCTGCGCCATTGCCCTAGTGACATAACAGCCATTTTCATAAAACGTTTTATTGGGTAATGCATCCCCGTTGACAATATCCAGCAAGTCGGCTTCAATTTTCTTATAAACCTCTTCAGCAGAAAGACGTTCTTTGTACATACCTTCTGTAGATGTGTAAGGTTCTGAAATATAAGGAACACCACCAAATTCTTTGACCAGCCAGAAATATCCATATGCACGGAAGAATTTACCTTGAGCCACATAATTATTAATAGTAGCTTCATCCAGCACACCGGTCATTGTCGGAATATTGGCAATAACAAAGTTGGCACGTGAAATACCTTTATAAAACTCATGCCAGTATTTCATTGCAATATCATCAAAAGATTCAATATTGAAGTTACACCCTTCGGATGCCGTAGTAAATGTTCTATCCTTACGCTTATCAACGTACAATCCGGACACAATACCACCCCACATTGTCGCTTTAGGAGTCCAGCCACCGCCTACATCAGTGTTGTGTAAATAAGGTACACCACCAAAATACAATGCGTTCACCCCCGACTCCGCATCAGCTTTCGTCTTCCAGAATTGGTCAGATGATTTCATATCCAATGGTTCTTCTTTCAGGAAATCGTCGCATGAATTCAGCAACACAGAAAGTGAACACATACAAAATACAGATATATATACTTTTAATAGTTTCATAATTCTTATGGTTTTTATAACGGTGAATTAAAATGCTACATTAAGACCGAACGTAAACGTTCTCGGACGCGGATAGGTGAAGAATTGGCGGTTAGCCCCCCATTTGTTGTCACCTAAACGAGATGAGTTATCCGGATCGTATCCGTTATAGTCCTTAGAAGTAATCAGGAACGCGTTATTCACATTCGCATACAAACGCAATGAAGACAGACCGATCTTCTTAATCAGTGTTGGATTGAAGGTATATCCGAGCTGAATCATGTTACAACGCAAATAAGAACCATTGCAAACCCAGTCATCATCTGCCTGGTTATTAGCTCCCTGACCAAAGTTATTCAGACGAATTGCCTGTTCTTTACCCGACGGATTGAGAGTTGGATGCCATGCTTCCTTATAAAGACGGTCTATACCGTTAGTCAGGAAACGGGCTACAGTAGAGTGATAATATTCTTGCATCACGTCTACCCCCCATGTAAACTGGAAGTCTAAAGTCAAATCGAAACCTTTATAATTGAAGGTATTGATAAATGAGCCCATCCAGTCAGGCAATCCGTTACCAATAATTTCGCGTTTCTTATAAGTTACCTTTTCACCGATAGTGGAAGGTATGTTCATTGTCTCCGGATCCCAGTTAGACGGAATACCATCGTAAATACCGGCGCGCTTATAACCATAGAAAGAAGAAAGCTCTTCACCTTCACGGATCAACATATCGTAACCCACAAAACCATCGGTTGTAATCTGACGCTTACCGGTGACAGGATCAACAGATGCACTTTCATCCAGTTTCTCTACACGGTTTTTGTTGAAACCTAAATTAAGAGTGGAAGTCCACTGGAAATCATGTGTCTGAATAGGATATGCTGTAACCAGAATATCTACACCACGATTGGAAACGGCTCCAATATTATCCATAATGGAAGAGTAGCCTGTTGATTCAGGAACCGGACGGTCGAGCAACAAATCTGAAGTATATTTATAATAATAGGAAATATCGAAATTCAGTCTGTTATTGAATAAACCCAACTCGAATCCTAAGTCCCACTGTCCAGTCTTTTCCCATTTCAAGTCAGGATTAGGCATATTGTCCAGATAAGATACAACGTGCAAAGCATCACCAATAATCGTATTTGACTGGCTTACCGTGGCCAATGACTTATAAGTACCAATTTCCGAGTTACCTGTCACACCGTAAGAAGTATGCAATTTTAATTTGCTAATCAATGAGTTGTCTTTCAAGAAGTCTTCATTAGAAATCATCCAGCCCAAACCTACTGACGGAAAAAATGCATATTTATTGTTCTGTCCGAATTTGGAAGAGCCATCATAACGACCGGTTACGGTAGCCATATACTTGTTGTCATAAGAATACGCCAGACGCAAGAAATAAGAGTTCATTGCCCACTTGTCGTAATCACTGCCAACAGAAGGACGGTTCGTTCCGGAACCTAAATTATAATATCCGTAGAAGTCATCAATATACTTACTGTCGGAAGCTTCGAATTTGGTATAATTATACTCTTGCCAAGACATACCCGCCATTGCATTAATGTGATGTTTGTTTATATCTTTCACATAAGTCAAATAGGTTTCTTCCTGCCAATACAAAGAGTTGGAGTTATTTGCAGAAGCTGCTCCCTCGGAACTTTGATTAATCATCGGACGCGGAGTGAACGGCGTATAGTTAGCATCACGATTATTGTGGTAGTCGATACCGAACTGGGTCTTCAAATCCAATCCTTTCATGAGATGGAAAGTCAAAGCAGCATTACCAAAAATCTGCGTACGATATTGCATAGCCTGCATCCGTTCGAGCAACTCAACGGGATTACCTACACCTTCCGGGCTGAATCCTTGTTTTCCGCTATTAGGATCAGTCTGATTATTGAGAATAGAGCTTGTATTAATAATGTTCGTCTGCGTATATTCACCATCCAGCTTAACCGGTAAGAAAGGCAACTGTTCGATCATTGTACGCAATGCGCCTTGTCCGTAAGGGTTATCAGAAGTTCTATTACCCCAAGTATGATTTACTAATAAATTAACGGAAGTAGACAGCCAATCAGTCGGTTTGTCATCATACGCCAATTTTGCATTGATACGTTTAAAGTAAGAATTCAACAAAATACCCTGTTGATCGGTATAATTGATGAATGCTCCGATAGAAGATCCTTCTCCTGTACGTTGGATACTGATCTGATGGTTATGAGAGATGGCAGTGCGGGATGCTTCATCCTGCCAGTTGGTATTATATTTCGGAGAACCGTCTGCATTGAACAAACGTTCGTCTGTGAATATCTGTGACAGATCAGTTGTGAAGTTCTTGCCTTGAAATTCGTTGGCATTTTCCAATCCCTGCTTGAAGGTAGACATCCATTCGTTAGCATCCATTACATCTATTTTTCTAGCCATCTTACCGATAGACAATGAACCATCATAGGAAACATGGACTCCTTTTCCTGCATTACCGCGCTTGGTAGTCACCATGATAACACCATTTGCACCACGGGCACCATAGATGGCAGCAGAGGAAGCATCTTTCAATACTTCGATAGATTCGATATCATTCGGATTAAGCAATTCGAAGTTTGACATCACCACTCCATCGACTACGTACAGCGGTGATGCTGATGCGTTGATAGTAGAAATACCACGAATGATGACACGTGATTCTCCACCCGGCTGACCGGTATTAGAGAAGATATTCACACCGGCCACTTTACCTTTCAATCCGTCAAGCGCATTGAATGATTGTGCTTTCAGCATGTCTTTACCTTTGGCTGTGGAAATGGAACCTGTCAAGTCTGATTTGCGCATGGTACCATAACCAACAACGACTACTTCGTCCAGTGCTTTCGTATCCGATTGCAGAACTACGTTCAGAACATTACTCTTTAATTCCGAGACTTTAAATTCTTGTGTGATATAACCAATATACGAAAACACCAAGGTGGCATTGGAAGGAACAGAGAGAGTGTATTTACCGTTAATGTCAGTGATTGTTCCTGTACTACCGTTTTTAACTTTCACCGTACCACTGATAACCGCCTCTCCCTGATCATCGGTTACCGTACCGGAGATTGATTTTACAGATTGAGCATTCATGCCCAAACTCAACATCATACCTATTACAAATAAGGTAAGATACTTTAGTTTTTCATTCATAATTCCTTTAAATTTGATTAGTAATAAGGTTAATTCCCTTTAAAAAGATTGTTGCAAATAAAGGTTATTCGAATAAAACTCCAATGCTCTACCTTGCCAAAAAAACGGCAAAATAAAGACACATCTTTAAAGCACAGAAGGGCAAATTAGAGCACAGGTTAATACCCTAAAAATCAATACAATAAAATTAACAGAAGGGATTTAGAGCACAAGGTTGTGACAAACAAATAAATAATAATGTTTCCCAACCAATCACCTATACGAAAGAATTTAGCCTGACAATCAGCATACCTTTCGCTGTTCCCGATAATCTTTCGGTGTCATCCCGAACCGACGGGTAAATTCTTTATAAAAATAAGACCGGCTGGAAATACCGACCTCCATAATAACATCTTGAATAGAAAGTTCTTCATCAAGTAACAAGCGGGCTGCCTTTTCCATACGGTAACTCTTTATTAAATCACCGGGAGCAGTATTGGAGATTTCCTTGAATTTACGATAGAACTGACGGGAACTCATTGCCATACGATCAGCGATCAACGTTGAGCCCAGTTCTTCCTTGTCCAGGTTTTCTTCAATCACCTTTAACAATTTACGAATAAAATCAGCTTGTTCGGTAGTTGTACAGACAATCTGTCCCGCCAAATCTCCCAGTTCCTCCATATATATCTGCTTCGCTTCCCGCTTTCCATAAATAGCATTATGGACAACTTCCCGCAAGAATAATATATCATAAGGAAGTACAATATAAGAATCAGACCACAAGATCAGTTCCCGCTGAATGGCCGAACCAACTTTCCAGGTTAACAATGGAATAAAAGCTGTCTTTGAAAGCAGAGTACGATTTCGGCTAACATACTCCATAAAAGTACTTTCAGCATTGGCATACATTGTCATATCCACTAATAATAGAGCCGGAGCCGACCGACGAATTTCGTCAAAAGCAAGCTGCACACTCTTTACCTGATGAACCACATATTCATCAGCCAGGAAATTACTAATCAACCAAGTCATTTCATCTCTGTCTTCCAACAAAAGCACAGTTTTTTTCCCTTGTTCACCTGCCACTGTCAAGACCGCCGGTTCAAAGATAATCGTCAACCGACTACCACTCTCATCATCATAACGAAGAACGGCATGAATACGTTCCAAAGCCGACCGTACAAAACCTAAAAGTAAATGCACAGCAAACACATGATCGGAATCTTTCTCCGTCACTGAAGAAGCTTTATCTGAAAGATATTCATACAACGCTTTCGCAGTAGCATCTTTAGAAGAAAAATGTAGCTGCATCTTACCATCCTGTTCTGACATTTCTACTATTACGCCATGAGTACCTTTCATTTCAGTAATCCGGAGATAGCAGCAATAAAGAATACTGTATAATGCATTCTTGTAAACTGGAAATGTTAAGTGTTCCGGAATCATTGACGATATAGAAGAATGATCAATCCCTTGTTCTTCCAACGTACGTAACACCTCTTGAGAAACTCCCTGTATACTCATACGTGCAGAAACAATAAACCGATCCGGAAAGAATTGTTTAAGTTCTTCCAAAAACAGAGCGTCAGGATTAAGAAGTGCGTTCATCACAGTTTCGCGTATCAGTGACACTTTCTCAAGACATTGCTCATAAGAAAGATTCTCTGCACGCAATTGGTCACAATAATTATAAATAAGAGTAAAATCTTCAAGCATCCTACGGTTTGTATATACAGTCTCGGATTTCCGGCAACTTTCTGTCCCCATCAGTGTTTTCATCATCCGTTCCTGAAGGTAGTTTTTACGTAGTAAATATATCACATACCCTAACAGCAACAAGAAAATGATCAAATAAACCAAATAAGCCGCCACCGATCGATACCAGGGAGAAAGGATATATACCGGAATAGAAAAATGCCGATATTCCGTATCAAATACATCCCTCTTATAGCGTACCTTAAAGATATAATCACCT
Source organism: Bacteroides sp. LFL-34 (assembly GCF_027257075.1). NCBI lineage: Bacteria > Pseudomonadati > Bacteroidota > Bacteroidia > Bacteroidales > Bacteroidaceae > Bacteroides > Bacteroides sp. LFL-34. The sequence continues at coordinate 58,918 of NZ_JAPQKZ010000019.1, read as the reverse complement.
GCCGGCACTCCTGTATATGAGGCTTCATTAATACTACTAAAAGAGGTCCAATCCTTATCATATCCTTCCAACTGGTAAGAATATTCTATATCTTCTCCTGATAAAAAATCCGGAACAACAAAAGAAAGTGCAAATGAAACCTCCGTCCCCTTCAACTGTAATGCCTTACCATCGTCTGTATAGTAATCTCCATCCCCCTGAACCACTTGCGTATGTCCAACAGTCAACTTACGTAACAAAATATCCGGATAAAATTCCGGAGCAGCCTGCACCTCTTTATCCAAATAAAGCAACCCGTCAATCCCACCGAAAAAAAGCTCCTGTGTATATGGACACATGTAATAAGCATCATCACTAAACTCACCGATTTGAACACCTGCACTGTAAAAGTAGGCATGTGATGAGCCATTTATCGGATTATATTTAATCAGCCCCCGATTCGTACCAAGCCATAAGAGTCCGTTCTCATCTTCAAGTACACCATGAATCATATCATTGAGCAAACCTTGCTCCCGTCCGATATAGGTAGCTTTCATCTGTTTGCCATTAGAATTCAAACATACCAATCCTGATGTTGTCCCTACATATAACAACCCTTCTTTGGTCCGATACAGGCTGAGCACATCGTCTACCGACTTATGAAGCATTTCTTTCAAAGAAATCACTTTATATTCTTCAGTCCGCTTATCAAACCGTACGAGTCCTTTCTCCCGACTGCCAAGCCACAAAATAGAATCCCCTTCGGGCAACATTGGATAGAACATCGTAATTTCTCGCTGACCGTGAAAAAAATGATAACTTTTCTGCGACTTGAAACGAATGGTACCTGCCTGCTTCTCAAGTATTAATTTATGAAAACCGGAACCGGCTGTCACCACATAAAGTACACTATCATTTTCCTCATAAATGCCATGTATCTCGGTGGGTTGTGCCGGCAGATTCTCCACAGAATGCAAAGCTTTGTCTTCAAAAGAATAGTAAAATAGTCCCGGATCTCCAGATCCTATCCAAAAGCCATCCATATAACGGCTTTGAACCAATTTATAAACAGGAAATTCTTTATTCCATCGTATATAAGACACAACATTTTGCTTTCCTTCAGGAGAGTAAACTGTAACGGCAGAAGCCTCCTCATTCTCACGATAATCCGGTATATGCAGCAGTCCATCACCTTTCGTCCCGAACCATAGTCCACCACTATCGTCTGTCATAACAGAACGTACCTGCCTGCTTAAGTTAGATGACAGTTGATTGAGCATCAAATTGGTGGCAATAGAATATTTCTTAGCATACATAATCGTTCCTTGTCCGTCCGAAGCAACCCATAAGACATTCTGATGAGGATCTCGATAAATACTATATATACGTACATTCCGGTCGACCACTTCTTCTTTATATTTTTGTGAAGTACGGAGACGGACTAACCCATTCGTTCGAAAACCAATAATAATATCTTCATAGAAAAGGGCTATTCCTGCAATAGTTCCATTCTTCTGCACTAATGAAGAAAGGTTACGAATATAAATTTTAGATTGTCGGGAAATATCATAAACATAAAGATCATGCTCACTATCGATAAAACAAAGAACGCCATTCTGATAAAAGACATCTTCAATAGGTTTCGCATGAAAATCAGTAGATGAAACAGTTGAATGAATTGATAATGTGTCACAATCAAAAGCATCCTGCGAAACCTGTAACAGCTCCCCTGTTTGTTGAGTGAAAATCCACAAAACACCATCATCCGTTACGAATGCCCGTTTATCCATATCTTCTACGGGTACTTTCAGATTCTTAATCTGTACAAATCGTTTATAAGATGTATTATAGTAGAAAATTCCACCATGACTCACCACCCATGTGTTTCCTTTAGAATTGGAATGTAGATAATAATCATCTGTAAAGTCATAATATCCGACAACTTGCCGCGAATCCTGTGAAAGACGATTGATACCCAAATGTGTAGAAATCCACAAACAATTATTATCTGCCTGCTGAATAGAATGGATTACATTATTACTCAAAGCTTTGGGGGCTGAAAAATCAGAACGAAAAACTTCCATGTTTCGGCCATCATAACAATTGACACCATCGTATGTACCAAACCACATCAACCCTGTATTGTCTTGAAAAAGACAAAGCACAGCACTATTGGATAATCCTTGCTGATAATCTACTTTCCGGAAGATATATGAATCTTTACCGCCATCTGCTTGACAGACCAATGAATAAATCAATAAAACAAAAGACAAAATCAAGCGTATTTTCATTGTGTTAATCATTAATATCATCTATTAAATATCAGGCAATCGCTTATATGTTCTGTTTCGTAGTGCGAAAGAAAATAGCCATTAATAATCGATGTCTTTAATTCTCTTTACACAAAGATACGTTTTTATACGGAAAATGCAACTCTATTTTATCAAGTACCTCTATTTTTCAGCAACTACTTCACTACTAATTCGCACAATCCAAGGATTCCGCCTCTTTCATTCTTGCCAATTCCCATCCGCGAAACAGCCAATCTTTGCCTCCGTCTCACCACCCCACACCGGAAAAAAATCCTGCCAATTAAAATTATCTGATACAAGAATCCATCGGCTGTTTGAACAACGAACACTGAACCATAATCTACTTTTGAAAAGAAATAAGTATCATTATCAGCTACGGCAGCCAACGATCCCATCATTATAAATAATGCAATCAGTTTTATTTTCATGTCGTACGTTTATCAATAAGCTGTTCAAAACCTGTTAGGTCTCTTGCTGATACTGTTACGGACATTAGCAACATTACTGGCAACACTTGTACTGTTTGTATGTTTTTCAATTTATTAGTTCCTTCCTAGTCTCAACAGAAGTGTATACACAAAAGAAGCGCGAGACCGCTAAACTTATATCCAAGTGCAGGTTCTGAACTACCTCTGTGTTGGATACAAGCAAAAACAGCTCACGCCCTTGACTGTATATCAGTACCTAGATGCAACATACAAACCAAAGGAAGAACGTTTTGTTTATTTCCTCAACACAGCTCGAATTGTCCAGATTCGCACTTGAGAAAAAGCACTAAACGCTTCCTTAATAATAAAGACGCCTCAAAGAACAGTACAAATATACTACAATTTTCCCTCAATTGTGCTTTTCATATATCAATTCTGTATAATTAAGCCATGTGTTTATCATTGATATAAGACCTATAAAGTTTTGTATATCAATTGATATTCTTGTGGCGTATCTATTCTAACGAAGTAGAGAAGTAAGCTATATAGATTAGTTTCCTCTCAATACTGCTTACTTCTCATGTAATCTATTAATAGAAAAGTTGCTCTTGATTAAGTCCAAACTTTCTTTTTATTAACAGTAAAGTTGCTTTTCATCCCTTCCAATCTATAAATGCAAGCTTCATTTATAAAAACAAAGGTTCCGTTTTTAAAAACAAAACTTGCATTTATAAAAATGAAGCTTGCATTTTAAGTTTGTAAATAACAAAAGAGAAGTTTACTATTGGACGAAAGGAAGTTTAGACTTAATCAAAAGAAACTTTATTGTTAATACTCAAGGAGAAGAGTAACTATCATTATTCAGTGGATATCATCCTAATAAAAAGTCTCGTATATCAATGAGACAACTTATTCAGTTATCTTTATGATATACGAGACTCAAATGTTATAAATAAAATCCTATTTTACAGGATATTATTTTGCTAATTCATTAATCACATCCATTATCTTCTGACCGATTTCCTCGGCAGCTTCCATAGTAGAAGCTTCACTATACACACGGATGATCGGTTCTGTATTACTCTTGCGCAAATGCACCCATTTGTCGGCAAAGTCTATTTTCACACCGTCGATATCGTTGATTTCTTCGTTCTTATAGATTTCCTTCACTTTGGCAAGGATAGCATCTACATCGATTTCCGGAGTCAAGTCTACACGGTTTTTAGCAATGAAGTAAGGAGGATAAGTAGCACGGAGCTCGCTAACCTTTTTTCCTTCGTGAGCCAGATGGCTAAGGAATAATGCGATGCCTACCAATGCATCACGTCCGTAGTGACTAGCAGGATAAATTACTCCACCATTTCCCTCACCGCCGATAACGGCATTGGTTGCTTTCATCTTCGTTACAACATTTACTTCGCCTACGGCAGAAGCGCTGTATTCCATTCCATACTTGCGAGTTACATCACGCAAAGCACGAGTAGAGCTCAAATTAGAAACAGTGTTACCGGGGGTATGTTTCAGTACATAGTCGGCAACAGTAACCAGTGTATATTCTTCACCGTACATTACGCCATTCTCGCAGATCATTGCCAGACGGTCAACATCGGGGTCTACAACAAAAGCTACATCGGCCTTTCCACCTTTCATTAAGTTCATGATGTCACCGAGGTTCTTTTCAAGCGGTTCGGGGTTGTGTTGGAAATTGCCGGTAGGTTCACAGTAGAGTTTTTCTACATGTTTCACACCCAAACGTTCAAGAAGTTCAGGGAGAATGATACCGCCTACAGAGTTCACACAGTCAATCGCTACACGGAAATTGGCTTTCTTGATAGCTTCTACATCTACCAGGTCGAGAGCCAATACACTGTCGATATGTTTCTGATTATAAGTCAGGTCTTTGCGGTAAGATCCCAGATGGTCGACATCGGCATAGTCAAATTCTTCAGCTTCAGCAATACGAAGTACTTCGTTGCCTTCGGCTGCATTCAGAAATTCACCATGTTCATTCAGCAATTTCAGTGCGTTCCACTGTTTCGGGTTATGAGAAGCTGTCAGGATAATACCGCCACAGGCGCCTTCCATTGTTACAGCAAGTTCTGTGGTCGGGGTAGAAGCAAGATCAATGTCTACTACATCCCAGCCCATTCCCATCAATGTGCCGACTACTACGTTTTTTACCATTTCACCGGAAATGCGGGCATCACGTCCCACAACAATCTTATTACTCTTTGCCTTGCAGGTTCTACGAATCAAAGTAGCATAAGCCGAGGTGAATTTTACAATGTCAAGCGGGTTCAGTCCTTCTCCCGCTCCTCCGCCGATAGTTCCGCGGATTCCAGAGATAGATTTGATTAGAGTCATAGGTTCTTTAGTTAAAGATTTGATTTATCTAATGTTAGTGCTTTAGCTTTTTGCTTTCTCGAACTTCCGGATATCATAGAAATAAGGATTGACATATTGTTGTGCAGTTGTATGTCCCATCTTAGAAGGCACAATCAGGCGTACATGCGCATTATTACGCAAATAAGGTAAGGCAATCAGCCATCCGGATGGAATTGCAGTTCCATAACCTTTACTATTCCATAATAAATCGTAATCCAAACTACCGGATAAAACGATTCCATAAACAGTAGACGTGTTTTGCACATAACGGAATGTTAATGGAAACTTATAATAATCAGGAACATCCATCCATCTTTCCAAAGGAACATTGAAACATGTAGTATCTCCTGTCATCATATCCTGTTCTACATAGCGGGTACAAATGACATTATTGTTAGCAAAAGTATCTACCTCATTAATAACTTCAACTCCATTCTTATCCTCTTTTCCTCCACGATCTACGATCTGCATATATACGCCATTGGAGAAAGCAACGTATTCGTCATATCCATTCCCCGCTTCTTTAGAAGCTGTAATCGTATCCCGTTCAAACTCTTCCAATGAAATGACACGAATATCATTATCTTTGATGAACTTATTCACCGCATTTTTCTCGTCTTCCAGCATTTCTGCATAAGTCTTCGAATTGTCGCATGCCTGGAACAGACTTCCGGCGGTTAACAAAGAGAGAAATAAAAATACAAGTTTTTTCATTATCTGTTATTTAGCTATATTCCGCACAAATGTATCTCAAAATCATTAAAAGTTGAAAGGGGGAAGTTGAAAGTTCGTATCTTTTAACCTTTCCATATTCACTTTTAACCTTCCATCTTTAGCTTTTCGCTGTTAGTAAAGGTTTATATTTCTCAAGCGCCTTTTCAAAGACCGCTTTTGCCTCTTCCATCGTTCCGAAAAATTCACCGCCTGAAGCATTCAAGTGACCTCCTCCATGGAAGAATTCGGCAGCTAACTGATTGCATGGGAAGGTTCCTACTGAACGAAGGGATATTTTAATCATCGGTTTCTCGGTATCTTCCCTCAAAAAGCAAGAGAAACAGACATTTTTAATGGAAAGAGGAATATTAACAAAGCCTTCGCTATCGCCTTTTATATAGTTGAATTTACTTTGCTCTGCTTTTGTCAGGGTGATTAAAGCCGAATTATAATCCGAATACACAGTCATGTTCGATAATACATATCCCATCAAACGTAAACGGCTCTCCGAATAGGTGTTGTACACCTTACGATAAATATCATCTTTATCGATTCCTTTAGAAAGGAGTTCGCTAATGATAAAATAAATCTCCCGGTTGTTCGAGTTATAGGTGAACCCACCGGTATCTGTCATCATCCCTGTGTAGATACATTCTGCGCCTTCCTTAGAGATATCACTGAAATATCCCATACGGCAGATGAGACGGAATATCAGTTCGGAAGTAGAAGATATTTTGGGATAGGACATTACTATCTTACAGAAATCTTCGGGATATAAATGATGATCGATCATTATTTTACGTGCCGGAGAAGCGGCCACAGCATCTGCCATATCGTCGATACGCTTCAGTGCATTGAAATCGAGGCAACAGATGACGTCTGCTTCGGCGATCAATTTATCTGCAAAGTCTTTGTAACGGTCATACAACAGGATATCCTTACTGCCCGGCATCCACCGCAGAAAATCGGGAAAAGCATTCGGCACAATTACGTTTACTGTTTTCTCTTGTGAATCTAAAAAATGATATAATCCCAATGAAGAACCGATAGCATCGCCGTCAGGAGAAACATGAGATACAATTACTATTTTGTCAGCTCGTTCAAACCATTTGGTAAAATGGTCTATTTTGGCTTGTTCAATTACTTTCGTCAACATACTCTTATACTTTATCAAGGTGCAAATGTACGATAAATCTTTGTACTTAGAGCAAAAAGCGGACAGAACCTTCGTCGGATAGCGAGATAAACCGCAGACCGGATTGCTTGCATTCGCTTTCAAGGAGGTGTCTGCGGTATTCCGAGAGAGATGCGTCCAATATGACGTAAGAGAAAGAAAAGATTCGGGTGAGCTCTTCCAGATGTCCGTCATATCCTTTGCATAAGTAAAGATACTGAATATATAACGGAGAAACGGTGGTTTTGTTCCGCCAATGGTTATCATTTATTACACAAATATGACAGCCATGATAGGATATAATCTGCTGCTGACGATTAAGTACCATATACCGGCAATCGCCAGTTATTTCTTTGGGAGGCAGAAGGTGATGATGCTTCCAATAGTTAGCAGCCATGCGTTTCAGACGTTTTTCATTGGGGATAGTATCTACATAGTTTATCCAGGAACGTCCATCGCTCTCAATGCAATGTACTGCAGGGCAACCGCGCACGTTATAGAAGACCAGACTTGTCCGGGGACGATCTAGCCAATATAATGTTGCATGATAAGTCCCTAGTAATAAGATAGTAAAAAGACAAATCAATAAATTCCGGTATCGACGGTTCATGAAATAATAGGTTAACAAAAAGCCAACGATATAGATACCCAATATTTCTGACTGATAAAGCCAGATTCCATCTATAGAAGCGTAAGGAAGCTGTTCCACCCATCGGACGAAGAAATTAAGTCCTTCCAATAGTTTCTTAACACCTTCGGCCACTACGATCTGAAGCCACGAAAGAGGAGTCAGAAGAAGCATAATGACAGCAGCATACAGGATAATCGTAATGAAAGGAATAACAACCAAGTTCGTCAATAGAAAATGTACAGAAAACCGGGAGAAATAAAACATGACAAGCGGAGCTGTTCCTATTTGTGCAGCAACAGACACACTTATCAGTCCCCAAATATATTTTCCTATTCTACCTTTCACCGTAATCAGGTGATAGATTGGCTTTTGAATCAATAGGATGGAAGCAACAGCAAGGAAAGAGAGCTGGAAACCAACATCAAACAACCATGCCGGATTGCAGAATAACATCAACCATGCAGCTGCCGCCAATGTATTTAAAGATAGCGGTTGGCGACCAACCATATCTGCCATTGCTAAAATCGAAAACATACTGACCGAGCGTACTACCGAAGGAGAAAGTCCTGTGAAAAAGGCAAAAGCCCATAATAGGATAAGAAGAAGAACAGAACGTATAACTCTACCTATATTTCCTCTTCGGGCAATAGGTTTCAGTATGAAAAAAAGCAATGTATATAAAAGCCCGATATGCAAACCGGATAGAGCTAGAATATGACTTGCACCGGCCACCGAATAACTTTCACGAACCGAATCACTTAATTCCGTTTTGTCTCCTATGGTCAGTGCTGAAAGTACAGCCAGTTCATCGCCGGAAAACCCTAGTTTCTGATAAAGTGAAATCATCTTTCTTCGGCAAGAGCTGGCTATACTTTTGAGATCAAGGTTATTCATTCCGTCCTGTTTTGTCCATTTCCCGGATGCAACATATCCTGTTCCACTGATTCCTTTCCGCATCAGGAAGCGGGCATAATCAAATTCATCAAAGTTGCGATTGTTGAGAGGGGGAGAAATACGGGCAGAAATCAGCAGTTCATCTCCACTTTTCAACCGGGTGACGGCCGAATCTTGCTGTAGATAAAGGATTGCAGTACGTTCTATCGGATATGTGCCGGCAGTATCACGACGTTCCTTTAATAATGTCTGGCAGAGGTAGGTATGTTCTTTCGCTTGAGGTGCATCCGTTATTAAAACCCGATACACTGTTTCTTCTTCCGGAAAAGAGTAGACAGCGTGTTGTAATTGCCAAGTTATTCCAAGCCATCCTCCTATAAAACAAAGGATAGAGACTGCTAATCCAAAACACCATCGCAAAGAATGGCGTTTCAGGAAATAAAGCACAAATAATAAAGCAATACAAAGTCCAAGGGCTAGAATACTCCAAAAAAGTTCCCATGAACGGTCAAAAAAATGATCTCCACAAAAAACGCCTGTTATCCAAGGGATAATCAGGCGTATATAGGGATATCGATGGATGTAAAAAGTACTCAACTGATGAGTTACAGTTCGTGCAACTGACTAATCATCGCTTCCGGATCGGGTGCCGCAAAGACAGCATTTCCAGCCACCAGCGCATCGGCTCCCGCCTCAACCAAGCGGGCACCTGTTTCCAGATTCACCCCACCGTCTACTTCAATGAGCGCTTTCGAACCTGTCCGTTCAATCAGGGCACGCAGCTCACGAACTTTTTCTACTGAATGTTCGATAAACTTCTGTCCGCCAAATCCCGGATTCACGCTCATGATAAGCACCATATATACATCCCGGATAATATCTTGTAAAAGAGCTACAGGAGTGGCTGGATTGATAGTTACAGCAGGCTGCATCCCAGCTTCTCTGATTTGTTGAATCACCCGATGCAGATGCGGGCAAGCTTCATAATGTACATTCATCGTATGAGCGCCCAACGCTTTTACCTCCGGAATAAACTTTTCCGGATTCACAATCATCAAATGCACATCCAGCGGTTTCTGGCTTAACTTCGCCACATATTTCAGTACCGGAAAGCCAAATGAAATGTTCGGAACAAATACTCCGTCCATAATATCAATATGTACCCACTCCGCTTCACTGCGGTTTACCATTTCAATGTCCTTTGCCAAATATCCAAAATCGGCAGAAAGAATGGAAGGAGCGATAATCGGTTTCATAATTCTTTTATTTTAGGTTCTAGCCGTCTCTTATTCGGGACGTTTTATTCTATTTATAATCTAATGGCTTGCTCATTTTATTCTGCTCATCCGATTAATTACTTCATCAGACAACCATCTTCCAGGTGATATCCACGAAGCAATTCATCTATTTTCAGACGTTTTTTACCGGGAAGCTGTAAAGAAAGAATAGATACAAATCCATCCGGTACAGCTACTTTCATGAATTTTTTTCCATCGGTCACAATTGTTCCTGTAGCTAATTGATGTGATTCATAAATCTTCTCGCTTTCAAATATCTTCACGACCACTGCTGCTCCTTCTTCAGAAGTAATCAGTTCACTCCAGGCAGCAGGATAAGGTGATAATCCACGGATAAAATCATATATCTTCTTCACCGGCTGATTCCAGTCAATCCGACAGGTTTCTTTAAAGATCTTCGGAGCAGGACGAAGTTCACCGACAACCGCCATTTCTTCTTGAGGAATCGGTTTTACCGTTCCATTCAATATAGCGTCTACCGTTTCAAGAACCAGTTTTCCTCCCAGTACCATCAACTTATCATGTACCACTTCCACATTATCCGTATCTGCAATAGGTACATGTACTTGCTGAATGACTTCTCCGGTGTCTATCTCGTGTTTCAAAAAGAAAGTAGTAATTCCTGTTTCCGTATCACCATTGATAACCGCCCAATTAATGGGCGCAGCTCCACGGTATTGAGGAAGCAAAGAAGCATGAAGATTGAACGTACCCAGTCGTGGCATATTCCATACCACTTCCGGCAACATACGAAAAGCAACTACAATCTGCAAGTCCGCCTTCCATTCACGCAATGCTTCTACAAAAACCTCATCTTTTAACCTTTCCGGTTGAAGTAACGGTAAATTTTGTTCAAGCGCATATTGCTTTACAGGAGAATACTGAATCTTATGTCCGCGTCCGGCAGGCTTATCGGGCATTGTAATCACACCCACTACATTATAACCGCCTTCTACTAATTGACGCAGGGCCTCTACCGCAAAATCGGGAGTCCCCATATATACTATTCTTAAATCTTCTTTTTTCATAATCGTCTTATAATCTGCATAGCAACCTGTTATCTGCATAACCCCGGCTCCGGCATCTTGCCGATTGTCGGTTAGTCTTCAGAGAAATGTACCAAAACTTGCCGGTATGAATTAAATATCTTCGATTTAGAAACAAATCCCTGATATCGCCCTTCTTCATCCACTACCGGAAGATTCCAGGCTTTCGTATCATCAAACGTCTGCATCACCTGCTCCATTCCATCCGTATCGAATATCTTGGCAGGGGCAGATGTCATTAATTTATTAACAGTGAAACGGTGATAAAGTTCTTGCCGGAACATAATGTTACGAATGTCGTCAAGAAGTACAATACCTAACAATTCACCTGTTTTTTTATCTGTCACCGGGAAGACATTTCGATGGGAAGCAGCAATTGCTTTCACTAATTCGCCCAAATCCATTTCCGGATGTACGACAACGAAATCTTTCTCCACCACATTCTCCATCTTCATCAACGTCAACACAGCTTTATCCTTATGGTGTGTAAGCAACTGTCCCTTCTTAGCTAAACGCATCGAATAGATACTATGAGGTTCGAAAGCTATAATGGTCAGATATGAACTTACAGATACAATCATCAACGGAAGAAATAAATCATATCCCCCTGTCAATTCAGCGATCAGGAACACTCCTGTCAACGGAGCATGCATAACGCCACTCATCACTCCCGCCATCCCCATCAATGCAAAATTCTTTTCCGGCAAATAAGCGGAGAAAGCAAAGTCATTGCTAAAATGAGAAAAGACAAACCCGGCGATACATCCCAGATAAAGCGAAGGTGCAAAGATACCACCACAACCACCGCCACCATTCGTTGCACTGGAAGCAAAGACCTTCAGCAGAATAATCAGCATCAGATAAACCAGCAGCAAATTGCCATAACCATAAAACATAGAATTGTTCATGACCGTATCCCACTCTGCCGCAGACGTTCCATTCAGCAAAAGATTAATGGTATCATATCCTTCACCATAAAGAGGCGGGAAAAGGAAGATCAATATACTCAACATCACACCACCGAAAGCCAGTTTCTTATAAGGGTTGTTGAGTTTACCAAAGACACCTTCCACCGAATTCATGGCACGCGTAAAGTACAATGAAATCAGTCCGCAAAAAATTCCCAGTAAAATAACGAAAGGAATACGTTCCAGTTCGAATGCCTGATCTAAATGAAACTTAAACATAGCCTCCGTACCGGTGATTATATATGAAACGGTTGCCGCTGTCACGGCAGAAATCAGCAGGGGAAGTAAAGAGGACATGGTCAAGTCGATCATCAAGACTTCCAATGTAAATACCAATCCCGCAATCGGAGCTTTAAAAATGCCGGCAATCGCACCTGCCGCGCCACAGCCGACGAGCAACATCAGCGTGCGGTGCTCCATCTTGAATACACTCCCTAAATTGGAACCGATTGCCGAACCTGTCAGTACAATCGGCGCCTCTGCTCCAACCGATCCACCAAACCCGATGGTGATCGCACTGGCAATGGTAGAGGACCAGATATTATGTCGCTTGATACGTCCCTGTCTACGGGAAATAGCATATAGAATTTTGGTGACTCCATGACTGATGTCATCCTTAACAATGTTACGAACAAACCAACCTGCAAGAAAAATCCCGACTACCGGATATACCAAATACAGGTAGTTAGCTTCCGTTGCATTAAAATTATCAGTTAGGAAATTCTGTATCTGATGGATAAAGAATTTCAATATTAATGCGGCAAACGCTGTGAAAATTCCGACCAGGAAACTTAATATCAGAATAAATTGCTTCTCCTTTATATTCGCTTCCCGCCATTTGATGCAACGCTGTAATAAACTAAGTTTTTCTCCCTTCATTTATTCGCGAATTATCTTTATCACTCCACCTTTTTCCAACTTAATAATACTTGAGGGTCTCGGCCGGCTCATATCGTCCTGGCGAAAGCCAACGATATAATCTACCGCCGATTTGATTTCATCACTGATTTCGCTAAAATTAGCCGCACCCGGCTGCCCGCTGACATTAGCCGAAGTAGAAACGATTGCTTTACGGAACTGCTGACAGAGTCGTCTGGAAAAATCTTCATTCGTCACCCGAATCCCTACACTACCATCCTCGGCCAGCAAATTCGATGCTAAGTTACGTGCTCCGGAATAAATAATCGTCAACGGCTTGTCGGCAACTTCAATCAAATCCCATGCAACATCAGGCACATCCTGTACATAAAAATCTACTTTAACCGGAGAGTCTACCAAGACCAGCATAGCCTTGCTGTCAGCGCGCTTCTTAATCTCATACACGCGGCGTACAGCCTCTTCATTAGTCGCATCACAGCCTATACCCCATACGGTATCGGTGGGATAAAGGATCACTCCTCCTTCATTCATCACCTGACAGGCTTTTTTAATATCTTCTATCATTTCTTGATTAATTTCCGTTAAGAACAAGATGCAAAAATAACACTTTTATTCCATTTAGTGAAATCTAGCCCGACGTTTTTAAATTCCCCTTTCAAATCAGCTATTCGCACACAAGACAAGAGTTTAACTATCGAACAATGATATAGGTTGATACCACAAGCCATACAAAAAGAAAGAACGATGTAATCCATTGTGAGAATCTACATCGTTCTATAAAAAACAGATCATTCAATAAGTCATACTAAATACTGTCAGTTTTTCCAACTGTTATCCAGGTTCGGATTTAAAATCACGTCTTCATAAGGATAAGGAACATACATCTTACTGTCATCCCAAGTTCCTGTGACTGCTACAGCTTCTTTCCTGAAAACATCGTGCGCCACCTCAATAGGCTCATTTAGCTTACGGGATTCAAAATGATCCTTATAACGGTACATTCTAAACATATCCCTGGCTCTGCTGGCGATTCCTCCCCAATAGTATCCCGCCATTTCCCAGCCATGTTCATCGTAAGCCGCTTCCGCCAGTTTATCAGGAGACATATCCGTCGTATATTTATCAGTATCTTCACCATCTGCCCTGTTGCGTACCTCGTTTAGAACTTTGACCGCCTGATCATTGATCTCTCCCGCACGCCCTGTCGCTTCGGCATACCAGCAATATACTTGCGAAAGACGTAACAACTGGAATGTTTTCTCACCCGACGCATTGACTACGGTAGGATTTGTATAATCAAATTCTGTTCCACGCACCGCTCCTTCTGCAGTTTTCATAAAGACGGGGGCGACTACTTCACGAGAAGCAGGATCGGTATCATACCACCAATCATATAGTTTCCCGTCGCTAAACATGATTTTAGGGAAATACGTAGCATCTTTACGAGGGCCTTCAGGAAAGTTCTTCCAAAATTTGATTTCCCCATTCGTATCTCCCCAACCGGCCTGTTTCATATCCTGAAGGAAATCAGTTAAAGGAGCGGCCTGCCCCATCGCATCCCTGTTATAGTAGATACCTAACAGCAGCTCCGTATTCTTATTATTGTACTCCCACGAATATACCTGACTATATTCCGGTAGCAGTTTATAATAATAAGTGCCATTATCTGCACCGTCTATCACTTCTTTGGCTTTAGCGGCAGCCAGTTTATAATATTCAACTCCTTTATTAAGCGGCCACCCCGCCATACACATATAAACATAAGCCATTGTTGCTTTCACAGCTCCTTCACTTACGGCAATATTCATTCCGTTTCTGGCATAAGGTTCTTTTGTATACATTGCGGGACAACCGGTTTCGGCTATTTTCAGGTCAGACAGGATCAGTTCGTACACTTCTTCCTCTGTCTTTAAGGGAGCATTATAATCTATTTCTTCTTTCAGCATAATGGGAACTCGTCCCCAAGTCGTCACCAGATAAAAATAAGAGTAGGCTCTCCAATAATGCGCCTGTGCAATAGCCACCTTAATATCCTCTTTCGACACCTCCGGCGTACGCTCCGCATTATTAATGATAAAATTAGCGGCCTTGATAACTTTGAAACGCTGTTCCCACATACTGGACAACCACGAGTTATTGTCTTTCACATCAAACTGATCATGCTCACGGAGAGGCTGCTTATTACTTGAAGGATGAGTGGAAATATCGTCTCCCACCAAGAAGTTCGTACCACAAAGGTTATTACTAGCCTGTGAACTTGCTATCACGGAATAGAGAGCCGTCAGTGAAGCATCCAAATCTTCCTTGTTGCTGAAATAGGTATCCGAAGGCAATTGTCCTTTCGGATCTTCTTCCAGGAAATCACTACACGAAGTCCAACACAAAGCTGCCAGAAGAGCAGGCAAAACTTTCATTATAAAGGTATATGTTATTTTCATACGGTTATTGTCTTAATAGGTGGTTTAAAATCTGATTTTAGCACCGAAAGTAATCGTCCGCGGAATCGGATAAGCGCCATAGTCCAGTCCGTCATAACTGGTATACACTTCGGGATCCATTCCTTTATAGCGGGTGATCGTAAAGAGATCCTGTGCGCTGACAGACAATTGTACACTTGCAAACTTTAATACACGGCGAGGAATGCGGTACGAGAGACTGATATTCTTCAACTTAATAAAAGAAGCATCTTCAAGCCAAAAATCTGAATTGGCATAACTCTTGTTATCGGTGTTAGTGAGACTCGGATAAAGGGCGTCAGCTTTGTTAGCAACATGATCCCAGCCTTTGAAGTAGGCATCGCGCAAGGTAATAAAACGAGAGACTCCAGTCATGGATGCCGCCATAAAACGACTGATATTCAGCCGGTCATATCCTGTGGCAGCATTGAAAAAGACATTCAGCGTCCAGTTTTTCCAAGTAACAGTGTTATTCCAACCTACTGTCCATTTGGGACTTGCCTGTCCTTTCACGACCAGATCATCGGAAGTCGGATTCGTTGTCAGACTACCATCTGCTTTCTGATAAAGATTGGCGCCTTTATCATCGAATCCTTTCCACTGATAAACATAGAAAGATCCCATAGGATAACCGGGCTTCATAATCTGCAGAGGACCTCCCAAATCGCTATAGTTAGCAGTGAGTACAAAGTCATCTCCTGCGAGGTCTGCTACTTCATTCTTCACATAAGAAGCATTCAGACTGGTTTCCCATGTCACAGCCCCCTTTACAGGGAAAGTGGTAAGGGATAATTCGACTCCGGTATTGTTCAGTTTTCCTTGATTCACCCAATAAGTACCACCTCCGTTATATTTAGGCACCTGTTTCTGAAAAAGCAGATCTTTCGTTTGTTTCTTGAACCAGTCCACTGTAATATTAAAGCCTCCGATACTCATATCCAATCCCAAATCATATTGGTAAGTTTTTTCCCAGGTAATGCCGGGTGTAGCAAACTGATATCCCCAATATCCCGTAGAGGAAGTGGAAGTTCCCCAGCCGTAAGATGCCCCCGACAACATACCTAATGTGCTGTAAGCAGCAATATCCTGATTTCCGGTGACACCAAAGCTGGCACGCAGCTTCAGCTGATCGAGCACGTGCTGGTTGCTCATGAAAGATTCTTGTGCAATATCCCAAGCCACAGCTGCGGAAGGGAAATATCCCCATTTGTTGTCTCCCTGAAATTTAGAAGAACCGTCAGCTCTTAATGCAGCAGTAATAAAATATCGTTTCTTATAATCGTAATTAGCACGCACGATGCCGGAAGCCAAAGAAAATTCCGTATATGAATTGCTCGCATCTCTGATAGCAGCATTGCCAAGATTCCAGTACCCAACACTTTCATTGTTCAGATTGGAACCGGTTCCCTTTAGTTGTGAGTCCCACGAACGACTTATTTCCCATACACCCATGGCAGTGAAGCTATGATCTCCGAATTGCTTTTGCCAGGTCAGATTGTTAGTATTCTGCCAATAGTTATGCAATGCGTTGGTATTGCTTGCGCTATTGATAGCACCCGGTGAATCCAGTTTCGACCGGAAAGAATAAGAAGGACTATTATCGTAGTCATAACCTCCCTGAACGGAAAGCGTCAGTCCTTTCATGATCTTAAACAGCAATGTCAGGTTGGCGTTTAAATTATAGCTATAGCTATCGCTATTGTTCACTATCATTTCACCGTAAGGGCTGGAACCGATCATATTATACGGGTCTGTATTGTACACGCCGGTTTCGGGATCTTTCAGCTCCATGGTAGGCGAAAAGTTAGTGACATGCAACCAGTTCGCCCCACCTTCATTGTGTTTGTGAAGACTGGATGCGTTTAATTTTGCAGAGATTGTCAACCAGGGTTTCACTTCCGAGTCGATGTTTGCCCGAATTCCATAGCGTTTATAATCGGACATGATCGTGATGGCTTCCTGATCAAGCACATTTCCCGAAATAAGGTATTTCACTTTTTCATTTCCTCCGGATATGGCAAGCCGATAATCCTGAGTGATACCTGTACGAGTCAGAAGATCAGTCCAGTTGATTCCTTTCGTTCCATTTTTATAAGCCTCAAGGTCTTCGGCAGAGATAGTGGACGATCCGCGAATATCATTCAGTGCAGTTGCATATTCATAGGCGTTCAGCAGGTCATACTGTTTTCTGACAGTCGAAAGCCCGATCGATGCATCGAATGTTACCTGTGCTTTTCCCTCACTACCCTGTTTGGTGGTTATCAGGATAACGCCATTCGAACCACGGGAACCGTAAATGGCAGTGGAGGAAGCGTCTTTCAATATTTCCATCGACTGGATATCAGAAGGGTTAATACCGTCCAAGCCACTGGAAGAGATGATACCGTCAATCACATATAAAGGATCACTGCTTTTATTAATAGAGGTAGTTCCACGAACGCGCACCTTCATACTTGCTCCGGGCATACCACTCGTAGCAGTGACTTCTACACCGGGAGTACGACCCTGGAGTATATTTTCAACCCGTTGTACTGGTTGATTTTTGTATTGTCTGTTGGATACACCGGACACAGCACCCGTAAGGTCACTCTTTTTGACGGTTCCGTATCCTACCACTACCACTTCATCCAATAACTGATTGTCTTCTTTCAACACAACACGAAGAAGAGATCTCTTTCTGACTTTCACTTCCTGCGTATGATAGCCGATGTAAGAGATCACTAAAATCGCTCCTTCCGGAGCTTCGAGAGTAAACCTACCATCCATATCACTGGTAGTTCCGGTGTCTTCACCTTTGATAATGACGGAAGCACCAATGATTGTCTCTCCCTGTTCGTCGTTAATCACTCCTTTGATTGTCTTTCCAGCATCCCCGTCGGTATTAGTATCGCTGTTTGTCGTAACTTCATTGTTATTTTCCGGGGCTTCCTGTGTTTCTGTCTTCTGTTTTTCAAGAGGAGGAGCAACCTGCGCGAATAATCCGAAAGGCAGAAACAGCATTAAAAGAATGCATAATAGCCATTTGTTTTTCATTATTACTTCCATTATTGTTCTAAAATTAGAATAGTTATTAGGATAGATTACCATCAATATTGGGCAATTTATGTGCCAAAAGCATAACAAAAGACTGATACAACGAGACTTATCAAGTTTAACAAAAGAGATTATATCACTAATTTTCAAATACATAAACAATTTGCAATAAAGAAAAAAAGCATTAATAACCAGATTAAGTTTCAAGCACGATCCTGTGCAAAAATTCCACAGAAATGTGGACATATTCCACAAGATAATAAGTTAAGAATAATCCGTATTTAAAAGTTCCTTTCCATCCTTCTGATTGTTTCCACATATCAGAAGTCAGAATAAACGTTCCAAAACTCCAGTTTAAACGATTATTAACTAATTTCTCCCCCGTCTCCGAGAACAGAATCATCAGAAATATCTATCTTTGCCCCAATTTCAAGCAAGAAAGCAAAAGTGCTATTTTTGTGTCGAATTTAAAACGTTTAAGAGAAAACAATGGAAGAAATCGTATTTCATCACACATTACCTATCCAATTGCGATTCAATGATGTAGACAAATTTGGTCACGTCAACAACACAGTTTACTTCTCCTTTTACGACTTGGGAAAGACTGAATACTTCGGTTCGGTATGTCCGGGAGTAGATTGGGAAAAGATTGGCATTGT
This sequence comes from Bacteroides sp. LFL-34, assembly GCF_027257075.1. NCBI lineage: Bacteria > Pseudomonadati > Bacteroidota > Bacteroidia > Bacteroidales > Bacteroidaceae > Bacteroides > Bacteroides sp. LFL-34. The sequence goes on along the minus strand of NZ_JAPQKZ010000019.1, from coordinate 40,062 downwards.
CGTTGTTCATATTGAAGCGAATTTCGTTAAGCAAATTTTCGCATCGGACCACATCGCTGTACAAACCGCCGTCTCTAAGATAGGTACCAAAAGCTTTCATCTGGTTCAACAAGTCATTGACACGAAAACCAATGAGGTGAAATGTGTTTGCAAGTCCATCATGGTTACTTTCAATCTTGAAAGACATGAGTCCATGCCACTAACCAAGGAATGGATAGAAGCGATCTGCAAGTATGAAGGACGGGATTTGCAAAAAGCATAGATTGATTCCCCCCCACCGATGAAGACACCCTCCGGCACCAATGAAAGCATCGAGCGGTACCGGGGAACAAATCTCCCACGAATAAGAAACAAAACAAGCAAAACCAATTCCTTAGAAAAAGTTTTATCCTGATTCATGTCCGCTATATAACAGAAATTGCCTATTTTTGCACCTTATTATTAAGGCATAAAATATCTAGTACAGAAAATGATAGCTGACAAAAGTATAAATTTAGATACCCTTCATAAAGTATTGTTTGATAATGAGAAGCTGGAACTCTCTGAAGAATGTATTCGAAAAGTAGAGGAAAGCTTCGATTTTCTGCAATCCTTTTCCAGCGATAAGATTATTTATGGTATCAATACGGGGTTCGGCCCAATGGCACAATACAGAATAGAAGATCAGTCATTGATCGACCTTCAGTATAATATCATCCGAAGCCATTCCACCGGTGCCGGCAAACCGCTTCCCGAACTTTATGTAAAAGCAGCTATGATTGCCCGTTTGTACACTTTTCTACAAGGGAAGTCAGGAGTGCATCTGGAACTGGTTTCTCTCCTCTGTGAATTTATCAACCGCGGAATTTATCCGTTCATACCCGAACACGGAAGTGTAGGTGCCAGCGGCGATCTCGTACAACTGGCCCATATCGCCCTGACGTTAATAGGGGAAGGGGAAGTTTTTTATCAGGGTAAATTGTGTAACGCAGCTACGGTGCTTCAGGAAAACGGCCTGAAACCTTTTTCCATGCGTATTCGTGAAGGTTTATCCGTTACAAACGGTACTTCTGTAATGACAGGCATCGGTATTGTCAATCTGATTTATGCAAAAAAACTACTCCGTTGGTCGGTGGCTGCCTCTGTAATGATGAATGAGATTGCCGCCTCTTATGATGATTTTATGGCACAGTCATTAAACGAGGCCAAGCATCATAAAGGTCAACAAGAGATAGCTGCTATGATGAGAGAATGGGTGGCAGGCAGTAAATGCGTGCTTCAAAGAGAGAACGAGCTATACAACCAGGTGCATAAAGAGAAAATCTTCGAACACAAAGTACAGCCCTATTATTCCTTGCGATGTGTTCCGCAAATACTCGGTCCTATTTACGATGAACTGGAGAATGCGGAAGAAGTATTAATAAACGAAATAAATTCCGCCTGTGACAATCCGATTGTCGATCCGGATACACAAAATATTTATCATGGCGGCAACTTCCACGGAGATTACATTTCTTTCGAAATGGACAAGTTGAAAATTGCCGTGACCAAGCTGACTATGCTTTGCGAAAGACAGATTAACTATCTGTTCCACGACCGTATCAATGGCATCCTGCCTCCGTTTGTAAATTTGGGAGTGCTTGGATTGAACTATGGTTTACAGGCTTCACAATTCACTGCAACCTCCACCACAGCGGAATGTCAGACATTATCAAATCCGATGTATGTACACAGTATCCCCAACAACAATGATAATCAGGATATTGTCAGCATGGGAACCAACTCGGCTCTATTAGCAAAAACAGTCATTGAGAATTCTTATCAGGTGATGGCTATCCAGTTTATGGGAATGGCACAAGCTATCGACTACCTGAAAATACAGGATCGCCTAAGTTCCAAAAGCAGGCAGGTTTATGAAGAAATACGCAGTTTCTTCCCTGTATTTACCAATGACACACCTAAATATAAAGAGATAGAAATGATGATAGACTATCTCAAAAAAGAAGATAAATAAAATGAAATATGCATTAGTAACCGGAGGAAGCCGAGGTATCGGCCGTGCTGTCAGTTGTAAACTGGCGGAAATGGGCTACTTTATACTGATAAATTATCAGAATAATGACGCAGAAGCGGAGAAAACGTTGCAGTTAGTACAGGAAAAAGGAAGTAATGGCGAGTTGATGAAGTTCGATGTGACCGACCCTGCCGCTATCACCCTTGCTTTGGGCAACTGGGCTTCCCAACACCCTGACGAATATATCGAGGTACTGATAAACAATGCAGGTATCCGCAAAGACAACCTGATGCTCTGGATGACAGGAGAAGAATGGAGCAAAGTGCTCGATATCAGCCTGAACGGATTCTTCAACGTGACACAGCCTTTATTGAAGAATATGCTGGTCAAACGTTATGGACGTATCGTAAATATCGTGTCATTGTCGGGCATTCAGGGAATGCCCGGCCAAGCCAATTACTCCGCAGCCAAAGGTGGCGTAATAGCTGCTACCAAAGCACTGGCACAGGAAGTTGCCAAGAAGAAAGTAACAGTCAATGCAGTAGCTCCGGGATTCATCCGTACGGATATGACGGAAGGAATTGATGAGAACGAATGGAAGAAACATATTCCCGCGGGACGTTTCGGCACTCCGGAAGAGGTTGCCGACCTGGTCGGTTTCCTGGCATCTCCAGCCTCATCCTACATCACAGGAGAAGTGATTTCCATCAACGGAGGACTATATACTTAAAATAAAAGCATAGAATAGACAAAATAATGAAAAGAGTTGTTATCACGGGAATGGGGATTTACTCTTGCATCGGCAAGAATCTGGATGAAGTAAAAGACTCACTATATAATGGGAAATCGGGAATTGGCATAGACCCGGTACGGAAAGAATTGGGTTACTTTTCTGCATTAACGGGGATATTGGAACGTCCCGACTTGAAGAAGTTGTTGGACCGCCGTAAACGTCTCTGTCTACCGGAGCAGGGAGAATATGCTTATCTCGCTACATTAGAAGCTTTCCGTAATGCCGGTATTAATGAGGATTTTCTCGAAGCCAATGAAGTGGGTATTTTGTATGGCAATGATAGTAGTGCCGCTCCTGTTATTAATGCAGTGGACATCATTCGTGAAAAGAAAAACACTGCACTGGTAGGTTCCGGTTCTATTTTCCAGTCGATGAATTCCACCGTGACAATGAACCTGTCAGTTATTTTCAAACTAAGAGGGGTCAACTTCACCATTGCCGGAGCCTGTGCAAGCGGTTCTCACGCTATTGGTATGGGTTACCTGCTTATAAAATCGGGATTACAGGATTGTATTCTTTGCGGTGGCGCACAAGAAGTCAATCCTTATGCAGTAGGAAGTTTCGACGGACTAAGCGCATTTTCCACCCAGGAAGCAGCCCCCGAGAAAGCCTCGAAACCTTTTGATAAACGACGTGACGGACTGATTCCGAGTGGAGGAGCCGCCAGTCTGGTATTAGAGAGTTATGAATCGGCTGTAAAAAGAGGAGCTCCCATTTTGGCCGAAGTCATCGGTTACGGTTTTTCATCCAATGGAGATCACATCTCCGTGCCTAATGTGGACGGCCCGAAACGTTCTCTTCAAATGGCCATCAAAGATGCAGGGATTGCACTCGAACAGATCAGCTATATCAATGCACACGCCACCTCAACTCCGGTAGGTGACTTGAACGAAGCGAAAGCCATTGCGGAAGTATTTGAAGGGCATCACCCATATGTGACCTCCACAAAGTCCATGACAGGACATGAAATGTGGATGGCCGGTGCCAGTGAAGTGATTTATTCCACCCTCATGATGAACAACGGTTTCATCGCTCCCAATCTCAATTTCGAGGAACCGGACGAGGCCTCTGCACAATTAAATATACCTACCCAACGGGTAAACCTGGAATTTGATACGTTCCTTTCCAACTCATTCGGATTCGGAGGAACCAATTCCACGCTAATCATACGCAAAATCAATCCATAATTTACTAAAGAAAACAGATATATGACAAACGAAGAAATCATCGAGAAAATAAGAACCACTCTGGCAGAAGAGTTTGAAGTAGACATCGACGTCATCCAGCCGGATGCACCGTTAATGGAAACTCTTGAACTGGACAGCCTGGACTTGGTCGATATGGTGGTACTGGTAGAAAAGAACTTCGGCTTCAACGTAACCGGACAAGATTTTGCGGGTATCAAAACCTTCCAGGACTTCTACGATCTCGTTATCACCCGTATGCAGGAAGCCAAGTAAATATGTCGACGTGGAAAGGCAAAACCCGGGGAGGAACATTCGGATACTTATTCTTTATTTACCTGATTAAGTATCTGGGCATTACTGCCGCTTATATATTTCTAAGTCTGGTAGTATTGTACTTCGTACCGTTTGCTCCGAAAGCCACTAAAAGCACCTGGTTTTATGCCCGCCACATTCTGAAATACAACCGAATACGCTCTTTGGGTATGTTGCTGCGCAACTATTACCGGTTAGGGCAAATCCTGATTGACAAAGTAGCTATTGGTAACGGAAAAGTCGATCAATACCGGTTTGAGTTCGAACGGTATCCGGAATTTCTGCAATTGCTGAACAGCGAACAGGGAGTAATTATGATTGGTGCCCATGTGGGAAACTGGGAAATAGGCGTTCCTTTCTTCGACGATTACGGAAAGAAAATCAATATCGTGATGTATGATGCCGAACATCGTAGAATCAAAGAGATATTGGAGAAAAATGGTCAGGACAAGGATTTTAAGATTATCCCCGTCAACGAAGATAACCTGACACACGTTTTCCGTATTACCGAGGCGTTAAACAAGAAAGAATATGTATGCTTCCAGGGCGACCGTTATCTGAATAAAGAGAAACTGCTGACAGGAACACTCCTGGGACAGAAAGCTCCTTTCCCTGCCGGTCCTTTCTTGCTTGGTTCGCGAATGAAAGTTCCGGTGGTATTCTACTTTGCCATGAGAGAGCCGGGCAGAACCTACCGTTTTCATTTTATAAGGACGGAACCAGTCATACGAACCAAAGAAAAGAAAGCAGAGATCGCTCTGCTCGAACAATATACGGCCGCTTTGGACCAAATACTGAAACGCCATCCGGAACAATGGTTCAACTATTACTCATTCTGGAAAACCACGAGTGACGGTTCGCCCTCCAAAGGATTGAAATAAAGATATAACAAAATAAAGATGCAACAGAATCAATATGATAAGGAACCGTTGACCGCGGTAGAGGCACAACGCTTGGCACAAGAAATAGCTTTCGGGCCCATCGTGTTTCAGGTATCACGCCTTATGCTCAAATTCGGTATTTTCCAGTTACTAGCCGACGAACGTGCAGGCATGACACAAGAAGAAATCAGCAAGGCTTGTGGCCTGTCTTCTTATGCAACACAAGTTTTGCTGGAAGCCTCATTAACGATCGGTACCGTATTGCGGCACGAAAACCTTTACCGCCTTGCCAAAGCCGGATGGTTCCTGCTCAACGACAGGATGGTACGTGTCAATATGGATTTCAACCACGATGTCAACTATCTGGGAATGTTCCATCTCGAAGAGGCTCTCACCAACGGACGTCCCGGAGGGCTGAAAGTATTCGGCGAATGGAGCACTATCTATGAAGGGCTGTCAAGCTTGCCCTCACAGGTACAAAAGAGCTGGTTCGGTTTCGATCATTATTACTCGGATTGCTCGTTTGACGAAGCTTTGGCAATTGTTTTCGCCCGTCATCCCAAGACTTTACTGGATGTGGGAGGTAATACCGGTCGATGGGCGACCAAATGCGTAAGCTATGACGATGCAGTGGAAGTAACTATTATGGACCTTCCGCAACAATTGGAGATGATGCGTCAACAAACTAAAGACCTACCCGGAGCAATGCGTATTCACGGGTATGGCGCCAATCTGCTCGATCCCGAAGTACCTTTCCCGACAGGGTTCGATGCTATCTGGATGAGCCAGTTCCTTGATTGTTTCTCGGAAGAAGAAGTAACCAGCATACTGACCCGTGCAGCCCGTTCTATGAGTGGGGAGAGTCGCCTCTATATCATGGAAACTTTCTGGAACCGGCAAAAGTTTGACACAGCCGCTTATTGCCTGACACAAATCAGTCTTTATTTCACAGCCATGGCAAATGGTAACAGCAAAATGTATCATTCGGATGATATGGAACGGTGCATCAAAGCAGCGGGATTGGAAGTTGAAAAGATAGATGACCATTTAGGAATGGGACACAGCATTGTACAATGCAGATTGAAATGAACAACAGGGAAGTTATCATACAAGGAGAAGGAATACTCAATTTGATTCCACAGCGTCCGCCCATCGTGATGGTGGACAGTTTCTTTGGTATCGAAAAGAATCATTCTTATTCCGGACTGACTGTTACTGCTGATAATATTTTCTACGAAACCGGAAAACTGCAAGAGGCAGGAATTATTGAACACATCGCTCAATCAGCAGCGGCACGTATCGGATTTCTTTATACCCGGCAGGGTGAAAAAGTACCGTTAGGGTTTATCGGCTCGGTAGACAAACTTAAAATCTACGATTTGCCAAAGAACGGGATGAAACTATTTACGGAGATTACCGTTGTACAGGAGGTATTCGACATTACATTGATTTCTGCACAAGTGAAAGTGGAAGACAAGCTGATAGCTGAATGCAGGATGAAAATATTTATAAAAAAAGAATGAAACGGAAAACGAATCAACAGGTTGCAGCTTTGACTAACCGGACTACCTTCAGAGTGCGGTTCAGCGAAATAGACTCCATGCAGATTGTATGGCATGGTGAGTATGTGCGCTATTTTGAAGATGGAAGAGAAGCTTTTGGCAAACAGTATGGTTTGGATTATATGAGTATTTACCGGGAGGGATACATGGTTCCTATCGTGGATTTAACCTGTCAGTTCAAACAATCACTATCTTTTGGTGAAGAAGCGATTGTCGAAACGCGCTATATTGCCTGTGAAGCAGCCAAGATAAAATTTGAATACATTATCTACCGGGCTACCGACCAGAGTATAGTAGCCACCGGAAGCACCATACAAGTGTTCCTGAACCTGAATAAAGAATTGGAGCTTATGAATCCTCCGTTTTATCTGGAATGGAAAAAGAAATGGAATATCCTTTAAATATATACATCACAGCCCATACGCTGATTAGTTCGTTAGGTTTCGGCATCCCGGAAAACCTGGAGGCCATCCATAACTACCGAAGCGGAATCCGTATGCAAGAAGCCGGCCTAATTTCCGATCATCCCCTATTGGCGGGAATGATTGATTCTGTGGAATTGGAAAAACGGGCGAAGCTGATGCAGATTACGGATTATACCCGAATGGAGCAATTATTCATACTGGCTATCCAAGAGGTTATTTCTCAATCGGGAGCCGACTTGCGGGAGCCGGATTGTACCTTGTTATTATCTACCACTAAAGGAAATATAGATTTATTGAGTGAATTACCTGCTGACAGTCCGGTTTTTCTTTGGAAAATGGCGGAACGAATCGGAGATTTCTTTGGAGCGACAAATCAGGTAGAGGTCATCTCCAATGCCTGTATATCAGGAGTCTCGGCACTAATCGTCGCTAAGAGATGGATAGAATCAGGACGTTACAAACGAGTGATTGTGGCAGGTGGGGATATTCTTTCTCATTTCATTACCAGCGGCTTTCTATCGTTTCGATCTGTCAGCGCACACCTTTGCCGACCATACGATATACAACGGGATGGATTAAGTCTGGGCGAAGCCTGTGGAGCTGTTCTTTTAGAAACTCAAGGAAACGCGAATCATATTATTCTCTCCGGAGGAGCAATCAGCAATGACGCCAACCATATATCCGGTCCTTCCCGAACAGGGGACGGTTTAGCTCTAGCCATTAATCAGGCAATGGAAGAAGCCGGAGCACTCCCCGAAGACATTAGCTTTATCAATGCACACGGAACAGCTACGGTTTACAATGATGAAATGGAATCCAAAGCCATACATCTGGCGGGATTAGCTGCAGTTCCGGTGAATAGCCTCAAGCCCTATTTCGGTCATACATTAGGAGCTTCGGGCATTATCGAAACCATACTTTGCATAGAGCAACTAAAAGAAGGAAGATACTACGGAACTTTAGGGTATGAAACACTCGGTGTTCCCATGCCTATCACTGTCTATACCACTCATCAGCCGATGCCGATGAAATGCTGCATCAAAACCGCTTCCGGTTTCGGAGGCTGTAATGCCGCACTGGTATTATCCCTCCCCGATGCTCACCTGAAACAGAAAGTAAACTTGCAGGCAACCGACAAAGCGAGTGCTCCGTCAGTTTGCAAAGCAGTGGTGGAATCGGGCAACATGGTCACAATCAGGCCAGGAGCAGTAGAAAGTAAAGGAACAACTGTATTCAGCTCTTCGGAAACTGACTTTGCACCGTTCATCCGGGAAGCATACAAGCATCTGGGAGAAAACAATATGAAGTTCTATAAGATGGACAACCTCTGTAAGCTGGGATATGTAGCTGCCGAATATTTACTGAAAAATACACACCACCGTCCGGAAGAGATTGGAATCATTCTTGCCAATGCTTCTTCCTCTCTGGATACGGACTGCAAACATCAGGCAATCATCAGTAAAGAAGGGGACAAAGCAGCCAGTCCTGCCGTGTTTGTCTACACTCTCCCCAATGTAGTATTGGGAGAAATCTGTATCCGGCACAAGATTCAGGGAGAGAATACATTCTTTGTCCGTCGGCAATCCGATGCTGCCTCATTAGAGGATTATGCAAGGATTGTGATGGCAAAAGGTAAGTTACGCACCTGTATCATAGGCTGGTGCGAACTACTGGACGGACATTATCAAGCAGAATTTAAACAACTTAATAATATATCAACGATTTATGGATAATTTAGATCAAACCAAAAGAGAACTGATGGACGAAGTGAAAGGGAAACTAATCGAAGAGTTGAACCTTGAAGAAATCACTCCGGAAGATATTGACAATGAAGCCCCTCTGTTTGGCGACGAAGGTCTTGGCCTTGACTCCATTGACGCACTCGAAATCATCCTGATTCTGGAACGCGAATACGGTATAAAGATAGAGAACCCCAGTGAAGGAAAACAAATCTTCTACTCGGTACGTACACTGGCAGACTACATCATTGCTAATCGCAAAGCTTAACCGATGAAGATATACGTCACCGGATTGGGAGTTGTTTCGGGCATCGGTATCGGAGTTTCCGAAAATATAGAAGCGTTGAGACAAAGAAAGCATGGCATCGGAAAAGTAACTCTTTTTCCGACTGCTCTCGATGTGCCCGTATCCGAAGTGAAACGTAGCAATGAGGAACTAAAGCAACTGATCTCTTTACCTCCGCAACGCACTGTATCACGTACGGCCTTGTTGGGAATGATAGCAGCCAAAGAAGCAATGAAAGATGCGGGACTCACACCACCATTACGTATCGGTTTTATTTCCGCCACTTCCGTTGGCGGCATGGATTTGAGCGAGCACTTCTATGAATCTTTCAAGAAAAACCCGGGACAGGGACGGTTACGGGAAGTAATTTCACACGACTGCGGAGCCAGTACAGAATTGATTGCTTCGTATTTGGGTATCAATGATTTTATAACCACCATCAGTACAGCCTGCTCGTCAGCAGCCAATGCCATCATGCTGGGAGCAAGAATGATTAAACACGGGCTACTGGATGCTGCTATCGTGGGAGGTACGGATGCACTTTGCCGGTTTACGCTCAATGGATTCAACTCCCTGATGATTTTGGACAAAACACATTGCCGTCCCTTTGACCGCTCACGTACCGGATTAAATCTGGGAGAAGGTGCCGGTTACTTAGTGCTTCAATCGGAAAGTTCACTCCAAAGAACTCCTTATTGCGAACTTAGCGGTTACGCCAATACGAATGAGGCTTATCATCAAACAGGAAGTTCTCCTGAAGGGGACGGTGCCTTTCTGTCAATGAGTGAAGCTATCGCTTCCAGTGGTATTTCCCTTGAAAAAATCGATTATATCAATGTACATGGAACAGGTACTCCCGGCAATGATGCGTCAGAAGGCATGGCGCTCCGAAGAATCTTTGGAGAACACGTTCCGCCATTTAGTTCGGTAAAAGCTTTTATCGGACATACCTTAGGAGCTTCCGAAGGAATTGAAGCTGTTTACTCCGTTCTTTCAATAGATAAAGGGCTGATTTATCCCAACCTGAACTTTACGGATGCGATGCCGGAAACAGGACTGATACCGGAAACCTCTTTTCAAGAAGGAATCCCCATCCGACATGTGTTATCCAACTCTTTCGGTTTCGGAGGAAACGATTCATCGCTCCTCTTTTCCGCAACGAATTTTCCAGCATAAACGCACCTTTAAGTATTTAAGCCTATGCAGCCAGTTTATATTCAACGCATCGCTTCCATTCATCCGCCAAAGGATCATTCACCAGGAAATAATCGCCCTTATCTTCAGGCTTGCGAACCCGATTATAAGGATATTATCACCAATGCGACCTTGCGCAGACGCATGAGCCGTATCGTAAAAATGGGGGTGGCTTGCGGATTGGAATGTATGGGTGAACTATCTCCTGAAAAGATACAAGGAATCATCACAGCAACAGGATTGGGCTGCTTGACAGATACGGAAAAATTCCTGAACAACCTATTGGATAATGAAGAGCGGATGCTGAATCCTACTCCTTTTATCCAGTCGACATTCAATACAATCGGTGCACAAATAGCTCTGATTCATCAAATACATGCCTACAACATGACTTATGTCCACCGTGGTCTTAGTTTTGAAAGTGCTTTATTGGACGCTATGATGAAAATAGGAGAAGGAAGCGAGAATATACTTGTGGGAGCCATCGATGAAATGACAGAAACCAGTTACACGATTCAGCAACGGCTGGGAGTGCTGAAAGGGATAGCAGCAGGAGAAGGTGCTCAATTCTTCCTGTTAAGTCGGGAAGCCGGAGAGCATCCGTTGGCTGAAATACAGGGAATCGAAACTTTCATAGGGAAACAGACTACAGAAGAAATCAGCTCCCGAATCATCCGTTTTTTGCAACGAAATGGTTTAGAATGTCAGGATATTCAGTGGTTGGTTACCGGGAAAAACAAGAAGCCACACAATCAAGATGACTCTCACGAGCAAACTGTTGACAATGGCAACTCTATTTATGAAGAGCTTGAAACAAACCTTTTCCCGGAAAGTGTTCATCTTAGTTTTAAGAATGAATGTGGTGAATATCCTACCGCAACATCGTATGCGGTATGGAAAGCAGTGAACGAATCGGCCAACTGCACTACCTCGACCCATATATTGATTTATAATCATCACCACTCCATCAATCATTCATTGATTCTAATCCGGAAAAGCGTATGATAATCGTTTGCCTCCTTCTTTGCTTGCTCTTGCTCCTGTCTTTTCTCGTTTATGCCTCTTATAGCATTCAATCGGGAATTTACCTCCGGTCATTTTGCAAAAAGCATACTGCGGAAAAGATTGTCGCCCTGACTTTTGATGACGGCCCCGACTCCCTACAGACTCCCAAAGTTCTGCAGGTACTAAAAGAATATCAGGTAACCGCCTGTTTCTTCTGTATCGGTCATAAGGTAAAAGGGAATGAAGCAATCTTGCAAAAAATGGTGGCAGAAGGTCATCTGATTGGAAATCATTCGCATACCCATTCCGGTTTATTCCCGCTATACGGGCTCTCCAAGATGAAAAAAGACTTGCAAACTTGTCAGTGTGAACTAGAACGAGTAACTTCGCAGCCGGTTAGTTTGTTTCGTCCGCCGTTCGGTGTCACTAATCCAACGATTGCGAAAGCCGTTCGACAGTTAGGATATACCCCTATAGGATGGAGCATCCGTACACTGGATACACAACAAGCACCGGATAAAGTCCTTGCCAGGATTCGGAAACATCTTGAACCGGGAGCCATTATTCTGTTGCACGACCGGATGCCTGACAGCGACCAGCTAGTGAAACAAATCTTGGATTTGCTGAAAGAACAAGGATATACCGTTGTCCGTCCGGACAAACTATTGGCATAAAATAAAAAAAGGTATGAGAACTTTATTAATATATTTATCGCTTTTCTTCTTGTCAATAGCCTCTATCCATGCCCAGAGCATGAAAAAGATGGCGCAAAAGACAGAGTTTGAAAGCCGCCTGGCAAAGGAGGCGCAAACCGTAGAGTCCATCGAAAGCGATTTCACCCAAGTGAAATATCTCGATGTATTCGATGAGAAGGTTACTTCCAAAGGGAAGTTCTACTACCAGAAGACCCATAAAATCTGCATGGAATATTTCCGCCCGATGGATTATCTCATCGTGATAAACGGCAGTAAGCTCAAAATCGTTTCGGATGGCAAGAAAAGTATCATGAATCTTAGTTCGAACAAAATGATGGCACAGATGCAGGATATGCTGACCGCGTGTATGATAGGCGACCTGTCTAAAATGTCGTCCAACTACCTGCTGGAGTATTTTGAAGACGCACGATACTATCTGGTTAAAATAAAACCGACCAACAAAGCGGTACAAGCCTATATTGCCGGTATAGAAATCTATCTGGACAAGAAAGATATGTCGGTACACAAACTCCGTCTGTCCGAAACAGCCACAAACTATACAGAATACGAATTCTATAATAAAAAGTTCAACTCCCTGAAGAATGAGACGAAGTTTGCGATTCGTTAGTCTGATGGTTCTGCTGTTCTTATGGATACAGATCCAGACTTCCTGCTCTCCACGGATGAGCGGGGAAGGAAGTACTGTGCTCCCCGCTATCGAACTAACACAAGGAGAAAGCTCGCAAAAATACAATATCCAACTGGATTTCATGAAACATCACATGAGCGGTATGCTAATAGTACGCCGTATGCCTGATAACGAAATCCGGATCGTAGCGTCTACTTACTTCGGACTAAGCCTTTTCGATTTTTCTCTACGCAACGATCAGTTTACTGTCAACAGTTGCATTGAACCCATGAAAAAGGAAAAGGTGCTGAAACTTCTGGAGATGGATTTCAGACGTCTGTTCTTAAGTGGGAAAGATATTCGTGTGAAAACGACTAAAGACAGTGCTACTGAAAAAAGAACCAGTGGAAAAGGCTTTGGAAAGTCAGTGGTCTACATCATTGGCAATACTCCGGGCGATCCCGCACAAATAAAAATCAAACATCCGTGGATTCGGTTAACGATCCGTCTGGACAAACTATCTAAAGAGATTTAATATATGCTACTTGATAACTTCTATACCATCCTTTCCTCCGAATCATCGGACTCAACGATCTGGACTATCCAGGTAAAGTTGAATCCCGGGCATCCTGTTTATCAGGGACATTTCCCCGGACATCCGGTAGTTCCGGGAGTTTGCCTGTTACAACTTATCAAGGAATGTGTAGAAGACATTCGCCAGCAAAAATTGCAAGTAACACAAGTGTCTTCCTGCAAGTTTCTTTCGGCTATCAATCCTATAGAAACACCGCACATTTCGGTGGCACTGACTTTTAAAGAGACAGAAGAAGGTACACTTCAGTTGCAAGCGGAAGGGACTATAAAGAAGGAAGCTGTAAAAAAGAGTACTGTGAAAGAGAGCACTGTAGAGGAAAATACCGTAAAGAACGAATGTTTCATCAAACTAAAAGCTGCACTTACCCCGACAGTATGAAGGAACAAATAAGTACAGCCTATTGGCACGAGAAGTTGAAACAATTAGGGATCATCGTTATCATCCCAAGTTACAACAATGGAAAGACACTGGCGGACGTCATAGAAAGTGTACGTTTCTACGCCCCCGATATCCTTGTTGTCAACGACGGTTCTACAGATGAAACAGCCGAAATACTTAGCCGGGAATCTAACTTACATACCATCACCCACCCTGTCAATCAAGGAAAAGGAGTAGCTTTGAGACATGGACTATCCTTTGCCAAAAAGCAAGGATTCCGGTATGCTATCACCATTGATTCTGACGGACAGCATTTCGCTTCGGATATCCCTGCATTGATCGAATCCATAGAAAAGGAACCGGACACATTATTGGTAGGTGCCCGTAACCTCGCCTCGGACAACATGCCGGGAAAGAATACATTTGCCAATAAGTTTTCCAACTTCTGGTTTACCCTCGAAACAGGTATCAAACTGCAAGATACTCAATCCGGCTACCGCCTGTACCCCATCCAACGAATGAATGTGGACAAGTGGTATTACACCGCCAAATACGAATTTGAGTTGGAAGCACTTGTCTTTGCTGCCTGGGGAGGCATTACCGTTAAAAACATTCCGGTACATGTTTATTATCCGCCACAGGAAGAGCGAGTTTCTCATTTCCGACCGTTCCGCGATTTCACCCGTATCAGTATCCTGAACACAGTACTGGTGCTCGTCACTTTCCTTTGGATCATCCCCCGAAACTTCTTCCGTAAACTGACCTGGAAGAACTGCAAGCAGTTTTTCTCGGATCATGTCACCCACTCCCCCGAATCTAATCTGCGGATCACGGCTGCCATCACACTCGGCGTATTCATGGGGATCGTTCCGGTATGGGGATATCAAATGCTAATCACGTTATTTCTGGCACATTTGTTCAGACTGAATAAAGTCATAGCTATTGTAGCAGCCAATATCAGTATCCCTCCGATGATTCCATTTTTGCTGTACGGCAGTTACGTAACCGGTTGCAAAGTGCTGGGAGATCCTGTCAATCTGCATTTAAACGAACTTTCTTTTGAAAATGTAAAATCAGTCATAGAGCAATATTTAATAGGAAGTGTTATCTTTGCAGTCGGTTGCAGCATACTGGCAGGAACCATCGCGTTCATTCTGCTCACGGCGTGTAGGAAAAAAAAGATATGACCCAGTTTTTTATCGGACTATATGATTATTTCGAGAGGCACAAGATTCTGTTCTATTTGTCACTCATCAGTTGTGTCCTGTTAATGGGATTCTTTGCCCTGCAAGTAAGGTTCGAAGAGAACATCACACAATTTTTCCCCGACACTAAAGATTCCCAGAACACAATCAAAGTATTCGACAATCTCAAGATTAAGGATAAGATTATCATTATGTTATCCTCGGCAGATACCTGCCACCGCGTAGAACCCGACTCCCTGATAGAAGCAGCCGGACAACTGCAACAAACCCTGACTGAAAAAGCCGGAGGAAAACTGATTAAAGGAATTCTCGCACAGGTAGACCAAAGCCTCATCCAAGGAGCCACAGACTTCGTTTATGAACATCTTCCGCTTTTCCTGACAGATACGGACTATCAACGCTTCGATTCCTTACTGACGGATAAAGGGATACAGGCTGTCATGCAAAAGAATTATACCAATCTCCTCTCTCCTGCCGGAATTGCATTAAGAAGCTATATTCTCCGGGACCCGCTCGGACTGGGAAGCGAAACCCTGAAACATTTGCAAGATTTCCAGTTGGAAGCCAACTACGAGATTTATGACGAACATATCTTCTCCAAAGACGGTTCCACCTTACTTATGTTCATTACCCCGGTATTCAGTACAGGCAGCACCGGAAAGAACGACGAACTGATAAAGATACTCGAAGAAGAGCTCAAGCACGTACAGGGAGAATCTCCTACCATTCGAGCTGAATACTTCGGCGGTCCCTCCGTGGGAGTCTACAACGCCCGTCAGATTAAGAAAGATACCATCCTGACCTCCTCTCTGGCACTGCTTATCATCATTGTATTCATCTCACTCGTTTTTAAACGAAAGAGATCGATACCGTTGATTATTACTCCAGTACTGTTCGGAGGATTATTTGCCCTGTTTCTCATTTTCTTTATCAAAGGAAGTATCTCCGCCATTGCAGTGGGAGCTGGTTCGGCAGTGATGGGTATTGCACTAAGCTATTCCATTCACATGCTGGCACACCAGAACCATGTTTCCACCGTTCAACAACTTATTAAAGAGATAGCCTATCCGCTTACGGTAGGTAGTTTCACCACTATCGGCGCATTTCTGGGATTGATATTCACCAGTTCCGATCTGTTACGCGACTTCGGATTGTTTGCCTCTCTGGCATTGGTGGGCACCACCCTCTTCTGTCTCATTTACCTGCCTCATTTTCTGAAAGGACAGGCAGACGTCAAACAGGGACGCATACTACGCATCATCGAGAAAATAAATGCTTATTCTTACGAAAAGAATAAATGGCTGGTAGGCGGCATCCTCCTCATTACAGTGATCTGTTTGTTTACTTCGCAAAAGGTAGGCTTCAACAACGATATGATGAGTCTCAACTATGAGCCCCGCCATCTCCAACAATCGGAAGAAAAATTACTGCAACTCTTCGACAACGACGAAAAGACCGTGCTTTTTGTCAGTGTGGGCAAAGACATGAATCAGGCTACCGAAATTTATGCAACGACCAATCAGAAGTTATCGGCACTGAAAGAGCAGGGACTCATCAAAGAGTATGCCTCCGCCTCACAGTTTCTGATCTCTCCGCAAGAGCAGCAAAAACGCCTGAAGAAATGGAAAGATTACTGGACGGATGAAAAACAGCAACAAGTCCGTGAACAGTTGGAAACAGTTGCCGCCGAATATCGTTTCCGCCCGGGAAGCTTCGAACCTTTTTATCAATGGATGAACCAGCCTTTCGGTGAATATCATTACACCGCGCAAGAAGACGATTTATCCGGCAAGCTATTGAATGAATGGCAAACCTCTGCCGATTCCATCACCATGCTTATCAGCCAGATACGGATCAGCGAACCGAATAAGGAAGCTGTGTACCAGAACTTTAATAAAGACCCGAATGTAGTCATCTTCGACCGTTCCTATTTTGCCAACAAATGGGTATCGGCCATCAATGACGACTTTTACCTGATTCTGTACATCTCTTCTTTCCTCATATTCTTTGCACTATGGTTCTCCTACGGACGTATCGAACTTACCCTGATGAGCTTTCTCCCAATGCTAATCAGCTGGGTAATCATCTTGGGATTGATGGGAATTCTGGGGATTGAGTTCAATATTATCAACATCATCCTGTCCACCTTTATCTTTGGCATTGGAGATGACTTCAGTATCTTCATTATGGACGGGCTACAAAACAAATACCGTACAGGTCAGAAGGTGTTGAATTCCCATAAAACAGCCATCTTCTTCTCCGCCTTCACCACAGTGGTCGGTATGGGAGCACTTGTGTTTGCCAAACACCCGGCTTTGCAATCCATTTCCCTGATTTCCATTCTGGGTATGATAGCAGTGGTACTGGTGGCTTATACCATTCAGCCACTCATTTTCCGGTTCTTCATCGCAGGCCCCGCTTCCAAAGGATTACCGCCTTATACGCTTATCGGATTGATACGTACCGTGTTGCTCTTCCTGCTTTTCTTTATCGGCTGCATCGTCCTCCGTATATTGATTATCCTGCTTTATCCGGTGCCTGTGCGCAAAAGCAGCAAGCAGCGTTTGGTGTGCCGCCTGATACAAATCACCTGCAAAGGAATTTTGCTACTGGCCACCGCCGTCAAAAAAGAACATATCAACAAAGCCAACGAACGCTTCCGGCATCCGGCAATTATCATTGCCAACCACCAGTCGTTCATCGACATTCTGGTATTGCTGTCTCTTTCATCTAAAATCCTGATGGTAACCAACCATTGGGTATGGCACTCTCCTTTCTTCGGAGCCATCATTCGTTATGTCGACTTCTATTATATAGGCGAAGGATACGAGCAATATATGGAACGGATGCGGAAAAAAGTGAAGGAGGGCTACTCCATCGCCATTTTCCCGGAAGGCACACGTACCTATAACGGAAAGATGAAACGTTTCCACAAAGGAGCATTCTATCTGGCAGAAGCATTGAAACTGGATATTCTGCCGATCCTGCTTTACGGTAATAACAAAATCATTGCCAAAGCACAGCCTTTCAATATCCGGAAAGGAATCATCTATACAGAAATACTTCCCCGTATACCACTAGACGATCTGTCTTTCGGAAGTACTTATCAGGAGCGTACCAAACGCATATCCGCTTACATGAAAGAGGTTTATGCCCGTATCTGCCGTGAACAGAACACGACGGACAATCCGGCGTTCTACGAAGCTCTTATCCAGAACTATATCTATAAAGGTCCCGTCGTAGAATGGTATATCCGTATTAAAGTAAAGATGGAAAAGAATTACCGGCTATTCAACCGGTTGATTCCCGTCCAAGGGCAAATCACAGACATCGGTTGCGGCTTCGGCCCGTTATGCTATATGCTGTCTCTGCTTTCCGAGGACCGGGAAATCCTGGGTATTGATTACGATGAAGACAAGATAGCGCTGGCGCAGCACGGATGGTTACGCAACGAGCATCTCCAGTTCAAGCATGGCAATGCATTGGAATATCCCCTGCCGGAAAGTGATGTCTTTATCCTGAACGACATGCTTCACTATATGAGCTACGAACATCAACAAACCCTATTGTTGAAATGTGCCGGTCGCTTGCGTTCACAAGGAATGATTATCATACGCGACGGAAATTCAGCCAACGCTTCCAAGCACCGGTTAACCCGGTTCACGGAATTACTATCCACCCGTATCTTCAACTTCAACCGGACAACCGGAGAACTGTATTTCACCACTGAAACCCAATTACGGGAAATAGCAGTCGCCTGTGGAATGGCTGTCGAAATCATTCCTAATGACAAATATACATCAAACACCATTTACATATTTAGAAAACCGAACTAGTATGAGCAAATATGACATCATCATTATCGGCAGCGGCCTTGGCGGACTGGAATGCGGAGCGATTCTTAGCAAAGAGGGATTCAACGTATGCGTAGTAGAAAAAAATGCGCAATTCGGCGGATGCTTCCAGACTTACCAACGAAAAGGGCATCTGTTGGATACGGGTATTCATTATGTAGGAAGCCTGGATGAGGGTCAAGTGATGAACCAGTATTTCCGCTATTTCGGTATCATGGACAAGCTGAAAATAAAACGCTTGGACGATGCTGCTTTTGATACGATCTACTATAAAGGAAAAACATACGATTATGCAATGGGATACCCGCAGTTTATTGAAACCATCTGCCGTTCCTTCCCGCATGAGAAAGAAAACTTGAAATGCTATGCCGAACAGCTTCAGGCTGTCGGAAACCTGATTAGCGTAGACCACCTGAAACAAGGCACACTCGCTTTGGAGGGTATGAAATACTTTTGTACCTCTGCCGCCCATCTGATTGCGGATATCACTCCGGACCCCGCCTTACGAAATGTACTGGCAGGTTCAGCTTTACTCTACGGAGGTTTGAAAGATGTCTCCACTTTCTACCAGCATGCCATGATTAATCACTCCTATATTGAAGGCGCCTACCGTTTTGTAGACGGAAGTATGCAAGTCAGTCTGGAGCTAATCAATGTAATCCGGGCAAACGGAGGGACCGTGCTCAATAACAGTGAAGCCACCCGCATCATCGTTGAAAACGAAAAGGTACAAGGGGTTATCATCAATGGAGAAGAGCGACTGGAAAGCGACTTCGTCATCTCCAATATGCATCCCCAACGGACATTGGAGATACTGGATAAAAACCGTAGCATCAAGAATGCCTATATTTCCCGCATCCGTTCGTTGGAAAATACCTACGGCATTTTTACGCTCTACCTGGTAATGAAGAAAAAAAGCACTCCTTATCAGAACCGCAACCTGTATCTGCATGCGAACAATAAAGTGTGGTATGACAAACTGCTCTATCCGGGACGGACCACCAACTGTATGATTTCCATGCAAGCGTCTTCCGAGGACAGTCAATATGCCAGTGTCATTTCCATCCTGACACCTATGTATATAGATGAACTGTCTGCCTGGAAGGACACGACTCCCGAACATCGGGGAGAAGACTACCAATCCTTCAAAAAGGAGAAAGCAGAACAGATTCTCCGCTTCATCCGAGGACATGGCATTGACCTTTCAGAAAACATAGAAGAGATGTATACCACTACTCCATTAAGCTATCGGGACTATACAGGAACAGTGGATGGTTCCGCGTATGGGATTATCAAAGATTATAAATGTCCGCAAATTGGTTTCGTATCTACAAGAAGCCGCTTGGGAAATCTCTTTCTCACCGGGCAAAACCTGAATGTGCATGGTGCATTAGGGGTAACACTAACTGCCATGCTGACTTGTGCGGAGTTTGTAGGACAAGAATATCTGGCTAAAAAAGTAGGAAATGCATAGAATAGTCAAAAAGACACTCCAATACACGGGCTTCCTTTTCCTGTCGCTCATCGTTCTATTGATAGCCGGAATCAGCTATCTCTACTTTTCTGCGGATATGCAAACGCCCAAACATGAGCAAAGCATGACCACAGACAAAGTGATTGATATAGACAGTCTCCACCTCCGGCATTATGGAGATAACTTTCTCCGGCACAGCGACAGCGGCTTATGGGAATTGTTTGTGAAAGGGGATGCTTTCCAGAGAGGAGAAGCTATCGGGCAACTGTCTTCCGACCTGCTCCACCATCAAGAGAAAGTGTTCGTGGATCAGATTCGTGAGATTGTTCCTTCAGACAGTTATCTGAAATTCCTCCGGTTCTTCATTGTATTATTCAACCGTAATCTGGGTGAGAACGTCCTCGAAGAATACCGCGACGAGATCTACGGAATCTCGCTATCATGTACGCATGAATACGACTTCATCGGCACTCCTTACGAACGCCAGTTGAATTACCATTCGGCACACGACCTGGGACATGCCATGCAAGATTATATGTTAGTGGGATGCAGTTCGTTCGCCACTTGGGGAACACAAAGTGCAGATTCATCCCTGCTGATCGGACGTAACTTCGATTTCTATGTAGGAGATGCCTTCGCAGAGAACAAGCAGGTGGCTTTTTATGTACCGGAGCAAGGATACAGGTTTGCTTCCGTCGGATGGCCCGGTATGATAGGAGTGTTATCCGGCATGAACGAGACAGGTCTTACCGTGACAATTAATGCTGCCAAATCTGCTGTCCCCACAGGTTCCGCCACCCCCATTTCCATCCTGACCAGAGAGATTCTGCAATATGCAGCCACTATTGATGAAGCCTTTGCCATCGCCAAAAAACGGGAAACATTCGTCTCCGAATCCATATTGATAGGTTCTGCCAAAGATGGCAAAGCCGCGATTATCGAGAAATCTCCGGAGAAAACTGTGCTTTTCACCGGAAAAGAAGCCAATCGGCTCATCTGCACCAACCATTACCAATCGGAAGAATTCAGCAAGGACGAACGAAACATGGAAAATATCCGCACTTCCGACAGCCCATACCGTTTTGCACGATTAACGGAACTCATTAATGAGGATCTTCCGATCGATGTCTCCAAAGCCGCCTCTATCCTGCGTGACCACAAAGGCCTGCAAAACACAGACCTGGGACTGGCCAACGAAATGGCCATCAATCAGTTTATTGCCCATCATTCCGTCATCTTCCAACCGGAGAAACGGCTGATGTGGGTATCGACCTCTCCCTGGCAATGTGGGAAATACGTAGCCTATGACCTGAATAAGATATTCAAAGACACGATTGATTGGCAACACGAAATATACAGTTCCGACCTGACCATTCCGGAAGATAAATTCATCGACACACCGGAGTTCCAGCATCTTCTCACGTATAAGAAACTGACTCCGCTTTTATTGAAGAAAATCAGAAAAAAGGAACAGATAGAGGAATCTGTTTTAAAAACATACCAAGCCTCCAATCCTTCCCTATACTATGTATATGAAGTAATAGGAGATTACTACGAGGCCATGCAGCAATCTAAACAGGCCATTGCATACTGGCAACAGGCATTGAAGAAATCCATTCCCAAGTTGCAAGAGAAAGAACGTATCCAACAGAAAATTCAAAAACAATCCAAAGATGGAAAAGAATCCTGAAATTCAGTTCCGCTCACCGGAAGATATCAAAAGCTATCAGGAAGAACAGTTAGCCAAAGTGTTAGCCTACCTGCAAGCACATTCCAAGTTCTATCAACAGATGTTTGCCGAACATCACATTGATATCAATCAAATAAAGACGATTGAAGACTTGCAACAGATCCCCGTCACTACCAAGACGGACCTGCAACTCCATAACGATGATTTCATCTGCGTAGACAAAGAGGAAATTATCGACTATGTGACGACTTCGGGCACATTGGGAGATCCGGTCACTTTCGTTCTCACCTCTGAAGACCTGGACCGTCTTTCTTACAACGAATACTTATCTTTCACCACCACCGGATGCACCAAGCAAGATATTCTTCAATTGATGACTACCATCGACCGCCGTTTCATGGCAGGCTTGGCATATTATATGGGAGCCCGCGAACTGGGTATGGGAGTGATCCGTGTAGGCAACGGCATCCCGGAACTGCAATGGGACACAATTCGACGGATACATCCGACTTGTGGAATGGTAGTCCCCTCTTTCCTTATCAAACTGATAGAGTTTGCCGAAAAGAATCATATCAACCATAATACCTGTTCCATGCAGAAGTGCATCTGTATCGGAGAAGCATTGCGCAATCAGGAATTCCAGTTGAATACGCTCGGACAGAAAATACACGATAAATGGCCTGCCTTGCAGTTGTATTCCACTTATGCCTCCACCGAAATGCAGTCGTCCTTTACCGAGTGTAATGAATTCCACGGAGGGCATTTGCAACCGGAACTTATCATTGTAGAGTTTCTGGATGATAACAATCGTCCTGTGGAAGAGGGAGAAGCAGGGGAAGTGACGATCACGACGCTCGGAGTCAAAGGTATGCCGTTGCTCCGTTTCAAAACAGGTGATATTTGTTACCACCACACCGATCCCTGTGGTTGCGGGAGAAATACCATCCGCCTAAGCTCCATCCTCGGCCGGAAAGGACAAATGATTAAATACAAAGGAACGACGTTGTATCCGCCTGCATTATTCGACATTCTGGATAATATACCTTCGGTAAAAAACTATATCATTGAAGTTTATACCAATGAATTGGGAACGGATGAGATTCTGATTCGTATCGGAAGCGAGAACCGTAGCGAAGCCTTTGCCAAAGAGATTAAAGATCTGTTCCGTTCGAAAGTCAGAGTGGCGCCAAGCATCAATTTTGAATCGGCAGAGTACATTGCCAAGATACAAATGCCTCCAATGAGTCGAAAAACGATAAAATTCATTGATTTACGATAATTATTTTCTACTTTTGGAAGTTAGTAACCAACTATATCACTTTAACATTAACGTATATGAAAAAACTTATTCTATTCTTATTCTTGAGCACGAGCCTGTTCTGTTTCGGACAAGGCAAGAGTGCATTGAAAGACATTCAGTCTATTAAGTTCTATGGGGTAGACTACTCCCAAGTAAAAATTTTCGGTGCAGATGAATCACCGGCACAATTCAAAGATGCTTTCAGACGTATCAATGAACTGTTCATCACAGAAGCTAAGAAGTATAACGTAGGAAAACAATTGAAAAAAGAAGTGACAGAGATTTCACTGGATGCCGTTAATCAGGTGAACGAAAACATCGACCTGACCGAGCTAATGACTGCTAAAAGAGAATATACTCTTAGTAAAGAGCAAATCAAAGCAGCCATCAACGCATTGCCTATCCAGAAAACACCCGGAGTAGGTATGGTGTTTATCGCACAGTTCCTGGACAAATCAAACAATAGAGGTACGTATGAAGTCGTATTCTTCAATACCGAAACAAAGGAAATCATTGAAGAATGGATTACCGACGGCAAGGCACGTGGTTTCGGATTGCGCAACTATTGGGCAGGCTCTATCTATAGCGCACTCAAGAAACTATAAACAATAAAAATACAAGTATGAGAAAACTACTATTAGTACTGACCTTATTATTAAGTATCAGTACGTATGTCGCAGCACAGAATTACACAGAAGTAGTGTATTTAAAGAATGGCAGCATTATTAAAGGAGTAATCATTGAACAAGTGCCCAATGTCTCTTTAAAAATCAAAACAGGTGATGGCAGCCTCATCATCTGTCAGATGAGTGATGTGACTAAAATCACAAAAGAAGAGCGGTACACAAGAGATTATCGTAAGGATACCAACGACCGCAAAGCCGCAAGAAATACATTAAAAGGCTATAAGGGTTTCGTAGACTTTGCATATATTGGCGATGTGAGCGACTACAATGCCTCTAAAATTGAATTATCAACCACACATGGTTATCAATTCAACAATTATTTCTTTGTAGGTGGTGGCGTTGCTTTCAACTACTATACCGATGCAGTTCTTTATGCAGCCCCCATCTATGCTAACTTCAGAGCTAACTTCATCAACAAAAAAGTGACTCCGTTCGCCGACGTAAAAGCCGGATATGCTGTAGGAGACATAGAAGGAGCGTATGCTTCAATAGGAGTAGGAGTACGTTTCTCTTTAAAAGGGAAAAAGGCCTTGAATTTAGCTTTGATGTATAACTTCCAAGATTATGACGCCACAACAGATTATAGTTGCAGCTATGGAGGGCATTATTATCATAACAGTTGGAATGATACATGGGAGTTACATGGAGTAGGAGCTAGATTCGGATTTGAATTCTAAGCCTGTTTGCAATACAGATAAATTTCTTACCCTACTATTGCTTTTCACTAATTAATTTTGTATCTTTAGTAATTTTCATCCTTTTGAGGATAGCTAGTCACCTTATAGAATGATAAATGTCACCCTATAAGGTGACATTCGTCTTTTTATAAAGTGCCCATTGTCCCGTTACAACAGGACAACCACCC
This sequence comes from Bacteroides sp. LFL-34, assembly GCF_027257075.1. Lineage (NCBI taxonomy): Bacteria > Pseudomonadati > Bacteroidota > Bacteroidia > Bacteroidales > Bacteroidaceae > Bacteroides > Bacteroides sp. LFL-34. Next base: position 15,315 of record NZ_JAPQKZ010000019.1, on the reverse strand, counting down.
GACTGCATAAAAAGTCACTAGTTTCTGCACTGAAAAGTCTTAATCTATGCACTGAAAGACCTTAAATACAATGAAGAATAATGGAAACGTTATTGATGCGTTATATAAAGAATATTAGGAACTTTCCGTTCTCCGGCATGGTCAAACCGCCCATTGTCACAAGGATAATTAACGACTCCATTATCCGATGCACCGGACAACCAAAGAGTAGTAGATCCACCTCCATCCAAATTTAATGCATCCTCACCTCCTAAAACCCGGATCAGATGTGCCAATTCCGGAATATTCACTCCTCCTGCTTGTTCAGGAAAACGCCCGTCTACCGTTATCAACAGGACTTTTCCATCCTTAGTAGTAGCAACAGCACTACGAGGGTGCTTCGTCCGGATAAAATTCGGTTCACACGAGTTCCAATCACAAACCTGTCCGTCTTTCAACATTAACGGACCGGAAGCTAGTATCGTACCTGCTTTGCCTTTATAATTCTTTTCTATCTGTTTGCTCCAAGGGATTAACTTTATCTTCCCTTTGCGCACATTAATAGCTCCTGTAACACGCAGTTTAAACTCACTCTGCATCGTTGTATCAATAATCTGGCGATCCGCCTTCAGGAAGCAGACCGAGTTTCCCCGTTTCATGTCAAAATAGGAGCCATTAATGGCTGCAATGGCGTTATATTCAGAAGCAATCTTACTTGTTTCTTTCATTTTATCCGAAACGGCAACACCGACTTTCAAACCTGCAACAGGATCAATTTCTATCAGGCTGATAGATTGGGGACCTTGATATAATTGAGGGATAGAAGCATACTTATATACAATTCCTTTTTGAAAATTTTCTATCTTCCAACAAGCAGATACAATTGCCAATGAATCCGCTACTGTCTGCCCTTTTACCATTTCAATGGAGCATACAGCCAGGATAACGACGATTAACAAGTTTTTCTTCATAAACTAACGAATAAATGTGTTAAGTATAATATATATTAGTCTTAATGACCAGTAATGTCCGTATTATAATCTTCCCGATTATATTGCCATAACAGAATAGGATATCCTTTCGCATTTACCTTGTAATACCATGAGTTTCCCCATCCTGCATCAAGGTAGTTCTGCATATTCGATAAGAACTCCTTCGACTTAGTTTCCCCATCGTGAGGTTGCTTCACACCGACTAATTCACCGGAAAATTCGGTTTTAGGTACTCCGGCATTCAAAATCTTCATATCGTCTGTTGCCCAACAATCAACAACCGTCATATTAGCTGCTCCCATGAAGGCGGCAATACGCCCCAAATTTACACCATTTTTCTTATTTTCCACTAATTTATTCAAAGCAACGCATCTTTTAGGTGCAGTATCAAAATAAGCTCCGATACCTGCTGCTCCGGAATTCATTGAAATAACTTCACCTGCCGCATAGCAATTCTCCAATATACCACCAGCCCAGACAATACCTACTATCCCCCCGGCACGTGAATTTCCTGTTTCATTCTTCGCTGTAACCGTAGCAGTAGAATAACAATTCTTAATGGATGAATACACAGAGCCGCTCGGTTTACCGATATTACCAGAAATACCGCCAATTATATCAAATCCCGATACCTTTCCGCTCGTATAACAATTTTCTACACTTCCGGTAAATACGTCCGAAGTCGGGATTTTTATCCCTACATAACCGGCTAATATTCCGCCTCCATTTTGTGCCACAATATCTGCATCCACAATTCCCAAATTCTTGCAGACTCCACATAACACCCCGAACAAGCTGGCATAGTTACCTTGCGATTTCAAGCCTTTTATAACATGCCCGTTTCCGTCAAAATGGACGAATCTGTCATAAGGCTCACTCACATTCAAAGCCTGCCAATCAATCCCTGACATATTCACATCGGCCTCCATTCTGAAATAAACCATTCCTTTAGAATAATTGACCTTATGCATATCCTGCATATGTCTCGCCGTTTTTATAATATAAGGATTATCCTCCGAACCGTCACCAGAGTCAAACAACTGCCCGTTGCTATGCTTCTTTACCAAGATGAAAGTCCTGACACTGCGTTGTCCGTAATGATCGAACTTTTTATTATCACACGGATAGTTGACTACATCTGTGACTGAAAGATTACTGTCGCGTATATACATCGTTGTAGACCCTCCCCCGTCTACGTTCAAGGCATGCTGTGGTTTAAAATACTGGTTTATAAAGGAGGTAAGCTCTTTGGCAGTCATTCCTGCCGCCAAATCCGCACGACCGTCCACTGTTACCAACAAAAGCTTATTCTGTTCTGTCAAAGCCACAGCGGTACGGGGATGACGTACTCCCTGATGTCTTCGGTAATCCTCTCCATCCAAGGAATTCAGGTTGATTCCGGTTATATCTCCAATAAATGTTTCCCCTACCGGTTGATAATCATCTATCAAGACTGGTGCTCCCGAGAATATGTTAGGCATTGAATTATAGGAATATGATTCCTTTGTTCCATATCCAATTTCAACCTTATAGCCGTCATAAGCTATGGCCCCTTCATGTTTCCAATATCTTAAATGCCCTTCGGGAAGAGTGATCGGTGAAATTATTGAGCCATTGACTTTTACGAAAGAGGCTTCAAGTTCATACGTACCATTAATTCCGGCTACCGCATCATGTTTCAGAGCAACGCTTGACAAAGAATCGAGTTGAGGAGCCGAAACAAACTCCAATTCGTAATCAGGACTCGACAGGTCGATTTCAAGCACATTTACTTGTTGTTGGGCATTGAAAGCCCCTTTATTATAGGAGTACCATATAAAACTCTTTCCGTCAATAGAATCTATTTTCCAGCCATCTTTGTCCTTCAATGTCGGTTCTTCAACCGGGATAGGAGGAGGAGTATAATTCTGTCCCTTTCCTATCATATCGCTGAAATCTTCATTGTCCAGTTGGCTGGAGCAGCTGATAGCTATTATAAAAAGCGTAGAAACTAGTAATATCATTATTCTATATTCTTTCATGACCGATCAAATTAAAAGTTTAAATTATCATTCCATCCCGGATTCTGTGTCAGAGCTCCATTTGTCAAAATACGGTCCTGCCTTGGAATCGGGTATAAATAGTCCCGTTCTTCATTCCACTGGCGAGGAACATCTTTATAGCAAATCACATTCCCGGATTCTCCTTCTGTCAGTTCTACCGTAACTCCAATCTCCAGATATTCAAGCGCATTGACACCACCAGGCTTTGCTCCTTTATACAGACAGACATCAATAGTCCCGTCATGATTCAGGTCATAATTACCCGGACCGGGGAAATACATTCCCAAAAACTCATCATCCATACAACTCCCCGCTTTCCAACGCATTAAATCATAATAACGGAAGCCTTCCATTAACAATTCTATGACTCTTTCACGACGGATTTCCAGTATGACTCCTTTATTCGTTTCAGAGACATTAGGATAGACATTCAGCAGATAAGGATCGGGGTCCGTATTAGCGTCACTCATATTCAGGTTCGGCATTCCTACCCTATCCCTTATTAATTTAATCGTCCTGTCAATATCATTCTGTTCCAACGTTCCCCTTTCCGCTTTGGCTTCCACATAATTCAAAAAAACCTCCGCCGTCCTGAAAATAGGAAAATCATTCTCAGACGTGTCACCTACATCATATTTGGTGGCACCCGAATATTTAATTAAATGATACCCAGTCATTGCCGAAGAGAAATTAGGACCCGACTGTTTCGTTTCTCCCGGACGTATATATCCGGGAGTACGGATGGTCTGTGCCAAACGAGGATCTCTGTTCTGACATTCATCAAAAAATACCTTAGTGGCATATCCTTGCATGTCCGTAAAACGAGAACCGTTCTTATTCAAATACATATTTACAATCTTTTTCGATAATCCGGGTCTGCCTTTCGAAGCTGTATTTTCAAAACCTTGCACGTCGTGACGGATATTCAGTGTCCCATTATAGTCTCTAGCCAAAACAATTTCCTGCTGAATGGCATTCAAGGAAGAAAAAAGAGTCTGATAAGGAGTACTGCCTGTTTTATACAAGCTATATCCACTATTCTTCATAAAGTCATCGGAAGCAGTAATGCACGCATCCAAATATTTTTCGTAGTCTGCTATCCCATGATACTTACGGAAAGTGCCTTCAAACAAACAAACTCTTGACTTCAGTGCCAATGCAGCCCATTTACTGACTCTGTAAAGTTCTTTTTCTTTGGATAAAGTAGTAATAGCAAAATCCAAATCTTCAATGATTTTCTGCATCACAAACTCTCTGGAATCCCGGGGTTTATACAACAGTTCAGCATCAGATGAATCCAGTACTTTATCATACCAGGGGACATCTCCAAATCGCTGTACTTTCTTAAAGTAAAAATAAGCCCTGAAAAAACGGGTGATTGCATCGTACTTATTACGTACATCTTGATCTTCACAATTATGAGAATTCTCTAACAAGAAATTAAGACTTCTCAATGCCTCCCAATTCCATCCTCCACCCGTCGATGGAATGATCCGTTGCCCAGTTACCTCATCATCCAACGGAGAAACAATCAATACATCTGCATTATCTTTATAAATATCTGCTGCAGTAGGCAGTATATTATAGTAAAACTGATTACTATACAGTTGAAGTTCGTTTTCATTCTTGAAATAGGTGGTTGGAGACAAACTGTCTTCAGGATAAAGGTCCAGTTTATCACACGATATAAAAAGAATGGTAAACAACCACATAAATATGATACTAAACTTGGTTTTCATATATAGATATATTAGTTATTATCAGAATGTAATATCAATACCAAAAGAATAGGTCTTTGAGAACGGATAAGAGAGTGCATTAGTCTTACCTGTTTTCCAATTTGTTCCGGCAGCAGCCGCTTCCGGATCAATATAATCCGTATCCAGCCTGTCTAATGTGAGCAGATTCTCACCACTGAAATAGAGACGGGCTTTCTGTACATGTATCTTTGATAACCATTTAACAGGTAACGTATATCCTACGGTCAGGTTTTTCAGTCGGCAATAGGCAAGACTTTGCAAGTATCTGTTATTAACCGATGACAAGGAACGGCCATCAGTCCATGCGATATATCCTCTGGGACGGGGGAAATAAGCATCAGGATTGTCTACGCTCCATACGTCTGCCAGAAAATCCTTCGGAATGAAACTTGGTGCTGGTGAACTATACGGTCCCCAAAAGGCAAATGCATCACTGGATGGGTACCAGTCTTGTTTCCCCACTCCCTGAAAGAACACGGAAAAGTCAATGCCATTCCATTCTGCATTAAGTCTGATGCTGTACGTATAGCGCGGAAGAGAATTACCTATAATCCGTTGGTCCTTAATATCATTAGCACTGACAGTTTGTTCGATCTTATTATTGCCATCAAGATCGAGATATTTCATGTCTCCAGCATGCAGTCCTCTATCGACAACGGCATTATTGATGATATAGTTTACGACACTCTGGTCTACTCCATAATTAGCTGCCTCTTCATCTGTCGCAAAATAGCCATCAACCATATACCCCCATATATCTCCCAGTCTCTGACCGACATAAGGAGAGCTGATTTCTTTATTAGGGTTATCATATTTCGTAATCTTGGAGACATTATCCCCGATTCCAAACGAAACACCATAGTTAAAAGGTTTGTCCATCACATTAAAACGGTCATTCCAGGCAACGACCAATTCCCAACCTTTGGTCCTTAAGTCAGCAGCATTCATATTAGGAGATTTTGCGCCATAGACAGACGGTAATGCTTTGCCGGGCATTAGCATGTCTTTTGTATCCCTTATATAAGCATCTGCCGAAATATTCAATCTATTATTGAAGATACCGATATCAAGACCAATATTTTTAGTAACTACGGTTTCCCATGTCAAGTCGGAAGCATTAGGAGCGGTTTCATAGGCATACGAGGCTTTTTCTTTATCACCAAACGAATAATTAAGAACTTTTCCTGTTTCTATTTGCTGCAGATAATCATAATAACCAACTTGCTGATTGCCCAAAGTTCCATAAGACAGTCGTAACTTTAGGTTATCTACTGTATTTTTCAATGCTCCATAAAAAGGCTCTTCGCTAATGCGCCATCCGGCGGAGAACGATGGGAAGAAGCCGTACCGATGGCCTTTTTTAAACCGGGAACTGCCATCGTATCTTCCGCTCGCCTCAAACAGGTATCTTCCTTTATAATCATAGTTTGCCCTATAAAAGACACCAAATAAAGCATATTTATTCTTTCCTCCGGTGACTACTGTATTTTCTCCCTTAGCCAGATTAAAGTCATTCAATTCATCAGATAACAGTCCATCTTTGCTCACAGTCAGATCTTCATAAGATTTTGTCTCATAGTTGATACCGCCTGTCAGTTTCACATTATGAGAGCCGGCAAACAAGTTACCATAAGTTCCGTAAGCATTATATGCATAATACAGATTTTTTGTATTCAACACAGTCAGTTTATTCCCTCCGCTTGTACTCTCGGGCATGGTAATCGTAACACCCGGTACCTTGGAGTATTGCATGTCTACACTTCTATTGGTACATTTCTTGTCATATTTCGAATATGTGTAATTCCCTATGATTTCAACATGTTTTACCGGATTTATAACTACTTCAAATGTGGTCATAAACTCGTCTATCTCATCTTTATTATTATGTTTCTTATTAGATAATGCAACAGTGGTACCCGCCAAAGTATAGTTCATGATATTAGTTTCATACACCAGTGTACCATCAGGATGTACAGGCACTAATATAGGCAAGGCACGATAGCTTGCATTCTTAAATATTGTATTCACTCCACCAAGTCCCGGATAGGAGTAATTCGATTTGAAATAAGAGGTATTATTACTGACGGATAACCATGGAGTCACTTTGGCTTCCAGCCTTGATTTGAAGTTATAGCGTTCATACTTGTCCGGTTGTATTTTAAGAACTCCTTTCTGATTATAATATCCTCCGGAAAGCCTGAACTTCAAATGTTCACTTCCACCGGAAATGCTTACATTATGTTCATGCGTCGGACGTTTATGGTCATATAAATAATTATACCAATCAAAATTCCCATAGTATTTATACTGTCCGTTTTCAGTTACTACCCAGGACCGTTCGGGTTGTTCCGTCTTATCATTTCTCCTGATCCACAACTCATGATAATCCTTTTCCGTATATGTGAGCAATGGTGTCCCTTGCCAGGTAGAGAAAAACATATCACTAATACCGGCCGCATAATATCCACGGGTTTCATAATCTGTCGACGTAGTTACATCACTAAAGCTATATCGTCCGTTATAATTAAGAGTGACTTTGCCTTTTTCTCCCGTTTTTGTAGTTACCAGAATAACTCCATAGGCGGCACGTGCTCCATAAATTGCCGCAGACGACGCATCTTTTAAGACCGAAACAGAGGCGACATCATTCGGATTGACACGATTCACATCTCCCTCCACTCCATCAATAAGGACCAACGGTTTGGCAGAACCACTAATGGAATTCACACCTCTGATATTAAACGAACCTCCATCTCCTGCACGACCGGAAGAAAAAGAGACAGTCATGTTAGGAACTGCTCCTTGCAGTAATTGAGACATAGTCGAAGCAGAACGCCCTGCCAATTGATCCCCCTCTACCACAGACACGGCACCTGTCAAATTGACTTTCTTCTGTGTTCCATAACCTACAACCACCACTTCTTCCAAAGATCTGGAGTCTTCTTGCATGGTTATATTGATAACCGAATTATTCTTGACGGGAGATTCAACGCTCTTATAACCTAAAAATGAGAAAACCAATATACTATTGTCCGGAACCTCGATAGTATATCTTCCATCCATATCGGTGATGGCTCCTATTTTCTCACCTTTAACAGCCACATTACAACCAACAATAGCCTCTCCCAAATCATCTTTCACAGTTCCTGTTATCTTCCGACCGAGAGTTACGTTTTTCATTTTCTCCATACTTTTCACCAGAATAATATGGTTGCCTTCCATCGTATACGAGAAACCTGTTCCTTGCAAAACTCTATTAAGAATTTCGGCAACCGTGGTTTCCCGAGTAGATACTGCTATTTGTTTGTCCAAAGCAATCTCATGCTCATTATAGATAAACAAATAGTCTGTTTGTTTTTCAATCTGCCTGATGATTTCGGCGAATGTTGCGGTTCCTTTATTCATCGTAACTTTTTGATTCTGAGAATAGCCATCCAGGGCATACGTCTCAGAAATAATGAATAACAGGAAAAAGACAGTTAACCTCATAATTCTTAAAATTTGAGTAGAGTGTGTTTTTCTATGGACAATACGTCCACACCAAAGATTATTTTTCATATCTTTGCCTAGAGTTATTAAGTTAATACATAAAGATTTGGAATGAAAGTCGAGTCTTTTTTATTGACTTCTCACATATCGGTAAATGTTGCAGCATTTACCGATATTTTCGTTTTAAACAGACAGGTGCTCTTGTTCTCATGTTTTTCATTTTAGGATTCATACTTCTTTATCAATAGATGATAATCTGATTCTTCTCATCATCCTGCATATAGTTAAATTTAACGTACTTCTGCAATACCTTCATCACGTGTTCAATACCTTCTTTCTGCCGGAACTTACCTGTACACGGACGGGAAGCTATCTCTTGATTATTGTTGATAATCTTCACTTCATAATATTGCTCCAATTTCTTGAATACCGTTTCCAAAGGTTCATTCTTAAAGGAATAGATTCCCATCCGCCAGAGGAAATCGTTGTCCGAAGTGAATGCCTCTTTATAAAGTTTACCGTCTCTCGCTTCTACTTTCTCATACGGTTTCAGCACTATTTCGTTTTGCGTATCCGGCTGGTAGACGGTTACTTTTCCTTCTATCAGAGACGTTTCAAACATATCGGAATTCGGATAGGCGGACACATTGAAAGTGGTTCCCAATACCCGGATATCATATTTCTGCGTTTCAACAATGAAAGGGTGTTTCTCGTCGTGCGCCACTTCAAAGTATCCTTCTCCTTCTAAAGCCACTTTTCTGTTTTTAGAGTGGAAGCCGTTCGCGGGGTATTTCAATGTGGAGTTGGAGTTCAACCAAACTGTTGTCCCGTCAGCCAATATCAGATTGGCACGCTGTCCTGCTGGAACGGTCACAGTCTGCATGTCGGTAGAATGCTCCAACCGATAGCCCTGATATTCCTTATGGATGATGAAAGCGAGCATGGCAACTACCGCGGCTATCTTCATCGACGTCCAGAGATACCGCATTACAGGCTTCTTCTTTTCCGTATTCTTCGTATTCTGTCCGTCAACGTTTCCGTTCCAAAGGGTTGCGTTATAAATGCGATGTAACTGCATCAGTTGTTCACGATGTTCTTCGCTCTCTTTCATCCAGCGTATCACTTCCTTCTTTTCTTCGGGAAGTACGTCACCGGCAATATATTTATTAAGTAGTTTTATGTCCATATAACGTTCTATTATACAAAGCATTTATCCGCCTTGTACATAATAGACACACCAGGAAAGAAGTTCACTAGTTGAAAAGATGAAAAAGTGAGTTATTCTTCAATCAACAGGTTATTAATAGACTGGGAATAAAGCAGTACTTTATTAAATGAAGAAGAGATAAAGATAATCTTTCAGATTAACACGTAAGGCTTTCAACGCCTTACCTATATGATAATCGACACCTTTGACGCTGATATTCAACGTATCGGCTATTTCTTTTATAGATTTGTTCTCATAGCGGCTCATTCTAAAAACATTCCGGGTTTGCAGCGGCAATGTATCCAATGTCCGGTTGACAATCCTGTTAATCTCTTCCGAGAAAATATCCGTCGGATTGCAGGCGTCCAAAGAAGAGATGCGGAAATCGAGCTCATAGAGTTCGTCATTCAGGATATTCTCACGAGCTTCCATCCGCAGGTGTTCGTTTCGCAGATGATTCAACGATTGGTTCTTTACTACGGTCATCAAGAAAGCACGGATATTATCCACTTCTTCCGTTTTCATCGTAGTCCATAAGGTAATCATCGCTTCGGAAGCTATATCTTTCGACAGCATTTCATCATGGAGATAGGATTTGGCGAATAGAAAGCAACGTTGATAATACTCTGAATAGATATTATCAAATGTCATATTGAAGTCTGTGACGTTACCCGGCTTTCTCATTTATCAGATTCTTATTGGTGGAGCAAAGATAAACCAAAAAAGTTATCTTCCAAAAATCAACTATAAAAACTAAAAGACACCCCATATCAAACTTCCGGTTTTCCACTGCCCTTGAAATATTTTCGTCTTATCTACTATACACTTCCGCTTTTTTTCGTACTTTTACCCCTTGTTGGGAAGAAGTGCCTTTCCAACCCTTGAGAACAGAAAAAGAAAAAACAATATATAAAATGAATCACAAATGGAATTATCGACCCATTACACCCGAACAGGCAGAGACAAGCCAGACATTGGCCCAGGAATTAGGGATTAGCCCGATTCTTGGACAACTTTTGGTACAGCGGAGAATTACGAAGGCAGCAGACGCCAAGAAGTTTTTCCGCCCGCAGTTGCCCGACCTGCACGATCCGTTCCTGATGAAGGACATGGATATTGCAGTAGAACGTCTGAACAGGGCGATGGGAAAGAAAGAACGTATTCTAATTTATGGAGATTATGACGTAGACGGTACTACTGCTGTGGCATTGGTCTACAAGTTTATTCAACAGTTCTATTCGAACCTTGATTACTACATACCCGACCGATACAACGAAGGGTATGGTATTTCTAAAAAAGGAGTGGACTACGCCGCTGAAACCGGTGTGGGACTGATTATTGTACTCGATTGCGGAATAAAAGCAGTAGAGGAAATCACGTATGCCAAAGAAAAAGGGATTGACTTTATCATCTGCGACCATCACGTGCCGGATGATATTCTCCCGCCTGCCGTAGCCATTCTAAATGCCAAACGCCTGGACAACACGTACCCGTACACCCACCTTTCCGGTTGTGGAGTCGGTTTCAAGTTTATGCAGGCGTTCGCCATTAGTAACGGTATCGAATTCCATCACCTGATTCCGTTGCTCGACATCGTAGCCGTGAGTATCGCATCGGACATCGTTCCGATTATGGGTGAAAACCGTATTCTCGCCTACCACGGTCTGAAACAACTGAACAGTAACCCGAGTATCGGCATGAAGGCCATCATCGATGTATGCGGACTTTCTGAAAAAGAAATTACTGTCAGCGATATTGTGTTTAAAATCGGACCGCGCATCAATGCATCGGGACGTATTCAGAATGGGAAAGAAGCAGTAGACCTGCTGACGGAAAAAGACTTCTCGGCGGCACTTGAGAAAGCCGGACAAATCAACCAGTACAACGAAACCCGGAAAGACCTCGACAAAAGTATGACGGAGGAAGCAAACAACATCGTTGCCAATCTGGAAGGATTAGCCGACCGCCGCTCTATTGTGCTCTACAACGAAGAATGGCACAAAGGAGTGATCGGTATCGTAGCTTCCCGTCTGACGGAAGTGTATTACCGCCCTGCCGTGGTACTGACACGGACGGATGACATGGCGACAGGTTCCGCACGTTCTGTTTCCGGCTTCGACGTATATAAAGCAATCGAGCATTGCCGCGACCTGCTGGAAAACTTCGGAGGACATACATACGCCGCCGGACTATCAATGAAAGTGGAGAATGTGGATGCTTTTACCAAACGGTTCGAAGACTACGTTTCACGGCATATCCTGCCGGAACAAACCAGTGCCGTCATCGAAATTGATGCTGAAATCGACTTCAGGGATATTTCTTCCAAATTCTTCAACGACCTGAAAAAGTTTAATCCTTTCGGTCCCGACAACACGAAACCCATTTTCTGCACTCATCACGTCTATGATTATGGAACAAGCAAAGTGGTGGGACGCGACCAGGAACATATCAAGCTCGAACTGGTTGATAATAAATCGAATAATGTAATGAACGGTATTGCGTTCGGACAGAGTTCGCACGTGCGCTATATCAAAACGAAACGTTCGTTCGACATCTGTTACACCATTGAAGAAAACACGCATAAGCGTGGCGAAGTTCAACTTCAAATCGAGGATATAAAGCCGATTGAATAAGTATCAGGAGATATTAAAACAATATTGGGGATATGACTCCTTCCGCGACTTGCAGGAGGAGATCATCACCAGTATCGGCGAAGGCAAAGATACACTGGGGCTCATGCCTACCGGAGGCGGTAAGTCCATCACCTTTCAAGTGCCTGCTCTCGCCCAGGAAGGAATTTGCATTGTCATTACTCCGCTCATCGCCCTGATGAAAGACCAGGTGCAGAACCTCCGCAAACGCGGTATCAAAGCCCTTGCCGTATATTCCGGCATGACGCGGCAGGAAATTCTCACTGCACTTGAAAACTGCATCTTCGGTGATTACAAATTCCTTTATATTTCTCCGGAACGTCTGGACACGGACATATTCCGCACCAAACTGCGGTCAATGAAAGTCTCTATGATTACGGTTGACGAAAGTCACTGTATCTCACAATGGGGATATGACTTCCGCCCCGCTTACCTGAAAATTGCCGAGATACGGGCGCTGTTACCGGGAATTCCGGTACTGGCACTGACCGCCACCGCCACTCCGGAAGTGGTGAAAGATATTCAAGCCCGCTTGGATTTCCGTGAAGAGAATGTTTTCCGCATGAGTTTCGAGCGGAAAAACTTGGCGTATATGGTACGGCAAACAGATAACAAGACTCAAGAACTGTTGCATATCTTACGAAAGGTACCGGGCAGCGCCATTATCTATGTCCGCAACAGACGACGGACCAAAGAAATCACCGAATTACTGGTAAATGAAGATATCACCGCCGACTTTTATCACGCCGGACTGGATAATGCCGTAAAGGACCTCCGTCAAAAACGTTGGCAAAGCGGAGAAGTTCGCGTGATGGTAGCTACCAATGCCTTTGGCATGGGGATCGATAAGCCCGATGTGCGTATCGTATTACATCTTGACCTCCCCGATTCTCTCGAGGCCTACTTCCAGGAAGCCGGACGTGCAGGAAGAGACGGTGAAAAAGCGTATGCCGTAATCTTATATACTAAAACGGACAGAACAACGTTACACAGGCGTGTAGTGGATACTTTTCCCGATAAAGAATATATCCTCAATGTGTACGAGCATCTGCAATATTACTATCAGATGGCAATGGGCGACGGTTTCCAATGTGTACGTGAATTTAACCTGGAAGAGTTTTGCCGGAAGTTCAAATACTTCCCGGTTCCGGTAGACAGTGCGCTGAAGATACTGACTCAAGCCGGTTATCTGGAATATACGGACGAACAGGACAACGCCTCACGCATCCTTTTTACGATTCGCCGGGACGAACTGTACAAACTGCGGGAAATGGGAACGGAAGCGGAAGCTCTGATACAGATGATTCTCCGTTCGTACACCGGAGTGTTTACCGATTATGCCTATATCAGCGAAGCCACCCTGTCCGTACGTACCGGACTGACCCGTGAACAGATTTATAACATATTGGTCACGCTTACCAAACGTCGCATCGTGGATTATATTCCGCACAAAAAGACTCCTTATATTATATATACGCGCGAACGGCAGGAACTTCGTTTTGTGCACATCCCCCCTGCTGTCTACGAAGAGCGTAAAGCCCGGTATGAAGCTCGCATCAAGGCGATGGAAGAATATGTCATTTCGGAGAATGTGTGCCGAAGCCGGATGCTGCTCCGCTACTTCGGAGAGAAAAACGAGCATAACTGCGGACAATGTGATGTTTGCCTTAGTCACCGTGCAACAGATACGCTGACCGGGGAGTCTCTTGAAGAACTGAAAAAGAAAATAGCAGAATTACTTGCCCAAAAACCGCATACGCCGGCAGAAATAGCCGAGAAAATAGAAGCGGAGAAAGAGAGAGTCAGTGAAGTCATCCAATATTTATTGGAGGAAGGTGAATGGAAGATGCAGGATGGAATGATACATATTTCAAAATAAGTTACTACCTTTGCAAGGTAACTCAAAAATAACACAGTCATGCCGAACTTTTTTAAATCTTTCTTCTCCGGTAAGTCGGAAACTCCGGAAAGTGAAAAACAGAAAAACGATCAGAAAAATTTCGAGATTTTTAAATACGACGGTTTACGTGCGCAACGCATGGGACGTCCGGATTATGCAGTAAAATGTTTTACAGAAGCTCTTGCCATTCAGGAAGAGTTTGAAACAATGGGCTATCTTAGCCAACTCTACATTCAGATGGGAGAAACGGCAAAAGCCCGCGAACTGTTGGAAAAAATGGCTGCCATGGAACCTCATCTCACGAGTACTTTCCTGACACTGGCAAATGTATGCTTTATCCAGGAAGATTATCAGGCCATGGAAGAGGCTGCCAATAAAGCAATTGCCATTGAGGAAGGAAATGCCGTAGCTCATTATCTGCTAGGAAAAGCCCGTAAGGGACAAAACGACGACCTAATGACCATTGCCCATCTCACCAAAGCGATCACTTTGAAAGACGATTTCATCGAAGCCCGCCTGCTACGTGCAGAAGCTTTGCTGAACCTGAAACAGTATAAAGAAATGATGGAGGATATAGACGCTGTACTTGCTCAAAATCCGGAGGAAGAAACTGCCATGCTCCTGCGTGGAAAAGTGAAAGAATCCAACGGTCAGGGCGAAGAAGCGGAAGAGGATTACAAACTGGTGACGGAAATAAACCCGTTCAACGAACAGGCTTACCTTTATTTAGGACAACTTTATATCAATCAGAAGAAGCTGACGGAAGCCATCGGACTGTTTGATGAAGCCATCGAACTGAATCCGAACTTTGCAGAGGCCTACAAAGAACGCGGACGTGCTAAATTGCTGAATGGTGATAAGGATGGTTCTGTAGAGGACATGAAGAAGTCTTTGGAACTGAATCCGAAGGAGGAAGCTGGTCTGAATGGGGAATTCAAGAATCTGGGACCAAAGTCTGAAGCGCTACCGGGAATCTTTTAAAATAAGACCGAAAGCCTATCATTATATAGTGTAGGAACTATCAGAAACGACGGATTGATATCAGCTTGATAAGCTGAAAGTCTTCCATTATATAGTGTAGAAACTATCAGGACGGATTGACATCAACATTGATAAGGCTGAAAGCCTTCCATTATATAGCGTAGAAACTATCAGGACGGATTGATATCAGCTTGATAAGGCTGAAAGCCTTCCATTATATAGCGTAGAAACTATCAGGACGGATTGATATCAGCTTGATAAGGCTGAAAGCCTTCCATTATATAGCGTAGAAACTATCAGGACGGATTGATATC
>NZ_JAPQKZ010000018.1:0-34353 GCF_027257075.1 Bacteroides sp. LFL-34 | reverse complement strand
ATATCAGCTTGATAAGGCTGAAAGCCTTCCATTATATAGCGTAGAAACTATCAGGACAGATTGACATCAACATTGATAAGGCTGAAAGCCTTCCATTATATAGCGTAGGGCATCGCCCTACGTATTTATAAAACCCAAATACAAGCCCTGAAAGGGCGGAACATGAACTAACTATATGCCACAATCCCTATCAAAGAACTATATTCATCTGACTTTCAGCACTAAATACAGGAAGGACAGTATAAACGAGGATAAATTATCAGAAATATCCAAATACATCTCCGGCATTCTGAAAAACATAGACTGCCCACCTATCATAGTAGGCGGATTTACCAATCATATACATATCTTATGTATTCTCAACAAAAACATCGCATTATCCAAAATGGTAGAAGAAGTAAAACGTAGTTCGTCAAAATGGATAAAAAGTTTAGGACCCTCATATCATGATTTCTCCTGGCAAGAAGGATATGGAGCTTTCTCAGTCAGTCAATCAAAAGTTGAGACTGTAACTCGATATATTCTGGGACAAAAAGAGCATCACAAAAAAATGACCTTCCAAGATGAACTGAAAATGTTTCTAAAAGAATATCAGGTTGAATATAATGAAGAGTTTATATAGAATCATACTATGAAAGACGTAAACGTCCAAGTAGTCCCGCCCTTTCAGGGCTTATGTTAGGTGTATGCTTTTACGTAGGGCGATGCCCTACGCTATATAATAGAAGGCTTTCAGCCTTAATGAAAGAAAAGGCTACACGCAAACCAGAGAAAGACGACATGTAAAGCTCAAAACAGAATGACCTTTTCATTTGTTTTTGATGAAAAAACAAAAAAAATATCGTTTTTTGTTTGCATCTAACAGAAAATTATTACTTTTGCCCCAGAATTAGAAACCAAAGCAAAAAACAAAGATTCGAATGAAATCATTTACTTATGCATATTACTTCTTTTTTTACTTTTACTTTAGCAACAAAGTAGAGCGGGAGTTTGTATGTATCAAGTGACAGTGATGCTTAAGGACTGAATAGAGAAATCAATCATATGAATCCCGCTCCAATATGGACGCGGGATTTTTTTATATAATACATTAAAACAATGAAAAAGATAGCAATTCAAGGAACACTCGGCTCATATCATGATATCGCCGCACACAAGTACTTCGAGGGAGAAGAAATAGAGTTAATCTGTTGTGCCAACTTCGAAGACGTGTTTACTTCGATACGAAAAGACAGCCAGGTTATCGGAATGCTAGCCATCGAGAATACAATTGCGGGAAGCTTGCTGCACAACAATGAGTTGCTGCGACAAAGCGGCACACAAATCATCGGTGAATACAAACTGCGTATCTCGCACAGCTTCGTCTGTCTCCCTGATGAGAGTTGGGAAGACCTGACTGAAGTCAACTCCCACCCTATCGCCCTGATGCAATGTCGCGAATTTCTGAATCAGCACCCACAGTTGAAAGTAGTGGAAGGTGAAGATACTGCCCGCAGCGCGGAAATCATCAAGAATGAAAGTCTGAAAGGCCATGCCGCTATCTGCTCCAAAGCAGCAGCCGAACGTTACGGCATGAAAATTCTTCAGGAAGGCATTGAAACGAACAAACACAACTTCACCCGTTTTCTGGTAGTTGCCGATCCCTGGCAAGTGGACGAACTCCGCCAACATCATGTCAACGCAACCAACAAAGCGAGTATGGTATTCACTCTTCCGCACACAGAAGGTAGTCTGTCACAGGTTTTGTCTATTCTATCGTTCTATAATATCAATCTGACAAAAATCCAATCGTTGCCAATCATCGGACGGGAATGGGAATACCAATTTTACGTAGATGTAGCTTTCAACGATTATCTAAGATACAAGCAATCTATTGCCGCAATCACTCCATTAACCAAAGAACTTAAATTATTAGGCGAATATGCAGAAGGAAAGTCAAACGTATAAAATCGCTCCTGCCGACAGATTGGCAAGTGTTAGCGAATACTACTTCTCAAAGAAACTTAAAGAGGTAGCACAGATGAATGCTGAAGGAAAAGATGTCATCAGCCTCGGTATCGGAAGCCCCGATATGCCTCCTTCAAGGGAAACCATCGAAACATTGTGCAACAATGCTCATGATCCCAACGGACACGGTTATCAACCGTATGTAGGTATCCCCGAACTGCGCAAAGGTTTCGCCAATTGGTATCAACGCTGGTACGGAGTGGAACTGAATCCGAATACGGAAATACAACCATTGATCGGTTCGAAAGAAGGAATCCTCCATGTTACGCTGGCATTTGTCAATCCGGGTGAGCAGGTGTTAGTCCCGAATCCGGGATACCCCACCTATACTTCTTTAAGTAAAATACTTGGCGCGGAAGTTATCAACTATGACCTGAAAGAAGAAGACGGTTGGATGCCCGACTTTGAGGCACTGGAAAAGATGGATCTTAGTCGTGTAAAACTGATGTGGACCAACTACCCGAATATGCCGACAGGAGCCAATGCTACTCCGGAAATCTATGAGCGTCTTGTTGATTTTGCCCGCCGAAAGAATATCGTGATTGTGAACGACAATCCGTACAGCTTTATCCTAAACGATAAGCCTATCAGTATTCTAAGTGTGCCGGGAGCCAAAGACTGTTGCATCGAGTTCAACTCTATGAGCAAGAGTCACAATATGCCCGGCTGGCGTATCGGTATGTTGGCATCGAACGCAGAATTCGTGCAATGGATATTGAAAGTGAAAAGTAATATCGACAGCGGTATGTTCCGTGCCATGCAACTGGCTGCAGCAACTGCTCTTGAAGCAGAAGCAGACTGGTATGAAGGCAATAACGAAAACTATCGCAACCGTCGTCACCTCGCCGGTGAGATTATGAAAACATTGGGATGCACCTACGACGAAAAGCAAGTAGGAATGTTCCTTTGGGGAAAGATTCCCGCTTCCTGCAAGGATGTAGAGGAACTGACGGAAAAGGTGCTGCATGAAGCAAGAGTGTTTATCACTCCGGGATTTATTTTCGGCAGTAACGGAGCAAGATATATTCGTATCTCTCTTTGTTGCAAAGACAATAAACTGGCGGAAGCACTGGAAAGAATAAAAAGAATATAGGTTTCTGTTGTTCTCTCTTCAAAGAAAAAGAGAAGAAAACAGCAGCATAATAAGACAGAATAATTTCAACGAAAACAAGTTATTAAAAGAATAAAAACAAATAAGAATATGGAACTCGAATCAATTTTATTACCGGGCATTGAAGCTAAAAGACCGATTGTCATTGCCGGCCCTTGTAGCGCAGAAACTGAAGAACAAGTAATGGATACAGCCAAACAACTGGCTGCAAAAGGACAGAAAATATATCGTGCCGGCATCTGGAAACCGCGTACCAAACCGGGAGGTTTCGAAGGTATCGGCGTAGAAGGTCTTGCCTGGTTGAAAGAGGTAAAGAAAGAAACAGGAATGTATGTTTCTACGGAAGTAGCAACAGCCAAACATGTTTACGAATGTCTGAAAGCGGGAATCGATATTCTTTGGGTAGGCGCACGTACCACTGCCAATCCTTTCGCCGTACAGGAAATCGCTGATGCGCTGAAAGGTGTTGATATCCCTGTATTGGTTAAGAACCCGGTGAACCCGGATCTCGAATTATGGATCGGAGCACTGGAACGTATCAACAACGCTGGTTTGAAACGCCTGGGTGCTATCCATCGTGGTTTCAGCAGCTATGACAAGAAGATCTACCGTAATCTTCCCCAATGGCATATTCCTATCGAACTGCGCCGCCGTATCCCTAATCTTCCGATTTTCTGTGATCCGAGCCATATCGGTGGAAAACGTGAATTAGTAGCTCCGCTTTGCCAACAGGCGATGGACTTGAACTTCGACGGTCTGATCGTAGAAAGCCACTGTAACCCGGACTGCGCTTGGAGCGATGCTTCCCAACAAGTTACTCCGGACGTACTCGACTATATCCTCAATCTGTTGGTGATCCGTACTGAAACGCAATCTACCGAAAGTCTGGCACAACTCCGTAAACAAATTGACGAATGTGACGACAATATCATTCAGGAACTATCAAAAAGAATGCGCGTAGCCCGCGAAATCGGTACTTACAAAAAAGAGCATGGAATCACCGTTCTTCAAGCTGGACGTTACAATGAAATCTTGGAAAAACGTGGCGCGCAGGGCGAACAATGCGGTATGGACAGCGAGTTTATGAAGAAGATTTTCGAAGCCATCCACGAAGAATCGGTTCGTCAACAGATGGAAATTATTAATAAATAAAAAGCAGCCTCTCCACTAACCCTCTTCCAAAGAGAGGAAAGAAAGTAACCTCCTGTTCATATTGACAAGAGTAACTTTCAGTCTGTTCTCCTTAAGAGAGGGTTAGGGAAAGGATTTTTAAATAAACATTATGAGAATATTAATCCTTGGAGCCGGCAAAATGGGCTCTTTCTTTACTGATATATTAAGCTTTCAACATGAGACAGCCGTGTTTGACGTCAACCCGCACCAGTTGCGTTTTGTCTATAACACGTATCGTTTCACCACATTGGAGGAGATTAAGGACTTTGAACCGGAACTGGTTATTAACGCCGTTACAGTGAAGTACACGCTGGATGCCTTTCATAAAGTATTGCCTGTGTTACCGAAAGACTGTATCATTAGTGACATTGCCTCTGTAAAAACAGGACTGAAGAAGTTTTATGAAGAAAGCGGTTTCCGTTATGTCTCCAGCCACCCGATGTTTGGCCCTACTTTTGCTAGTCTTAGTAATCTAAGCAGCGAGAATGCCATCATCATCAGTGAAGGAGACCATCTGGGAAAAATATTCTTCAAAGATCTCTATCAGACATTGCGTTTGAACATCTTCGAATATACGTTCGACGAACACGACGAAACAGTAGCTTACTCGCTTTCTATTCCGTTCGTATCGACTTTTGTATTTGCTGCCGTCATGAAACATCAGGAAGCTCCGGGAACTACGTTCAAAAAGCACATGGCAATTGCCAAAGGCCTATTAAGCGAAGACGACTACCTGCTTCAGGAAATCCTGTTCAACCCACGCACTCCGGGACAGGTAGCCAATATCCGCACGGAGTTGAAGAATCTTCTCGAAATTATCGAGAACAAAGATGCGGAAGGAATGAAAAAGTATCTGACTAAGATTCGGGAGAAGATTAAATAATCCATCATCTATTATATAGAGAGGGAGGCAAGATTTAACGATCCTCTGCATACTTTTTTGTTTGCAGGGGATTTTTTTATGTGTACCTTTGTATCCGCAAAAACGGATTCACAGGAGAAAGAATGATAGATCAAGTTACCATAGACCGAATATTGGACGCGGCACAAATTATGGATGTCGTTTCGGATTTTGTCACCCTGCGCAAACGTGGTGTCAATTACGTCGGTTTGTGTCCGTTCCACAGTGATAAAACCCCTTCTTTTTATGTCTCTCCCGCCAAAGGATTATGCAAATGTTTTGCTTGTGGAAAAGGTGGAAACGCAGTGCATTTCATTATGGAGCACGAGCAGATGTCATATCCGGAAGCGCTGAAGTACCTTGCCAAGAAATACAATATTGAAATCAAGGAGCGGGAATTAAGCGATGAAGAGAAGTTTGTGCAAAGCGAACGCGAAAGTCTGTTTATCGTCAATAACTTTGCGCGCGATTATTTCCAAAACATACTAAAAAATCATATAGACGGGCGTAGCATCGGTATGGCTTATTTCCGCAACCGTGGCTTTCGCGACGACATTATTGAGAAATTCCAACTAGGTTACTGTACTGAAAGCCACGATGCATTCGCCAAAGAGGCAATCCAAAAAGGATATAAGAAGGAGTATCTGGTAAAAACCGGACTTTGCTACGAAACGGATGACCACCGATTGCGGGATCGTTTTTGGGGACGTGTGATTTTCCCTGTCCATACGCTTTCCGGTAAAGTGGTGGCTTTTGGCGGACGTGTACTTGCCAGTGCAACGAAAGGGGTTAAAGTAAAATACGTCAATTCACCCGAATCGGAAATCTATCATAAAAGTAACGAATTATACGGTATATATTTTGCCAAACAGGCTATTGTAAAACAAGACCGTTGTTTTTTGGTTGAAGGTTACACGGATGTAATCTCCATGCATCAATCCGGTATAGAGAATGTGGTTGCTTCTTCGGGAACAGCCCTTACACCGGGACAAATCCGTATGATTCACCGGTTCACCAACAATATGACTGTGCTTTACGATGGTGACGCAGCGGGTATCAAGGCCTCTATCCGGGGAATTGACATGTTATTGGAGGAAGGTATGAATATCAAAGTCTGTCTTCTTCCCGATGGGGACGACCCGGACTCTTTTGCCCGCAAACATAACTCAACGGAATTCCAGGCTTTCATCTCTGAACATGAAACGGACTTTATCCGCTTCAAAACAAACTTGCTGCTGGAGGATGCAGGAAAAGATCCCATCAAGCGTGCGGAACTGATTGGTAACTTGGTGCAAAGTATTTCTGTTATCCCGGAAGCGATTGTCAGAGATGTCTATATCAAAGAATGTGCACAGCTACTTCATGTAGAAGATAAGCTGTTGGTATCGGAAGTTGCCAAAAGACGGGAAACTCAAGCAGAGAAACGAGCTGAACAGACGGAACGGGAACGCCGGATGGCTGAAAGAACAGCTACAATGTCTCAAGGGACACCGTCTGAAAATGCTCCGATGCCCAACGGAGATATTCCGTTGCCTCCTGAAATAGATAACGGATATACAGAGGTTCCTCCCTCTCTGCAGGAAGACAACTATGCATCTTTTATCCCCCAGGAAGGAAAGGAAGGACAAGAATTCTACAAATTCGAACGGCTGATATTACAGGCAGTAGTTCGTTATGGAGAAAAAATCATGTGTAACCTGACTGATGAAGAAGGAAACGAGATTCCGGTAACCGTTATAGAATATGTGATTAATGATTTGAAAGAAGATGAGTTAGCTTTTCATAATCCGTTGCACCGCCAAATGTTATCGGAAGCTGCTGCACACATGCATGATTCCAATTTCATTGCTGAACGTTATTTCCTGGCACATCCTGATCCGGTAATCAGTAAATTGAGTGTGGATTTGATTAATGTGCGGTATCAGCTTAGTAAATACCACTCCAAATCCCAAAAGATCGTAACGGATGAAGAGCGTCTCTATGAAATGGTTCCGATGTTAATGATTAACTTCAAATATGCAATCGTAACGGAGGAATTGAAGCACATGCTTTATGCCCTGCAAGATCCTGCTCTCGCCCATGATAATGAAAAATGTGATTCGCTTATGAAACGCTTTAATGAGTTGAAGACCGTACAAAGCATCATGGCAAAACGACTGGGTGACAGGGTTGTTCTGCGATGATTCCCCATCGGTGCCGAGAGATGTCTTCATCGGTGCCCCCCCTCTTCATCGGTACCGAAGCCTGTCTTCCCCGATACCGAAACCCAATAGCGTTTCTTACCAGGTTTTCTCTACAAAGTCCCGTGTTGAATCAGATTCATAAACTCTTCACGAGTCTTTGCCTGATTGAAAGCCCCGGTAAAATCCGAAGTAGTAGTAATAGAGTTTTGTTTTTCTACACCACGCATCTGCATACACATGTGTTTGGCTTCCACTACCACCATTACACCCAATGGATTCAGTGTTTCCTGAATACACTCTTTGATTTGCAGTGTCATGCGTTCCTGCACTTGCAGGCGATGAGAGAATATATCGACTACACGGGCTATCTTGCTCAACCCGGTGATATAGCCGTTAGGAATATAAGCCACGTGCGCCTTCCCGTAGAACGGCAACATGTGATGTTCGCAAAGGGAGAAGAAATCGATATCTTTCACAATCACCATCTGACTGTATTCTTCCTGGAATTTAGCAGAGCGAAGCACTTCATGAGGATCCATGTGATACCCTTTCGTCAAGCTTAACATTGCTTTAGCCACCCGTTCCGGAGTTTTCAGCAACCCTTCCCGTTCGGCATCTTCACCCAACAAAGTTATAATACTACGATAATGACTCTTCAACTCCTCCAGATTCGGAGAAATAATTTCTTCTTTTTCTAACATGATACGATTATAAAGGAATATTGATCTGGTCTCTTACAATAGAAACCTCTTTGAACACACCGGTAGACTTCAACCGACGCATCATTGCGTCCGCCTCTTCAATGCTCCGGAAATCACCTACACGACAAAGCCAACGAGGTGGATTGAACGAAGTATATACTGTCAATTCAGGGAAATACTCTTTAACGCGTGATGCTACATGATAAGCATCATTCTTAGCCTGACGAGTATTATTACCGGCATACGCCTGTATTCTGAATCCGGAAGTCTTTATTACTTTCTGTTCACCTGTTGCAGGACGTTCCATCCCTATCAGAGCCTCAATACGGGGATCTTGATGAATAGTCACCTTTCCTTGTCCCGGAACGTTACGTTCCAGACTTTTGACAATGCCCTGTGCCTGTACACCGACAACTGCCAATACCAACAACAAAGTAAGTAAAGCTAGTTTTCTCATTCTATAAATAATATTTAGGCACGGATTACGCGGGTTACACAGTTTTCGAAATCTCTTGGACTAAACTATACCGTGTAATCCGTGAAATCCGTGCCTGAAAGAAGTTTTAATTATGCGTTAAAAGCATCAATGATACCTTTGAAATCAGATACTTTCAGAGCAGCACCACCAATCAAACCACCATCAACGTCCGGGTTAGCGAACAATTCTTTAGCGTTAGAAGGTTTGCAGCTACCACCGTAAAGGATAGAAGTATTGTCTGCGATTTCTTTGCCATACTTGTCAGCTACGATAGAACGGATGAAAGCATGGATTTCCTGTGCTTGTTCAGGAGAAGCAGTTTTACCTGTACCGATAGCCCAAACCGGTTCGTAAGCCAATACAATCTTAGAGAAGTCTTCAGCCGACAGAGAGAATACAGATTCCATTTGTGCAGCTACCACTTCGTTCTGCTTGTTAGCTTCGCGTTCTTCCAACACTTCACCGATACAGAAAATCGGAGTCAGACCGTTAGCCAAAGCCAATTTTACTTTTTCTTCAAGGATAGCAACTGTTTCACCGTAGTATGCACGACGTTCAGAGTGTCCCAGAATTACATATTTTGCACCAGTAGAAGCAACCATTTCAGCAGAAACTTCACCTGTATAAGCACCTGATGCTTTGTCTGCACAGTTTTCAGCACCTACACCAATCTTAGCAGCGTCTACCAACGGAGTAACAGAAGCCAAGTGGATGAACGGAGTACAGATGATTACATCACAGTTAGGCTTTTCGTTAGCCAATGCTTCGTTCAGTTCTTTAGCCAAAGCGATACCCTCTTGAAGGGTTTTGTTCATTTTCCAGTTTCCTGCAACAATGTTCTTTCTCATTTTGTTTTTTTATTTTAAAGGGTTAATAAATTTACGATTGGACGATTGACGATTGAACGATTCAGGTTAGTGTTCGTTACAGAGGGTCGCTCGTTATCATTTTTTCTTATTCTTGTTCTTCTATTCCTTGATTCTTTGTTTCCGGTTCTTTGCTTTTTATCTCTTCTTCTTGTTGCTTCCGCTTCGCAGTTTTCCGTTCCCGGCGGCGAACGACCAACACATCCACCCCAAGCACTAACAACAACGGAATAACAAACCACAGAAAAACATATCCTACCGTATGAGCGTCACTGCTCACTTTCTGCTTTCCTAGCGGCAGATTCTCCAGCTTGTCCGTCAGTACGTATTCATCCGGTATATCCTCATCGCTCCATTTATTCAGAATGGTTCCGTTCTTAATCAACATCAACCCCGGGTTGGAGCGAACCATCGTCTTCAATGTTATATCATCCATTTGGCAGAAAGGATATTCGGCTCCTGTCTTGTCCTTCCACAGTTCTATCTGTTCCTCCGGTGAAGAAGTGAGGCAATAAAATTTGTAGCCATGCTCCACCGAATAGTCATATATTTCATTAATCAAATCAATGTTACTATCATCCGCCTCTTCAATCCGATGGGCAACCAACAGGAAAGTATATCCTATATCCGTCAATACATCGTCTGTTATATCTTCCCCCGTATTCAGATCTATCATAGAGAAATCGTGAATAGCCGGTTCATATCCTTTTTCCTTAAGGATGGTACGCGTATCGACAAATGTCCAGGTACTATCCGGATAGTTATCCAACGTAAATTTTTTCTGCTCTCCGTTCTTCTCCAGGATAAAGATGCTTTCATATACGCTTGGTTTGGCTCCTTCGGGCATTGTCATTCCTTCTAGGATATTCTTTCCGATCTTGTAAGGACGAAAGTCTAAAACAGGCAAACGGTCCAGGCAATAGAACGATAAAGTAAACACAAAAAACAGCGTATAAAGAGAAACCAGCCACTCCATCTTCACACTGATAAAACGAATCAGCATCCTCCTGTGACGGAAAGCCATTATTGCCGCAAACAGCAGAATGATATTCTTTCCAAATGTTTCCCAATTCGTCAATACCCAGGCATCACCAAAACAACCGCAGTCCGAAACCGGATCAAAGATGGCAAGATACAAGGTCAGTGGCGTCATGAAAATCATCAGCATCAAAGCCAATGAGGTAGCCAATGTTCTTCTTGTTGCAAAGAACAAAGAGATACCTATAAAAAACTCAACGGCAGATAAAACGATACCTCCCAATAAAGGGAAGAATGAAGGGAACCAGGAAGCCATTCCGAATGCAGTCAGATAATCCTGTATCTTATACTGGAAACCCAGCGGATCAACTGCCTTTACAAATCCGGAAAAGATGAACGATGCCGCCAAAAGAAAACGACACATATTCGCCACTACCTCCTGAATGATATGTAAGTTCTTATCCTTCAAATTCTATCTTAATCAGTCCGAAAACAGAGTAATTAATCATATCCATATAATTGGCATCAATACCTTCTGACACCAATGTATTGCCGGCCAAGCTCTCAATCTGCTTGGTACGGTAGATTTTCATCAGAATCAAGTCTGTGTAAGAGCTGACACGCATGCTCCGCCAGGCTTCATCATAATCATGATTCTTGGCAAGCATCAGTTCTAATGCCTCTTTTGCATACTTATCGTACAAAGCCATCGCTTCTTCATTGCTGATGTCGGCAGACTCGGCATACCCCAGTTCCAACTGGATAAGTCCGATGATGCCATAATTGACAATCGCAATAAACTCGGCACGGATTCCCTCGTCAATCAGGGTTACTCCTTTGGTTTCAATACTACGAATCCGATTGGCTTTAATAAAAATCTGGTCAGTCACCGAAGCCGGACGCAGGATACGCCATGCAGGCCCGTAATCGTGCAGCTTCTTGGAAAATAAGTCACGGCACAAAGCGATGACATGTTCAAATTGTTGCTTGGTATCTTTCATCTTCTTCCAAATAGTGCGCAAAGGTAACAATAATTAAGTAAAAACAGAAAGAGGGCACTCTAAATTATATTAAAGTGCCCTCTTCTAAAGATATTGTATTACTGTTTTATAAGCTATATTTTTTACGAACAACGCAAAACCTGTCCGATACGCAAAGTAGTAGTCGGTTTGATACGGTTCAGTTTGCAAAGTGTACTGACTGATACGCCACGCAATTTAGCAATGCGGGACAATGTATCGCCACTCTTCACCTTGTGATAACGGATGGTACCGTCAGCCACTTGAGTATCATGAGAACCAGCACGCTTCACGCCTTTTGCTTTGCGGAACGTATAAGTATCGGCAACGATATCTTGTTTCGGGAAGTCGAACATATAAATCGGATTAATTGCAATCCCCAGGAAGCGGGTTTCGAAATGAAGATGCGAACCAGTAGAACGTCCGGTGTTACCACCCAAACCGATTACTTCTCCGGCTTTCACTAATTGGTTTTCTTCAACCAATTGTTTTGATAAATGACCATACACTGTTTCCAATCCATTATCATGACGGATAACGACATATTTTCCATATCCTCTACGCTCATATTTTACGATACGTACTTTACCGTCAAAAGCAGCTACGATAGTATCACCTATATTCACTTTCAAGTCCAACCCATTATGCATTCTTCTCCAACGAGGACCGAAAGGCGAAGTAATTTTTGTACTTGGAGTTGGCATATGGAAACCTGTCAGGTCGATTGTATACGTATCAGGGATAATAGCATTTCCGTAAGCATGCACATACTGGTTGTTCCAGTTTGGATAAAGACTTAGGGCGGGATATTCGGACTGTTCGGCACGGATTTGCTTCTGCAAGGCCAAAGAGTCTACTGATTTTAATTTCTTGTCTATCGGTGCTTGGCGGGCAATCAGGTCTTGCGAGAAAGAGCTCAGACTGACCATAGCCGCAACAGCGACCAATCCTGTTTTAATAATGCTAAAATTCATTCCTTCTTTGTCAATTCAATTAATATTCGTCGTTTGCATACAGGTAATCAAATGTAGCCTGCTTGTAATCGAATATTTCTTCCGGTTTAAAAAATCTCGTTAATTCAATAGCTGCAGTCTCCGGAGAATCGGATGTATGAACGATATTCTCTTGAAAGCTCATACTATAATCCCCGCGAATGGTGCCTGGGGCAGCTAAACGTCCATTAGTTGGTCCCGCCAACGTACGGACTGTTTGAATAGCATCCACACCTTCGAAACAACAAACAATGACAGGAGTTGTCATCATCGAATCTTTCACACGCTGAAAGAAAGGTTTGCCGCTAAGGTGGGCATAATGTTCGCTTAACAATTCATCAGTCAGTTGCATCATCTTCATGCCGGCCAACCGTAATCCTTTACGTTCAAAGAGATGAGTAATCTCACCAACCAATCCCCGTTGAAGGGTACATGGTTTTAAAATGACCAGCGTTTTTTCAAGCATAATACTCGACTTTGCAAATGGTTAAACAATACATTTACTAAAAAAATTCCCCCAAAGGTAGTATTTTCCTGTGAATTGGCAAGGGAGTTATTAACTATTTTTCAGATGCTTAGTGCAAAAAGAGGGAATAATTGTTCCGTTAAACTCCTATAAATAGGGAGGATAGGGACAAAATATGTTTTGCAACACATTTACGCAAATAAACTGCATGTTTAACCGTTTTTCAACTTATGGCAGCCCAGTTAACATTCGTTTTCCGCAAGGCTTTAAGTTGCCGCCACAAGATTTCATTCTCGGGATTCTGCGCCGCAGGGTCTTGTTCCACAATACTTTCAGCTATGGCGCGAACGTATTGCAACAGTTGCCCGTCGCGTACAATATCCGCAATCTTCAAATCGAAAGCGATGCCGCTTTGCTGCGTACCTTCAAGATCACCGGGGCCACGCAATTTCAAATCAGCCTCGGCTATTTCGAAACCATCATTGGTGCGTACCATGATTTCCAATCGTTTCCGGGTGTCCTCCGTCAACTTATAATTCGTCACCAGAATACAATAAGACTGCTCCGCTCCACGTCCTACCCGACCACGCAACTGATGCAACTGCGAAAGCCCGAAACGTTCTGCATTTTCAATAATCATCACCGAAGCATTCGGAACGTTCACTCCGACTTCAATAACGGTAGTAGCCACCATGATCTGCGCTTTGCCCGAAACAAAAAGCTGCATTTGCTCATCCTTCTCGGCTGGTTTCATTTTGCCATGCACTTTACAAACCGTACATTTGGGGAACTCTTCCAGAATATGTTGATATCCTTCTTCAAGATTCTTCAAATCAATCTTTTCGCTTTCTTTAATCAGCGGATAAACAATATAGACCTGGCGTCCTTCTTCAATTTGTTTGCGCACCGAACGGTACATACTTTCCCGGCGGTTATCAAATTGGTGGATGGTAGTAATCGGTTTTCTTCCGGGTGGAAGCTCGTCGATAATAGACACGTCCAAATCACCATACAATGTCATTGCCAAAGTGCGTGGGATCGGGGTAGCAGTCATCACGAGCACATGTGGAGGTTGAACATTCTTACTCCAAAGGCGGGCGCGTTGCGCCACACCAAAGCGATGCTGTTCGTCAATAACAACGAAACCTAAAGAAGAGAAATTGACAGTATCTTCAATAACGGCATGCGTTCCTATTAATATCTTCACATCTCCGGTCAGCAATCCGGTCAGAATCGCTTCCCGCCTTTTGCCTTTAATAGAGCCTGTCAGCAGTTCAACACGGATATCCATGCCAAAGAGCAGTTCTTTGATCGTTTCATAATGCTGGTTCGCCAAGATTTCGGTGGGCGCCATCATGCAAGCCTGATAACCGTTATCCAACGCCAACAGCATACTCATCAAAGCAACCAGTGTTTTCCCGCTTCCTACATCTCCCTGCAAGAGGCGGTTCATCTGCCTGCCACTGCCGACATCGTTCCGTATTTCCTTCAATACCCGCTTCTGTGCACCTGTCAGTTGAAAAGGAAGATTCTTTGTATAAAATGTATTGAACACATCTCCCACTTTCTCAAAGATATATCCACGATATCTTTTTTGTCTGTCTTTGGCGTAGCGGAGGATATTCAGTTGAACATAAAACAGCTCTTCGAACTTAAGGCGATATTGCGCCCTGCGAAGCACATCGGGATTGGTCGGGAAGTGGATATTCCGGAGAGCTTCCGTCAAAGGCATCAGATGATGTTCCGCCAGCAATTTGGAAGAAAGTGTTTCAGGCAGAGGCTCCTGTATTTGCTGAATCACCGTTGCCATCATCTTCTCAATCGCGTGAGAGTTGAGGAAACTGCGCTTCATCTTCTCCGTCGTATTATAATAAGGTTGCAATCCCACCGAAGAAAGTTTCAAATCTTCCGGCTTGTCTACATCGGGATGCGCCACATTGATACGTCCGTTGAAAACTGTCGGTTTACCGAAGATGATATATTCCTCGTGTAGTTTATACTTACCTAAGATATACTTAATGCCTTGAAACCACACCAGATCCACGACTCCCGTACCATCCGAAAAGTGCGCCGTCAAACGACGTTGACGTCCTTCGCCAATGGTTTCGAAACCGAGAATTTCTCCTTTCAACTGGATATACGGCATATTGCCATCTATTTCATGAATGTAATAGATGCGGCTCCGGTCAATATATTTATAAGGGAAATAATAAATTAAATCGTGCAAGGAGTAGATTTCCAACTCCTTATTTAATACAGCGGCTTTTTGAGGGCCTACACCGGAGATAAATTTTATGTCGCGTGTGGATAAATCGAACATTTATAAAAGAGCACTCCCTACTTTTAAATCGAAAGGAGTCGTTATTTTTATATTTTCACGGTTACCTTCCGCCAGATACACAGGTATTCCCATTGCTTCGACAACGGAAGCGTCATCTGTAAAGAAGGGAGTAAATTCTTGTGCATAGGCTTGTTTCAACAACTCTACATCGAACACCTGCGGTGTTTGCACCAGCTTATAATCATTCCGGCTGACCGTTTCGCTTCCGGCATCTGTCAGATGGCGAAGTGTCTCTACCACATCCACCACAGGAATAACCGCTTTCTGCACTTTTGCCAAGTCATAACAACGGCGAATCACTTCTACCGACACAAACGGACGTACTCCATCATGCACCCCTACCAGTCCCGGCCCTTGCACCAGTGCCAGACCATTCTTTACAGAGTGAAAACGTGTTTCGCCTCCATCGGCAAGGATGTGTTCCACCGCAAAGCTGTGTTTTTGGCAAAGTTGCTTCCAAAAGTCCTGTTGTTCCCGTGGAAGCACTACTATGATTTGAAGTGTTTCGTCATATTTCCTGAATACTTCCAGGGTATGCATCAACACAGGTTTATCACCCATGGGAAGGAATTGTTTCGGGAGGTCACTTCCCATTCGCAAGCCCTTTCCACCGGCAACAATGATTACATATTTCTTCATGGACGGTTTAGCGTTTAACGCACATCGCTTCTACCAGTTCGTCTACTTTTTCTTTACCTACCAATAGGTCAACGATTGTCAAAGCAAATTCCATGGCAGCCCCCGGTCCCATACCGGTAATGATGTTTCCATCACGTACGACGTGTTCATTTACACATTCTGCACCATCCAGATATTGTTCAAAACTCGGATAACAGGTAGCCTTCTTCCCTTTCAGCAGTCCCAGCTTACCCAACACCATCGGAGCAGCACAAATGGCCGCAATAGGTTTACCTTTTGCGGCAAAATCAAGAATCAATTTACGCAACCCTTCGTGCTTGTCAAGTGTGGCAGCTCCCGGCATTCCTCCCGGCAACAGCAGCAGTTCAGCATCAAAGAAATCGCAATTCTCGAAGTTGATATCGCAAAGGACGGATACGTCATGTGCTCCCACTACAATTTCATCCGGTGTAACGGATACGATTTCTACATTAAGTCCGGCACGTCTCAACGTGTCAATAGCAGTAAAGGCTTCAATTTCTTCAAAACCATCTGCAAAAAAAGCGTATACAGTTCCCATAATCCTTTATATATTTGGTTAATGATACTATCTCAAGTTAAAATAATAGGTGATTGTCCCTGTCTGGTTATTCACCCCATCTATCGTATTAAAACGGGCTTTCTTCGCTGCGTCCTCCGCTGCCTTACGCAAAGCGGAATTTACCGTATTCGTTTGAGGGCTAATACTGGTCGATATCACTTGCCCTGCAGGATTCACGGTGATATTCACCACTACACGTCCTTCTTCCTGCACATTATATACAGGCTTCGGCAAACTGCCCGTACCTAAAGAACGTCCGCCAAGGTCAAATGTTCCGTAACCTCCGGTTCCGGTCTTCGCTCCGGTAGAAGAGTTACCCTCCTTGCTACCTTCGGTTCCCGTGCCACTAGCCGCTGTTCCTTTATTTCCTGTCATTTGCGCTCCTTTTCCAAACGCACCGGACACCCTCTTTCTGGCAGCTTCTTCGGCAGCCTTACGTTCACGTTCCGCTTTTTCTTCTGCCAGTCGTTTCGCTTCCGCAGCTTTTTCGGCTTCCGTTTTCTCCGGCTTCTTCACTGCTTCTTTCGGCTTGACCACCTCTTTAGGTTTCACCGTTTCTTTTTTCGGTTCTTCCGTCTTAGGTTTCAGGGTTACTGTTTCCTCTTCAGTCTGCGTCAATAAATCCTGTTCCGAAGGAAGTTCCGGTGCTGTTTCCGCGGGTGCTGCCGCATCTTCATCCATGATATCCACGTCTACCAGAGAGGGATCATCGAAGCCACTTGCTGCGTCTACATTTCCCATCATTACAGGCACTCCGCCTGCATCTTCATCCGGTTGAGGGACAGTAAAGCTCACCAGAATCAAAAGAGCAATCACTGCCACATGCACCAACAGTGCACCCAGCGCTCCTATGTATTCACCCTTTTTTCTTCTGTCCATTGTTTCTTATTTGTTTTCAGGCGGGCGTGTAGCCAGCACCATCTTAAAATGATTCTCGTTTGCAATGTTCAATACCCTTACGATCTCACGGTAAGGTACCGATTCATCCGCATACAATGCCACGTACATTTCCGGCTCCTTCTCTGCGCAACTCTGCAAGAATGAAGTCAGATCGTTCAGCGCCACCGGCTGCTCTTTTTCATTGCCGAAAGCGGCATAGAAATTCAAGTCTTTATCGATAACCACTCTTGTCAGCGGTTTGGCCGAAGTCTGCTGCTTGCCTTGCGGCAACAAGACTTTGATAGCATTGGGCGACACCACCGTAGAGGTTATCATAAAGAATATCAGCAACAGGAAGATGACGTCCGTCATGGAAGCCATGCTGAAATTGGGCGATACTCTATTTCTTCTTTTTAATCCCATCAGCCTATTATTTTGCCGGCTCGTTCAACAAGTCCATGAACTCCATTGTACGAGACTCCATTTTATTTACCACACGGTCTACCAGCATCACCAGATAATTGTAGGCAAACATAGCAATGATACCGACAATCAGACCACCGACCGTAGTAATCATAGCTTCATAGATACCACCGGAAAGTAAAGTGATATCAATGTTTCCGCTTCCGGCATTCGCCATTTCGTAGAATGCGCGTACCATACCGGTCACCGTACCGAGGAATCCAAGCATCGGAGCACCTCCGGAAATAGTTGCCATTACAGTCAATCCTTTTTCCAGCTTTGCCACTTCAATATTACCTACATTCTCAATAGCTACCTGTACATCGTTAATAGGACGTCCTAAACGGCTGATCCCTTTTTCTATCATACGTGCCGAAGGGGTGTTTATCGTACGGCAATAGTTAATAGCCGCTTTGATCTCACCGCTATGAATATAGTCTTTAATCCGCTCCATAAACATCGGGTCTTCTTTTCCTGCCTTGCGAATCATGTAGTTACGTTCAAACAGGATATAGAAACAGACAACCGACAATACACCCAGTACAATCATAATCCATCCACCCTTGATAGCCATATCAAGCATGTTCATTTCAGGAGCGTTCACCTCCGTCAATACGGGGTTGGCAGTAGCCAGCGAGTCGGCCATATTCATAGCCCCTTGGGCTAACAAGATCATTGCATTCATGAGCGTAGACAGTTTTTATATTCCTGAATGGTACGTTCGAGTCCCAGATACAACGCATCGCTAATCAACGCATGTCCGATGGAGACTTCATCCACCCAAGGAATGTTTTTATAGAAATAATTTAAATTAACCAGACTCAAGTCGTGTCCGGCGTTCAATCCGATACCCAGTTTACGGGCAGTCTTTGCGGCTTCGATAAAAGGAGCGATGGCAGCTTCCGGATTCTTCGGATAGTTCGTTGCGTATGGTTCGGTATACAGTTCGACACGATCCGCTCCCGCTTTTGCTGCATATTCCACCATTTCAGGATCGGCTGCCACAAAAACGGAAGTACGAATACCGGCGCTGTTAAACTGATCGAGAACTTCAGTAAGGAATTCCAGATTTGCTTTGGTGTCCCAACCGGAATTAGAAGTAATTTGTGAAGGATCATCGGGAACCAAAGTTACTTGATGAGGTTTAACTTTCAACACCAGGTCAATAAACTCCGGAGCGGGATAACCTTCGATATTAAATTCCGTGCGCAACAAAGGGCGCAAATCATATACATCTGAACGACGAATGTGGCGTTCATCGGGACGAGGATGAACAGTGATACCGTCTGCACCAAAAGATTCACAATCAAGCGCTACCTTTACTACATCGGGAACATTTCCTCCGCGAGCATTCCTTAGCGTAGCAATCTTGTTTATGTTTACACTTAATTTAGTCATAGTTCTACGTTATATTTGCCGCAAAAATACAAATATTATTATTAGTTGCCTAATAATACGAAACGCATTATGGGTTCTTTTTTGGTTATTTAAAGTAGAAATCCAAGAAAAAATGCCAAATTTGCATCCTGAACTAATGATATTGCTTATGAAATTCGCCATTTTCGGAAATACTTATCAGGCTAAAAAGTCCTCTCATGCTGTCACCTTGTTTAAACTTTTAAAGAAACAGGGAGCAGAGATTGGTATGTGCAGGGAATTTTATCAATTCCTAGTTTCTGAAAATATGGATATTAAAGCAGATCAATTATTTGATGGTGATGATTTTACTGCCGATATGGTAATCAGCATCGGAGGCGACGGAACATTTCTGAAAGCTGCCCGCCGCGTAGGAAGAAAAGGGATTCCTATTTTGGGAATTAACACAGGACGTTTAGGATTTCTGGCAGATATTTCGCCGGAGGAAATGGAGGAAACATTTGATGAAATCCAAAACGGCAGATATAGTGTGGAGGAACGGAGCGTACTTCAGTTGATCTGCAACGACAAACATCTCCAAGATTCTCCTTATGCCCTCAACGAAATAGCTATTCTCAAACGAGACAGCTCCTCAATGATTAGTATCCGGACAGCTATTAATGGCGCGTATCTGAATACTTATCAAGCTGACGGGTTAGTAATTGCCACTCCAACAGGTTCCACAGCCTACTCTTTGAGTGTAGGAGGCCCGATCATCGTCCCTCATTCCAACACTATTGCCATCACTCCGGTGGCTCCACATAGTCTCAACGTCCGCCCTATCGTTATTCGGGATGACTGGGAGATTACATTAGATGTAGAAAGCAGAAGTCACAACTTCCTCGTCGCCATCGACGGGAGGAGCGAGACTTGCAAAGAAACGACTCAACTAACCATCCGTCGGGCAGATTACAGCATAAAGGTAGTGAAACGTTTTAATCACATTTTTTTCGATACACTCCGCAGCAAAATGATGTGGGGAGCTGACGGAAGACGGTAAGCAGTTCACATTATGCAACCGTTATTCCTCATCACCCGATTCAACTATACGGTACTTAAAAATAGAACTTCTAAAAAAAGGGACATTCAAGTTGTTGGGAATGCAACAAATTGGGCATAGATTCCAACTAAAGAGAAAAAGGGCCGGGATTTACTATCTTCAGAAATTAGATTAACATGATTTCCCCTTATATTTACTCAATAAGATTAAAATTATACTGATTGCATTTACAAATCATTCTTTTATAGACAACAGTCCTTCATTTTATCAATTTCTCCTTATCTTTATTCGCATACAAACTAGAGAGAAAAACTGCTTCCAATCATTCCCATATGAGTTCCTCACCGAGAAAAGAGTTGTCCCTCACCGAAGAACTTATCCTTCCTCGGTGAGGGACATCTCGTTGATTTTAATCCAACGAAGGCTTCTACGATTAAAAAGCCGCATATTGTATGCAAATTCATGCTACATTCACCCTATTTTCTGTATATTATTGCAATTATTTATGCAGTTCTTTCCCCAGTTCATCCATAAAAGAACAGCTGTTACCCGAAGAAATATTAAAAACAGACCATCGGGTTAGTTAATATAGAAGAAAATTAAAATATCGGTAGAGAAAAATAATACCCCGATATTAATTTAATGTAAACGACTGCGAACCAATCAGGTTCCCGCCTTCAAAAATATCTACCCGGTAATTTCCGGCATATAAAAACTCTTCTACATCCCAAAACACATTGATATTCTGTTCTTCTCCGTTATACTCAATATACTTCTTAATTGAATAAACCAATGTACGGTTTTCATAAGGGAAAGTATTGGATGCACTCTTGGTCAGTACATCATTATCGGGTTTGGTAATACGTATATAGATGGTACGTTCACCGTTTTCAGCGGTTATATTCTTCACGACCGTGAAACTGATGGCTAACTTCACCACATCTTTCACCTTCTTCGCCACTTTACCGCGTTTATTACGTGGTTCGATACGAATATTAGTTGCATCAAGTTGTGCGGCTAACGTCACCTTTTTATCCAGATTTTTCTTTTCTTCGGAAAGGTTACTGATTTGTTGTGAAGCCTGATTATATTTTTGTGTTACTTCTGCAATGACCTGTTTCTGCTGTGCAGCCAGTTTATTTAGTGAATCAATCTGATTAATATAACCAACCATTACTTTACGCAAGGTAGCCAATTCTTTCTTTAAACGACGAATCTCTGTTGCATTCGAACTCTTCACAGTACGAAGTTCTTCTAATAGACGTTGGGTCTTTAACTGTTCCTGTTCTAACAATACTCCTAATGAGTCATTAGTAACCTTAAACTTCAATTCATCATATTCTTGCACAAAACGACTATATTCGTTTTCCAGATCTTCCTTATCCAATTGGAATTCCTGCACTAACTCCCGATTAGCTTTTTTTTCGGTAAACAATAAATAAGTAATACCAATAATAGCTATCACCAAGATAGCCACGGCCGCAATAAGAAGGCTTTTTTTACTCATAGTTTCAGTTGTGAATTGATAACGTGCGCAAAAGTAATCATTTCGCAACAGAAGTCAAGTATAAAAAGTGAGAGTTTTTGAAAAACTCCCGACTAATCTATGCAATTTTAATTTATTAACCAGTCAACCAGGCCGAACCGACAGACGTAAAGTACCCCGACTGATTCTCCTTTATGATCCTAAGCGGCCACTGACATTACCTGATCGGAGCATCCTTATTTGCGACTTTTACCTCGTTTGCGTACTAGTTTTGAAGCAAATGATACTTTAGCAAACAAGTATTGAAATTATTTTTTAGTGAAGCGGTAGCCCGAGAAATAATATAGAATTTACCTAACGTACAAACGTACGTTATCTACCGTGTGAATGTCCGTTACCCACCGGGCGAGCATCAACAACCTACCAGACAAAAGGCGGTCATCTGCCGGACGAACAGTTCATGAGGGACACGGGAACAGAAACGACACCGACAAAGTGATCCGAACCGACAACGGCAGCAGCCAAAGCCATCTTCTCTGCCCAGTATTATTGCTGTTGTTTATAACAGAAATAATACTTTTACTTACTCTTCTTTACTTTACTCTTCTCTACTCTACTGGTTTTCATTGGGTTTTTCCCCTTTACTGGCGGGCGTTTCAGCGCTTTGTAACACCCTCTCCGAACACCCTCGTTTTTGTATCGTTTTCGTTGTTTATTCTCCGCTTCTCTTCCACGCTTGCCAACGGCTTGTTCGACCACTTTTTTTTCATGATAGCTATCCATTCCGGAGAACTTAGACCTTTAACTAAAATTATTACGGAAAAATTTCTTTAATCAGGATTATCGTTGTAATTTTGTCGCGCTAAAAGATAAAACAAATTATCAACTTTTTAAATATATAGTATTATGTCAAAAGTAACCGTAGTAGGCGCAGGTAACGTAGGTGCTACATGTGCAAATGTACTTGCTTTTAATGAAGTAGCAGACGAAGTAGTAATGCTGGACGTTAAAGAAGGCGTTTCAGAAGGTAAAGCAATGGATATGATGCAGACAGCTCAATTGCTGGGTTTCGACACTACATTGGTAGGCTGCACTAACGACTATGCTCAGACTGCTAACTCTGACGTTGTTGTGATTACTTCAGGTATTCCTCGTAAACCGGGTATGACTCGTGAAGAACTGATCGGTGTAAACGCTGGTATCGTTAAATCGGTAGCAGAAAACCTGTTGAAATATTCTCCTAACGCTATCATCGTTGTTATCTCTAACCCGATGGATACAATGACTTATTTGGCATTGAAAGCTTTGGGCTTGCCGAAAAACCGTGTGATCGGTATGGGTGGTGCTTTGGATAGCTCTCGTTTCAAATATTTCTTGTCTCAAGCTATCGGTTGCAACGCTAACGAAGTAGAAGGTATGGTTATCGGTGGTCACGGTGATACTACTATGATTCCTTTGACTCGTTTCGCTACTTACAAAGGTATGCCTGTAGCAAATTTCATCTCTGCCGAAAAACTGGAAGAAGTAGCCGCTGCTACAATGGTAGGTGGTGCTACACTGACTAAATTGCTGGGTACTTCTGCATGGTATGCACCAGGTGCAGCAGGAGCATTCGTAGTTGAATCTATCCTTCACGACCAAAAGAAGATGGTTCCTTGTTCTGTATTATTGGAAGGTGAATATGGTGAATCAGATCTTTGCATCGGCGTTCCTGTAATCCTTGGCAAGAACGGTATCGAAAAGATCGTTGAACTGAACCTGAACGAAGACGAAAAAGCTAAGTTCGCAGCTAGCGCAAAAGCTGTTCACGGAACGAACGCTGCTTTGAAAGAAGTAGGTGCTCTGTAATTAATCCCCTTACTTTATATATCAAGAAAGGCTGTTCTTCACTACGAGGAACAGCCTTCTTTCTTTTCTACAGAATCCTACCCCACTATATTTTAAAAAAAGCTAATTCATTTTGCACTTTCAAGTAAAGCTCATACATTTGCATCGTTGTTTATGCAATTATTGTTTAAGTAAACAAGTTCAAAAAAACAGACTACTTCAATAAACAAATTACATAAGAACCGGGTTATTAAATATAGAAGTATCACCTTATTAATATGCAAGATGCGATGAAAAAAGTATTTCTTCTGACAATTCTGCTAAGTCTCACTTTCATAGGAAAAGCGCAGAACTTTCTAAGTCTGGATAGTTGCCGCGCATTAGCTCTTGCCAACAACAAAGATTTGTTGATAAGCAATGAGAAGATAAATGCTGCTCATTATCAACGGAAAGCTGCATTTACGAATTATCTTCCCAATTTCTCGGCAACCGGAGCTTACATGAGAAACCAGAAAGAGTTTTCATTATTAAACAACGACCAGAAAGCTGCGCTTTCAGGACTAGGAACTAATCTGGCAGGCCCTATCCAACAGGCTGCAACCGAGATTGCAACAGCACATCCTGAATTAAAACCACTTATTGCTTCCTTAAGCGGAAAACTAGGAGCGGCTCTGCCTGCTCTCGACCAAGCGGGAAACTCTTTAGTGGATGCGCTCCGCACAGACACCAGGAATGTCTATGCAGGTGCTCTTACATTGACACAGCCTTTATATATGGGTGGAAAAATCCGGGCGTACAACAAAATAACAAAGTATGCCGAAGAGTTGGCTCAAGAACAACACCACGGTGGCATGCAGGAAGTAATCATGAGTACAGACCAGGCTTATTGGCAAGTTATTTCGCTGGTTAATAAGAAGAAGTTGGCGGAAGGTTATTTAAAGCTCTTGCAACAGCTGGACGGTGATGTGGAAAAAATGATTAATGAAGGAGTAGCCACCAAAGCGGATGGCTTGTCTGTACGCGTCAAGGTGAATGAAGCAGAAATGACACTCACCAAAGTGGAAGATGGATTGAGCCTTGCCCGAATGTTGCTGTGCCAACTATGCGGTATTGATCTTAGCTCCCCCATCACGCTAGCAGATGAAAATATGGAAGATATTCCATTACTGACAACAGACCCTCATTTCGATTTATCTACCGCTTATGAGAATCGTCCGGAAATACGTAGTCTCGAATTAGCGACACAGATTTATAAACAGAAAGTAAACGTAACCCGTGCCGAACATCTTCCTTCTATCGCATTGATGGGGAATTATATGGTAACCAACCCTTCTGTCTTCAACAGCTTTGAAAACAAATTCAAAGGCATGTGGAATGTGGGAGTGATGGTACAGATACCTATATGGCACTGGGGAGAAGGTATTTATAAAACGAGAGCGGCAAAAGCCGAAGCCCGCATTGCACAATACCAGCTTCAGGACGCACGCGAAAAAATAGAGTTGCAAGTCAATCAAGCCGCTTTCAAGGTAAAAGAAGCAGGTAAGAAACTGGTTATGTCTTCCAAAAACATGGAAAAAGCGGAAGAGAATCTGCGCTATGCAACGCTTGGTTTTAAAGAGGGAGTGATTGCCACCAGTAATGTTCTTGAAGCACAAACGGCATGGCTGTCCGCTCATTCAGAAAAGATTGACGCACAAATAGATGTGAAGTTAACAGAAATCTATCTGAAGAAATCTCTGGGAACACTGAAATAAATAAAAAGCAGAAAAATAAAGTAAAGAATCCAATCAGAAACAACCCAATCCCTA
The DNA here is from genome assembly GCF_027257075.1 of Bacteroides sp. LFL-34. NCBI lineage: Bacteria > Pseudomonadati > Bacteroidota > Bacteroidia > Bacteroidales > Bacteroidaceae > Bacteroides > Bacteroides sp. LFL-34. Next base: position 9,040 of record NZ_JAPQKZ010000018.1, on the reverse strand, counting down.
ACCAACTCACAATCCATAAAACATAAATCATAAATCATAATTCATAAATCATATGGCACCTATAAAATCACAAAACAGCAATATGCTGCTTGCATTCCTTACTCTACTGGGAGTTATTGCAATCGTTGCAGTCGTTGGCTTCTTCATGCTTCGCAAAGGTCCTGAAATCATACAGGGACAGGCTGAAGTTACCGAGTATCGCGTTTCGAGCAAAGTTCCGGGACGTATATTGGAATTTCGCGTGAAAGAAGGACAAAGTGTCAATGCCGGAGATACGCTGGCCATTTTGGAAGCTCCTGACGTAGTGGCAAAAATGGAACAGGCACGTGCTGCCGAAGCTGCCGCACAAGCACAAAACGCAAAAGCAATCAAAGGCGCACGTGAGGAACAAATCCAGGCGGCATACGAAATGTGGCAAAAAGCCCAAGCAGGCGTCACCATTGCCGAAAAATCATATCAACGTATAAAGAATCTCTATGAGCAGGGAGTAATGCCTGCACAGAAATTGGATGAAGTTACTGCGCAACGGGATGCAAGCATTGCTACAGAGAAAGCAGCCAAAGCGCAATATACTATGGCAAAGAACGGAGCAGAACGTGAAGATAAGATGGCCGCGGAAGCTTTGGTAAACCGAGCAAAAGGTGCTGTTGCCGAAGTAGAATCGTACATAAAGGAGACTTATCTCATAGCTCCGGCTGCCGGAGAAGTTTCAGAGATTTTCCCGAAGGTAGGCGAATTGGTAGGTACTGGTGCTCCCATCATGAATATCGCCGAGCTCAACGATATGTGGGTAACATTCAACATACGCGAGGATCTGCTCAAAAATCTGACAATGGGTTCGGAATTCGAAGCAGTCATTCCTGCTCTGGATAACAAAAAGATCAAACTCAAAGTATATTATCTGAAAGACTTAGGGACTTATGCCGCTTGGAAAGCAACCAAAACAACCGGACAGTTCGACCTGAAAACATTCGAAGTGAAAGCTTCTCCGATAGAGAAAGTGGAAAACCTCCGTCCGGGTATGTCTGTCATCATTGACAAGTAATCATGAGAGAGAGAAAAAAGAAATATATAGCCCTGTGGCAGGTCATGCAAAGAGAGTGCCGGCGGTTGATTTCACGCCCGCTCTACCTCTTCTGTATGGTCATTGCCCCACTGTTTTGCTATATATTCTTCACCACCTTAATGGATTCGGGACTTCCCAAGGATCTTCCTGCGGGAGTAGTAGATATGGATGATTCGTCTACTTCCCGTAATATTGTCCGCAACCTGGATGCTTTTTCACAGACAGGGGTTGTAGCTCATTACAGTAATGTGACAGATGCACGCATTGCCATGCAAGAAGGAAAAATCTATGGATTCTTTTACCTTCCCAAAGGTTTATCGGCAGAGGCACAGAGCCAACGACAACCGACAATCTCCTTCTACACCAATTACTCCTATCTGATCGCAGGTTCTCTATTGTTCAGAGACATGAAAATGATGGGAGAACTCACTTCAGGAGCCGCTGCAAGGACCATGTTATATGCCAAAGGTGCAACAGAGGATCAGGCTATGGCATATCTGCAACCGATTGTTATCGATACACACCCACTGAATAATCCGTGGCTAAACTATTCGGTATACTTATGCAATACACTGATACCGGGAGTACTCATGCTATTAATATTTATGGTAACTGTCTATTCAATCGGTGTAGAAATCAAAGATCGTACGGCTCGCGAATGGTTACGAATGAGTAACAACTCCATTTATATTGCATTGGCCGGGAAGTTGCTTCCCCACACTGTAGTCTTTTTCATTATGGGTATATTCTATAATGTATACCTGTATGGATTCCTGCATTTTCCTTGCAACAGCGGTATATTTCCGATGATATTTGCCACGCTCTGTCTTGTACTGGCATCCCAATGTTGTGGTATTGTCATGATAGGAACCCTGCCGACTCTACGACTCGGATTAAGTTTTGCTTCCCTGTGGGGAGTCATATCGTTCTCCATTTCCGGATTTTCATTCCCGGTCATGGCTATGCATCCTGTTTTACAGGCTTTGAGCAATCTATTCCCGTTGCGGCACTATTTCCTTATTTACGTGGATCAGGCGCTCAACGGATATAGTATGGCTTACTCATGGACCAACTATATGGCACTATTAATATTCATGATGCTCCCCTTCTTCGTGGTTCACCGCCTGAAGGAAGCATTGGTTTACTATAAATATATACCCTAAATGAAAGATATAAAATTAAAAGATAAGATAGCTCAAGGCATCAATGACCTGTTTTATATCTGGAAACGGGAGTTTCAGACAACTTTCCGCGACCAGGGGGTACTGATATTCTTTATACTCGTCCCGTTAGGTTATCCGTTGCTATATAGTTTCATCTATGATAACGAAGTAGTGCGTGAAGTTCCTGCTGTTGTTGTTGACGATTCACATTCATCTCTTAGCCGCGAATATCTCCGCAAGGTAGATGCTACGCCCGATGTTAAAATCGTCTCCTACTGTGCCGATATGGAAGAGGCCAAACAAATGCTGAAAAACCGGCGTGCATACGGCATCATTTATATCCCTTCGGATTTTAGTGACAATATTGCCAAAGGAAAACAGACACAAGTGAGCATCTATTGCGACATGAGCGGATTGTTGTATTATAAATCGATGCTTCTTGCCAACACAGCGGTTTCTCTGAATATGAATAAGGATATCAAGATTGCACGCAGTGGAAATACAACCGACCGGCAGGATGAAATCACCGCTTATCCGATCGAATATGAAGAAATCTCTATCTTCAACCCGACTACCGGATTCGCTGCTTTCCTAATTCCTGCAGTACTAGTATTAATTATCCAACAAACATTATTACTTGGTATCGGTCTCGCTGCGGGAACAGCTCGTGAAAATAACAGGTTTAAGGATCTCGTGCCTATTAACCGTCATTACAACGGAACGCTACGAATTGTATTAGGAAAAGGCTTGAGTTATTTCTTGGTCTATATATTGGTAGCTTTCTACGTACTTTATGTGGTCCCAAGATTATTTAGCCTCAACCAGATCGGACAACCCAGTTCATTAGTATTATTTGTTGTCCCCTACCTTGCGGCTTGTATTTTCTTTGCCATGACAGCTTCCATTGCTATCCGCAACCGGGAGACGTGTATGCTGATTTTTGTATTCACGTCAGTCCCCTTGTTATTTATTTCCGGAATCTCTTGGCCGGGAGCAGCTATTCCCCCGTTTTGGAAGTATGTATCTTACATCTTCCCCTCTACCTTTGGAATTAACGGCTTTGTAAAAATCAATAATATGGGAGCTACTCTTAGTGAAGTAGCTTTTGAATATAAAGCTTTATGGTTGCAAGCCGGCATTTATTTCCTTACCACCTGTTGGGTATACCGCTGGCAAATACTAATGAGCCGCAAACATGCAATAGAGCGATACAAAGAATTAAAAGAGAAAGAAAACTTATCCAAGCAGATAAGTGATTAATGAGTGAAAATTACAAGAGAGAGAGTTTACGGTGTATCCTTTCCATAGAGGGTATGCCGTTTTTTTTCGAATAAGAATATAAAAATCCCCCGTTCCAAGAGAGTATAGAACGAGGGATTTTAGAGATATTATAAAGAGAGTATAATAAGTTTAGAACTTGTAACCTACACCGATAGAGAAGTTCATGTTCTTCGGAGCGCCGTCACCATCAGCAATTTTAGTTAATCCAAATTCTCCAGATAAGTCAATAAAGAATTTATTAATTTCATAAGCAACGCCTACACCGAGACCAGCATCAAATCTCTTCCACCCATCATCTCCAAAAACATCATCCTTTTCATCAACTCCATCATATTTATATTTACCTGCAACACCAAATGCAAAATAAGGACCTGCTTTTACCACGATATTCTGATTATCAGCAATGGCAAATCTTGCTGCTGCCAATATCGGCAATTCTAAATACATTGGATTACACTTCACACCATCAGCTTTATAACCTTTAGAAGTAAACATCAAAGATGGTTGAACAGACCACATTTCCGTAAATGCATATTCTGCACCTACACCAACATTAAAACCAATCTTCATGTCTGTGTCTACATCACCTGTAAGATTACTCATATTCATACCTACTTTGGCATTCCAAGAAATCTGAGAATAAGAAACGATAGAAACAAGTGCAAATAGCACAAAAATCAAACCTTTTTTCATATCATTCATTTTTTAGTTGCCTTCCTCTTCCCTCTGGTTAGCATTGTTAGTTAATAGTTTTGTTTTAAGTGCGGGGAATTATTCGCAACCGGTTAAAGCATTGAAACGCACCCTTCCACATTTAACGTATATTTTGTAGCCGCAAATATATTTCATTTATTTTATATAAAAAAATCCTAGATACTCTCTTTTTTGCATAAATGTTATTAAAGTGTGACTATTTAGGCAAAAACAATGCTCATCCGGTCTGTTTTTATGCCTAAATATTTTCAGGATCATATCACAATTAAAATATTCTTGCAAGATTTATACATTTACAATTATTAACCGACTAACTATTGCGTATTTACGAAATATTCGTAGATTTGCGAAGTATTCGTAATTAAACAACATCTCCATGGAAAAGTTAACTATACAAGAAGAAGAAGTAATGATCTACATTTGGGAGTTACAATGCTGTTTCGTAAAAGACATTGTTGCAAAGTATACGCAACCGGCACCTCCTTATACCACAGTAGCATCTATCGTAAAGAACCTTGAGCGGAAAGGATATGTCACGCCGAAACGTGTGGGTAATACCTACCAATATACTCCCGCCATTCGTGAAAATGAATATAAACGTCATTTCATGAGCGGTGTAGTTCGTAACTACTTTGAGAACTCTTACAAAGAAATGGTTTCTTTCTTTGCCAAAGACCGGAAGATTTCGGCCGATGATCTCAAAGATATTATCGATCTTATTGAAAAAGGAAAAGAAGATTAATAGAAAACATTCATCATCATGACTCCGGAACTAGCTTATTTTCTAAAGATAAATGTAGCGATAGCACTGTTCTACGCATTCTATCGGTTGTTTTTTCACAAAGACACCTTCTTCCATTGGCGCAGAATGGCTTTGTTATGTTTCTTTGCCATCTCTTTGCTTTACCCTCTACTGAATATCCAGGGATGGATAAAAGCTCACGAACCGATGGTGGCAATGGCAGATCTTTATGCAACCATCCTGCTTCCGGAGCAAGTTGTGACTCCTACACAAGAGACTGTCATAAATTGGCAAGAGGTTATCATACAGTTCGCTAAAATTATTTATTGGAGCGGAATGTTATTACTTACCGCACGTTTCTTCGTACAACTGGGTAGCATCATCCGATTGCATTTCCAATGCTCAAAAAGCAATATACAAGGAGTACGCGTACATCTATTAAAAAAAGAAACAGGTCCTTTTTCTTTTTTCCACTGGATATTCATACACCCGCAATCACATACGGAATCTGAAATCAGTGAAATCATTACGCATGAAGAGACACATGCCCGTCAATACCATTCGGTGGATGTACTTTTCAGCGAAATAATGTGCATATTCTGCTGGTTCAACCCATTTATCTGGTTAATGAAACGGGAAGTCAGAGGAAACCTCGAATACATGGCAGACCATCGTGTATTAGAGACGGGACATGATAGTAAATCATACCAGTACCACTTATTGGGACTGGCACATCACAAGGCTGCAGCAAATTTATCAAATAGTTTCAATGTTTTACCACTCAAAAATCGTATTAAAATGATGAATAAACGAAGAACGAAAGAAATAGGAAGAACAAAATATCTGATGTTTCTTCCCTTGGCTGCCATCTTGATGATTGTCAGTAACATCGAAATGGTAGCACGTACTACTGAAAAATTTGCAAAAGAAATGATGGGACAAATAACAGAAGAAGTTGCCATGCAAGCTGAAACCACAAATATTCCCGAACTTTCTACAAGAGAAATGCAAGAAATCACTCTTCCGCAAGGTACAAAAGAAAAGGAAGTAACGGAAACACAAATCAAGAGTGTACCGGATTCTGTTGTTTTTCAGGTTGTAGAAGAAATGCCGGATTTTCCGGGAGGGATGAAGGCATTGATGGATTACTTGTCGAAAAATGTCAAATATCCGGCTGAAGCACATGCAATCGGTGCACAAGGACGTGTAATTGTAAGCTTTACTGTTAAAAAGGACGGAAGTATAGCCGACACAAAAGTAGAACGAAGTGTCAATCCGTATCTCGACAAAGAAGCCATGCGTGTCATTGCTGCCATGCCTAAATGGCAACCTGGAAAACAAAGAGGGGAAGCAGTAAATGTAAGATTTACAGTTCCCGTTGCTTTCAGACTATCCGATCCCCCCACCCCCAAAGCGGAAGAGATCAAGCAGTCTGATCTGGACGAAGTAGTTGTAGTGGGATACGGTCCACAGGAAGATTCAACTCCCGGTGCAGTAGGTGTGAAAGGAGAAAACACAGATCAGGCTTTCACTGTAGTAGAAACAATGCCCAAATTCCCGGAGGGACAAGCCGGGTTGATGCGTTATCTTGCTAGAAGTATCAAATATCCTGTCATTGCTCAAAAAAACAAAGAACAAGGCAGGGTAATCATACAAATGATTATCGGAACAGACGGTAGTTTGTCAAACGTAAAAGTATTACGTAGCGTATCTCCGTCACTGGATGCAGAAGCCATCCGTGTAGTGGGAAACATGCCTAAATGGGAACCGGGAATGCAAAAAGGACAGGCTGTCCCTGTTAAGTATACCCTCCCTATCACGTTCCGGTTACAATAAATAACTTCCCCGATACCGCTCCCTTTCCTCATCGGTGAGGAACGGGGCGTTCATCGGTGGGGAACCCTCTCCTCCCCGGTGCCGGACGTATCTTTCCCCGGTGCTGAAAAAAGTCATTTCTTTTTCCGTTTTTTACAAGGATAGTTATAAAAAGATCCTTATATTTGTTCGTGTAATAAAACATTATTCACATGAAAAGATTCGCATGGATTATCGGTTTAATATTCTGCACAATCTGCACCATACAAGCCAAAGACAGAGTTATCGAGCGGCCTCCTTTTCTAGCATGGAGCTCCAATAGTATTGAGATTGATAAAATTGTCATGAGTGATACCGTGACAACAGTGTATATAAAGGCTTTTTATCGTCCGAAATACTGGATTAAAATAGCAACGGGCAGTTTTCTGAAAGATAATAATGGAATGCTTTATCCCATCCGAAAGGGAGTTGGAATCACATTGGATAAGGAATTCTGGATGCCGGAATCGGGAGAAGCGGAGTTTCAACTCTTATTTCCCCCAATACCTGAAAATGTAACCAGTCTGGATTTCTCGGAAGGAGACTTCGACGGGGCCTATAAGATATGGGGAATACAATTAGACAAAGATACATTCTATAAACAAAAACTTCCCAAAGAAGCAGTCGTACACAAAATAAATAAGAAAGCGATATTGCCTACTCCAAAGTTGGTTTATGGGACTGCTACACTTAAAGGAAAAATACTGGACTATCAAAAAGAGATGATGCAACAAATGAAGATGCATATAGAAAGTCCTGCATTGAATGTCCACAACGAACAGAATATCATAAAGATCAAAGAAGACGGCACTTTTCAGGCGGAGGTCAAAGTAGCGTCCGTTACAAGTGTAGCATTAGAACTTCCTTTTGGCTGGATCGAGTGTCTGATAGCTCCCAACGAAGAGACATCGCTCATCATCAATACAAAGGAACTATGCCGTAGACAGGCGCATCTGCAAAAAAAGGATAAAACGTATGGAGAACCTGTATACTTTAATGGTTATCTGGCTAGTCTGCAACAAGAATTAGCTTCCGTAGATATAGATATTGTATTGAAAAGCGTTTATTACATGGATATGTACAACGACATTGCCGGGAAAAGCGCAGATGAATACAAGGCTTATGTATTGGAGCGTCTTCCATCCATTCGAAAAGAAATTGCACAATCCCCATACAGCAATGCGTGTAAAGAGCTATTAAATATTCAGGTAGATCTGGCAGCGACTGGTAAAATCGCCATGACGGAGAGAGAACTAAAATCAGCATATATCACTGTTAATAAACTGAATAAAGAACAGACCGACGACTATTTCTACAATACCCGCATTGATATTCCTACAGGATACTATGACATATTGAAAGAGTTCACTTCTATCAACACTCTGAAAGCGCTATACGGTAAATATTACGCATCAACAATATACTTGATAAGTTTTCTGCCAAATTCTTTAGATGTACTTAAAGAGACACTGGGAACGGGACAGGGACCCTTATTCGATAACATTAAATTTAATAAGCTGTATCAATCCATAAAGGATTTTACCCCGTTAACAACAGAGCAGAATGCCGAACTAAAAACTTTTTCTTCCCCGGCATACGCAGAGATGCTTACCCAAACGAACAAAGAAATAATAAAGAAAATAGAATTAAACAAAAGAAAGACAGGCTTCACTGTAAACGAGACGGGACAAGTCTCCAATGAGGACTTATTCCCATCCATTATCTCTAAATTCCGTGGACACACGTTGTTAGTCGATTTTTGGGCAACTTGGTGTGGCCCTTGTCGCACAGCCAATAAAGCCATTACTCCAATGAAAGAGGAATTAAAAGACAAGGATATTATCTACCTCTACATCACAGGCGAAACTTCACCCAAAGGCACTTGGGAAAATATGATTACCGACATTCATGGTGAGCATTTCCGTGTGACAAATGAACAATGGAGTTTTCTGATGTCCAGCTTCAATATCCGGGGAGTTCCCACTTATTTTGTTGTTGATCCGGAGGGTAATATCACCTTCAAACAAACTGGATTTCCCGGAGTAGACACCATGAAAAAAGAGCTTATGAAAGCTTTGAACAAGTAATTCGAACGTTAAAAAGATAGAGGTTGTGTCAAAACGCTGACACAGCCTTTTTTTATGCGCAAAGCCCAGACTTTCTCAAGCCCGGGCTTTGTTATTACCCAAAGTTTTCGTATCTTTAGGTATAAAGTTTTTC
>NZ_JAPQKZ010000017.1:0-128260 GCF_027257075.1 Bacteroides sp. LFL-34 | reverse complement strand
TGTAAGTCTTTTGAAGAATCATATAGACAGTGCACGGTATTATCTGGAGCTTGCAAAGGCGCACACTACTGATATTTGCGACATGGCAGAACTACAATACACTGCATACCATATCGAAGTGCAGGCTAAAAATTTTGAAAAAGCAACGGACAATGTACATCGCTATATCTACTTGAACGATTCAATAATGCGCTCAAACATGCAATTCTCCGCCGGTATGGTCGAGCGGGACTATTTTAAAGAGCGAACAAAATTCGCCCAATACAGAATGAAAAACCGGACTGTCTGGGAAATAGCTATAGCAGCCGCTACCTTTTTTATTATTGGAATTGCCTGGTATATCGTCCGCCAACGTTTACGCATGCAACGTGATCGTACCAACCATTATTTGTTATTGACAGAGAAAGCCAATTCCGAGTACAAGGCTCTTACTGAACGCGTGAAAAAACAGCAGACTACGGAAAGTTATTTAAGAGGATTGGCTGCTTCACGCTTTGACATTGTCGATAAACTTGGAAAGACCTACTATGAACGTGAAAATACAACATCGCAACAGTCAGTCATATTTAATGAAGTAAAGCAGATAATTACAGATTTTGCAGAAAACAATGGCATACTGCAAGAACTGGAAAAAATCGTAAACACTTGTCATGACAATGCCATGTACAAGCTCAAGGAAGATTTTCCAACTATGAAAGCTTCCGACACCAGGTTATTATGCTATATTTTTGTAGGATTTTCACCGCAAGTAATTAGCTTATTCATGAAGGATACGGTGGCTAATGTATACGCTCGCAAGTCACGGCTCAAATCACGTATTAAATCTACGGAAACAGCTAATAAAGAATTATTCTTAAGCCTTCTGGGATAGGTATTTCAACTTTATACTAGGTTCCAATGACTAATGCATCATCCGGTAATTAAATCTAGAATATGTTCAGATTGTTTTTGCCATAATACCGGAATGATGTAATTGTAGAATGGTTTTGTCATGGAGGTAAGCCATAACAGGTTTAATTCTCCTGGGAGGTATGTCCGGAAAGTATGAAGATGCTTTCATTATAATATCTGTTACTATTCCAGTCAATTGTCAGAAACTTATTGATTGCCCTATATTTTTTAAGGTTGTAAATCATCTGTTAGCGTCGTGTTAGAAAAATAAGAAGAACGAAGTCTTTATGTTTCTGTATTATAATGTTTTATGCAATGCGGACGTTAGATTTGTGGTTTCATTTTGTAACTCGTGATTTATGTGTTATTACTTTTGCAACCAGGAAAAACAAAACAGATGTGATAATATAAAACTGTTTCTTGTTCATTAAAATACTTCATTTTTACAGGTTGCACGTAGAATAAGAACAGTCTTATTATGATGACACAGCTTTTCATCCGTTTACTTTGGGTGCATGTTTTGTTTATCCACTTAAAGTTTGAGTTATCCTAGTTTGAATTATGAATTTGAATAGAAAAAAGTACTTTTTATGTTTTGCCTGTGTCTTGGCCTGCCTTGTGTATTCAGACAAGGTTTCCGCGCAGTTTTATTCTGTCAGAACCAATCTGGTGGGTTTAGGTACGGGGAATCTGAATGTGGAGGGTTCCATGGCTTTTTCCACGCATTGGTCCGCCCATCTTCCCGTACAGTACAATCCTTTCCGTCTTTGGGATGACGGCAAGCTTAAAAACTTCACAGTCCAGCCTGGTGTGCGTTATTGGATGCGCGAAACTTACGGAAGGGGTTGTTTTATCGGGCTCCACGGTGTGTTCTCCATATATAATGCGGGTGGTCTGTTCGGACATCGCTACCGTTACGAAGGCACAGCTTTCGGCGGCGGGCTTTCTGCGGGGCTGGTGCGCCCCCTTTCGCGTCGCTGGAATCTGGAGTTCGAACTGGGTCTCGGTGTTGTCTGGGCCGACTGGGAACGTTACCGTTGCGTGAACTGCGGTAAGCGTACCGGCAAGGGCTCCGGTGTCTATGTGACACCCACACGTACCGCCGTTAATCTGGTTTATCTTTTCTGAAACCATCTTATCTGTTGAAACAAGATATAAAAAGTTGAATGATGAATAAGTATCTCAAATCCCACATAACGGCCGCCGCTTTCTGCGCGGGAGTGTTACTGGCCGTGTCCTGTTCCACTTCCCGCGAACCGCGGACTATGCGGCTGTTTATGCAGTCCGGCCGTCCTAATATTTTTCTTCCCCACGAGGAGAGCGCACCTTCCGGAGTGCTTGCCGAACAGGTGGGGTTCACCACTTCTTCGGACACTCTTCCCGGTGAGTTCGAAGAGGTCTCCGACAGTACGGATGACGTATGGAAAACCATACACCTGGGCGGTGTTGACATCGTCGCTGCACGCACGGTCGTCAAGCAGGTCACCATGCGGGAAGGTTCCGTGCGTTTGGAATTCAATATCCATGTCCCTTCCCTCCTGATTGACAGTTACTGGCGTGTCACACTCACCCCGATGCTCTGCACCTCTGACAGTTCAGGCTTCCCGCTACCACCTGTTGTGCTTTCCGGTTCTTCCTTTACCCGCATGCAGGAAGCGGACTATAAGGCGTACAGGCTGTTTCTTAATGGAATTGTCGATCCTTCGGCTTATGATAGTGTGTATCTTGACCGTAAAGGCATCAATAAGGATATCGCCTGCCGGCAGAGGTTCTTCTATGAACTTTACGGCAAGGAGCGCGACCGTCAGCTTGCCTACGAGAAGTGGAAACGCCTTGCCCTTGAACGCCAGAATTTCTGGAACACGCGTACGCAGGCCAACCGTGCGACACTCCGTCACCGCCTGGAACGCAAGCGGATCGAAGAAAGCGTACGGCGCTATGTGGCTGGTCGTGACACGCTCGGGTTGTGGGCCTCCTATGACCGTAAATATCATCGTACGGCCTCCTTTTGGCCGATGTACCGGCTGGAACGCGAGCTTACCGCCGATCGTGTACCTTCGAAATTCCGTGACCTTTATAACGGGGGGGCGCAGCCTGTCCAACATACACAACTATGTCCTCACCGCCACCGATTCGATGGACATCTCCCGCCACCGTTATTTCTACGACCGGATTGCCGAAAATGAGATGAATGACCGTAACCGTGATGAAATCCGCCGGCGTATGATTCCCTTCCCCTATATCGACTCCGTGATGGTCCGCCAGAATTCGGATTCAGTTTCCGGACATGATTATATCTACAACTATGTATATTCTCTGCCCGTCACCGATGGAATGAAAAAGCTCCGTGTGCGGCTAGAGTCTATCGTGGAAGCCACCGACCGCAGCACATGGCGGCCTGCCGCCTCGGACACGCTGCTCTTCATTGTGGCCTCGCTTAGCGACCTGGTTGACCGTTCCGCTCTGGACCAATATGTCATAGCTTCTGCGGAGACAGACTCTCTTGCGGCAAGCGGTCCCGTATATACTCCGCAGGGAGAAGAGTATGCCGAAGCCTTGCGGCTCCTTTCAGAGCGACAATACCGGCAAGCCTTGCCGATATTGGAAAAACGGCCTGACTATAACACCGCCCTTTGCCTGACACAGCTCGGTTATCATAAAGAGGCTTCCGCTCTTTTAGACCAGTTACCCGTAGATTCCCGCAAGGAATACCTGCATGCTGTGGTAAGCGCCCGGCAGGGCGATGATTACTTAGCAGTGGAACATATGCTTGCGGCCTGCCGCATGAATCCCAATCTTGTCCTGCGTATTCCCCTGGATCCGGAACTGTCGGACCTCATTCCCAAGTTCTTCGGGCTCCGTATGGAACTGGACAGGATAGCGGAAGGGAAATAGTAAAAAGTAGAAAGAACAAAACAGGAAAAAAAGTATAAGTACGAATTAAATATTAACAAGTGTTTTATTAGTGTTTATTTTTTTATTAACAATTTAATTACAATGATTATGAAAAAAAGTTTGTTAAGCGTGTTTACAATGGTTGCTATGGCTGCAGCATTCACCGCGTGCAGTAACGATGACATCGAAGTGCCTGACGTAAAGAACGGGGAAGCGAGAAGCGTATTCATGAAGCTGGAGTTGCCGACGCTGACGAGATCGACCGAGCCTCCTGTAGCCTCGGGAACGGTTGCTACGGTAAGTAATCTGCATGTATACTTCCATGACGGGACCAGCATTCTGAAATATGTGAACGCGACTACAACCACTCCCATCACGATTGCGAATCTGACTACCGGTACCCAAATAACGGATGTACCCGCGGCGGCTACCACTGTAACGGTATGTGGTAATATTCCTGCCGGAACTTCATTGCCTACAGGTGGAACCGTAGCTGCATTGAAAGCTGTACAACTGGAAATCACAAGCCAGTCTGCAGTTGCGGATGTGGTGTTGAGCGGCGATGACAAACCCCTGCAGACATGGACTACCGGTAGTCCGGCCCTGCCTTATGCCCCTGGAATAACGGACGGTGACAAGTATGCCGAAGTGGAAATCGGTCCTGCCGTGGCACGTGTCGAAATCGAAGGTCTGGCGACTACGGCCTCCAGTGCGGTGGATGGTTTTACGCTGGAAGGAATCTATGTGAATAACTTCTTTGAAAAGTTCAACCTGGCCGGTACCGTTGTGGGAACGAAAGTACAATATGGTGCTACTCCTGCTGCCTATGCTCAAGGACAGGGGCTTTACACCCCTGCTAACGCTGGAAAACTCTTTGACCAGTCTGCCGTCGCTGCTACAGGTATCCCAAAGGAAGTCATTCCGCCAACTGCAGGGCAACGTTGGGCATATCAGGTTGTTCCTAACGGTAACAGTACTGACGCGAACGAGCAACTCCAGCTCGTATTTAAGTTGAGTAATTTGGCTGCTAAGGCCGGCAGCAGCGTGAATTTCGGCACAGGTGACCAGTTTATCACCGTGAGAGGATTCAAAGATGGCAGTGGCAATATTGTAGAACTGGAAAAAGGAAAGATTTATACTATCTCGAAAGCCGACTTTACATTTGACGAGAGCAACCTTTCCACAATACCTAATACCAGTGCTGTCAGCGTTTGGTTGAAGGTGACGGTAAAAGCCTGGACGGTCGTTCCTGTCAAGCCTAATCTCTAACTGTCATACCATCAAGGTATATTGTATTTGTTTGTTTCTTTTACAAGTCCGTTTGCGTAGAGGAGATTTTTAGCTCATTTTACTAGTTCACCAGTTCCTCTCGCACGGCGGAATGTAAGCAGGTCGTGGGTGTCTTTTGCCCTGACCTCACGACCTGTATTTCTATAACCTGTTAAATCATAACACGTATATTCATATAAAGTCATAACCACAGTTATTCACCTAAAAGATACTACGCATGAAATTGTATAAAGCTATACGCTTCCTGATGCTTTCCGGTATTTTAACCTTAGTCTTGTCGAGGTGCATCAGGGAGTCCCTGGAGGGCTGCCCTCTGGATACCCTGTTACGATTTACCTACAAGCCTCGCGGCTCTGCCGCTGACCTTTTCGGAGAGCGTGTTCAGAGGGTGAGGCTGTGTGTGTACCGTCCCGATGGCAGTATTGAGCATATGCAGACGCTGGAGAAGAGTGAACTTGACCGTTTGCAGGGTGTTGAGATGTATCTGCCGCAGGGAAACTACACTGTCGTGCTCTGGGCGAATGCTTCGGATGCACAGACCAAGCTCGGCGGCTTTTCCGAAGGAGAAACCATAAGGAACCTTTCCGCCTCACACCCGCATGCGGAGACTTCCGCTTCCATCCCCACGCTTGATCGGCTTCTTTTCGCTGTCACGCCACTTACGGTCAGTGAGCACGAGACTGGAGACCATACTGTCAATTTCAGCCCCGGCACTATCCGTGTAAGTCTTCACCTTGATGGTGTGAGCGTGCAGCCTGTGGTACACATCACGGGCATGGAGTCAGCCTTGCGACCGGTGTTCGACGAAACCTCGGGCACATGGCGTCTCCAGTCCGTAAGCCGGAACAAGACATTCCAGCCTGCCGTAGCATATGATGTCACCAACCGCCATGCTAATGCCACGACTGACATCCCCCGTTTCAAGGCCGATACCCCCGGCATGGTGGAAATTATCGATCCCACCACGGGAAACCATATCGTGCCCCCGATTTCGTTGGCAGGGCTTATTGCCCGCTACCACATACCGATGGAGGAAGATATTGAAGTAACCATTCCTATCGAGATTACCTTTACAAACGGTCATGCGAAAATAACGATCAGGAATTGGGAAAATCAGAATGTAAAACCCGGAGGAGTGTAAAAAACGCACCGGTCAATCATGAAATGCAAATCATAAAACAATATATTATGCCAAGTAGTTCAATCATCATACCGTTCCGCAACCTGCTGTCGGTCCTGTTATTACTGCCGCTCGTACTTTCGTGCCGGCAAGACGAACTCATTCTTCCTGTTCCGCCCGTGTCCGGCAAAGGTGAGACGGCCGAAGTGACACTTTCTGTCAGGATTCCCGATTTCCGGGCGGCGAATACTCGTGGTGTAGACGAGAAAGGGATAACAGAGATTACCGTACTGATGTTTGCCGATGAAGGCGGTACGGAGAAAGTCAAGGTGAAATATGATATTCTGGGCAGCTCGTTGCATACACTTTCAGGCTCTTCGGATACGAAATACTTCTCTGTGCCCGTTATTGCGGGCAGATACAAACGTATAGCTCTCATAGCTAATGCCCAAACAGAACTGGCAAATATAACAGCCGGTTCCACCTATGATGCTCTTAAGCAAGTGGAAGTCGTGGGTAGGTTCGGACAAGAAGGTACGGGCACATACATACCCATGTACGGCGAGCATGCCCCGGCGGGAGGCTTTGAACTGAAAGCCGGTGTGTCGCAAACCATTGCGCAGGAAATACCGCTTATCCGCATGCTGGCGAAGGTGGATATCATCAATCCTACAACTTCGGGAGCCACGACAGCTGCGGGAAAGGTTTACTTCGTCAATTCCGTAGGCAACGGACGCGTTTGGGTAGATCTTGCTACATACAATACCACCGCTTCACAGTCGGGATACATGACTCCCACACTGCCTGCCACATCGCAGCCAGCAGTCAGTGGCGGGCACCCGCTTGAGGGAACTGCAAACACCGCATCTCCGAATGTCATCACTTATTATTTGAATGAACAGTCGGCTATCTCCGGCGGCAGCCGTCCTTGTATAGTTATAAATCTTGCCTATCAAGGAAGAGAATACTACTACTGAATGGATTATACATGGGACGGTATCAAGGGCGGTGGCACGAGTCCTTACGAAAAGGGTAAATACATGCCCATTCTGCGCAACCACCGCTATATTTTCACCATCAAGGAAGTGAAAGGGCCGGGGTTTGCCACTTTGAACGAGGCTGTAACCAGCCCGGACAACTTTACCAACCATAACATCGTAGTAGTGCCCATCGTGATAGACGCATTCACAGATATAACGTTCAATGAATCGGGGCATTTCTTGGCAGTGACCCGAACGGCGATGACACTTCAAGGCAAGCACGATGCCACAAGCACACAGAACAAATTTTCTGTGCGCACCAATTACCCCAGTGGGTGGAAGGTCGGTGCCTATAATGCCGACGGAACAACAATTTCAGTTTCTAATTCATGGCTGAAACCCAGTCAAAACAGTGGGGCGGCTGGCGCCACTCTCACCAATCCGGTTACGGAGGAATTGCAGGCCATCACGAATGGCAAGGGATTCAAGGATGGTTATCTGTAGATACGGGCTGGACGACTTTATACTAAAATCAATATTAAGCAGATCGGTACGCCTTTGGATTATGTTGCCGAATATAACCTCGCCGGTGGCTCTATCTATAATTCTCCTTTCATTTCTTCCGTTCCTCCGGGTATTTCTCCCACTGCAGCCCAGACTGACCCTAATCTTCATTGGGCTTCGAGCCATAGCAATGACCAATCCGGTTATTATAATTGGTACGTGCTCACAGGAGAGAATAATGATACTTACAATCCAAATGCCAAGAAGCTCTTTGATGATGTCTTTTTTAAACTGGGGCATCCCGGTTATGGTTACCACCTGCCTTCCCGCTGGGAGTTGACGGGCGTTTTCTCCTACAGCGGTAATACCCAATATGATTCCCCTACTAATACTTCTAATGTCAACGAGGCTATTGAGTTCGGTGGCATCAAAAAAACTTTCGCCAACGATTATTTCTCTTCGGGTAACGGTGTTTGTTACGCTCTGCGTTTCAAACAAGGTACCGGTAATCCTATCGATGATTCTTCCCTATCCGATTTCCCTCTTGCTACTGATAATAATATGGTTTGTGCTTACCGTTACACCCGCGTGGGTTCGTTTGCCAACCATGACTTTACTTCCCTATTGAAAGTGGATTGTGTTTACTTGGGCAGCGCATTTACAGGAAACATTAGCACTATCAATAATGATTCTTGGTGGGATAGCCATACTTCCGAGGCTGTCGTTCGTATTTTTCCGGCTGCCGGTTATATCTCCTTCCCAACGTTCATTTCGAGTGGTTTGCTCGAAGCCCGAGGCGAATATGGTCGGTATTGGTCGAGCACGGAGTTTCCCAGCCTCCTCGGCAATGCTTGGAACGTGTCTTTCTACTCGTACTCTGCGTTCGCGAACTACAGAGACGTTAAACACCACGGGTTTTCCGTTCGTCTGTTCGCCGATAAATAAGTAAAACGGTATATGACCGATGCAATTTAGTTTGTAAGAAAGTTGATATAAAAAATAGATATATTACTAAAAAAAGAAGAAAAATGAATATAGGATTTCAGACTTCCGGTTTATCCGGTTTCACCCGTGTGGCATATCTGTGGAGGCGACATGCCTCAGCTGTGCTGTGGATTGCAATGGCGGCGCTCCTTCCGACCGCTTGCAGTGATGATGCGGAGCAGTCGGTGCCGCAAGCGAACGGACATACAGCCGTTATTTACCTGAACTTTAAAACCGGTGCTTCAAAACAGGCTGCTGAAATGAACACCTCGCAAAGTTCCGAAACGCGTGCGCCGCTGACACGTGCTATAGATGAAAATGGAATCAATACTGTAGATGTACTTTCATTCAAGGTTGATCCTGCAGATCCTACGAATATAAAGAAAGGTACATTCTTCTACCGTGCACAGGGTACATACGATATCGGCACACAAACCGTACGTGTACAGCTGATGGGAGCTCCCGAACATCAGACACTCGTGGTGCTTGCCAATGTCCGTGAGCAGGTGAATACCCTTGCTGCTGCATTCGGAGAACAGAAAGAGGGGGTAATGAACCGCCTGGCATTCGATGTCGGAACGGATGCCGCACCCGACTTTACGAATGGCATACCCATGTGGGGCGAGCTTCCCAACCAAGCGGTGGGCGAAGGTTTCTCTCCCTCTGGCGCTCCCCAAGAGGTGACGATGATACGTGCGGTAGCTAAGTTCACGCTTATCAATCCTCTTGAATCCGACCTAAAAGGCTTTTTCTATTATTACAACGATCTGCGGCTGTACAATTACCGGGCAAAAGGACGCATTGCACCGGACAACTATAATGTGACGGGCAAGCAAGTGAATACTCCCACCGTACCCGTCGGGGCACGGCAGACACGGGGTACATTCACCTCATTGAACAGCGATGTGTCACCCGGGAATATCGGTATTTTCAACGGCTCACAAAAGACGTTCTACCTGTGCGAGGTGGACAACAAGAACCGCCCCTCGGGCGGGAATGCGCTGGACGACCTTTGTCTGGTTATGCACGTGAAGCCGTATCTCACCGGCTCTAAGCCGTCGGTAGACGGTTACTACCGCCTCGACTTCAAGGACTACGGTTCGGGAGTGCCGATGGATATTCTGCGTAATCATGAATATAAAGTACAAGTGGAAAGTGTGGACGGGTTGCCGGCCCAAACTCCCGAGGAAGCTTTCAAAGGAAACCATACCCTTAAATGCCGTATCGTGCCGTGGAACGAGGTACAAGAAGAAGTAATAGTACGAGGGAACAAACGGCTGACGGTGGACAAACGGGTGTTCGCTTTTGACGGTGATATCCAAATAGGTGTCGCTTCATTACCCGTAAATATAACTACAGAGAATACCAATTGGCAAATAACCGGAAAACCTTCATGGATTTCACTCAGCCAAACCTCGGGTACAGCGGGAGTACCAGCCACGGTTACTATTTCGGCAAACAGTAAGAACTTTACCCAGAATATGCGTAGTGCTGTCCTTTCCATACGAACAGGAAATTCTGCTAACGAATTGGAATATCGTTTGCATGTAAGCCAGCAACCGGCTTGTGGTTTCGGAAATTCCATGAAACTTATGCGTATCGGTGGCAGTAACTATCAGACTACCCGTATGGGTAATGGTGGTGTTTGTTGGATGATAGACGCCAGTAGGGAAGGAGGTCCTAATATGGCTGCTCGTCCTCGTTCATATTCTTTGGCACCAGCTATGGTCGGACCCATTTATTATGGCAGTATTCCCCAACGTGCCTGCCCCGATGGCTGGCGACTCCCTACGGCTTGGGAGGTTATTAATCTGATACAGTCTATAACAGGCTCTTATCCTGTTGTATTTACTCGATTGATAGAAAGCGGTGCGGGAATAGCTAAGTCTTTTCCAGCCATATCTGCCCCCGATGGTGGATATGAAGAAGGCGTTTTAGCTATCTGGACACAAACTCCAATGATATATTCATCACCTCAACGACATTCTCCTGCCTCTGTATTACATACAGGAATATATTGGAATCCTGATATCGGAGCTGGAAAAACAGCGCCCACATATAGGGTTAATCGTAATAGATGGGCCTTAATGCATGGTGCCGGTAATGACATTCATAGTCCGGCCGGGTTACCTGCAGGGTTTAATGAATATTATGGTTATCATTATCTGCTGGGCGGTAGTGTCCGTTGTGTGCATGACCAGTAATTTAACCATTAAACAAACAGCACCATGAAACGATCAACTGTTTTAGTCTTTTTGTTTGGACTGTTTTTGGGGGGCTGTGGCAGTTCCCGTCAGGGCGGTGAAGAGGCGGAAGTTGTGCGACATTACGAATGTCTGCTGCGCGCCCTTGCAACAGATGATTCATAACTCTGGCGTTATTTTCATCTATTACATCTTGATATTCACTTCTTTCTATTACTCTGCCATTTTGATTTTGAGTACATTTTTCTCTTATTGAGCAATTTACACAAGCTGATGTTTTATATACTTTTGATCTATAATTGGGACGGATTCTCCATTTCCCTGTTGTTGTCATTTGTTCTCCACAAGGGCAGATATAATAATCTCCGTCATTTATATAATGAAATTCAGCCAGTGGTATGGAATTCGAATTAGGTGATGTTGATGGCATAGGCGATGAATAAGTACATATTCCTGAATATTTACAGGCTTGTAGTTGGTCGCCGCTAGTATAACCGGCATCGCTAAGTGTGTTGAACGAATCTAATTGTAGTAGTTCCTGGACGGTCAATGCCGCTGTTGATAGTTCTCTTTTATCAGTTGATGCTCCAATATGAGAGTGAACCAATAATTTGTGTTTACTATCAAAGGCTGCTTGAACCGCATATTCAACTCCTGATACATTATTGGTTAACATTAATGCTCTTGAATCTTTGTCTGTTAGACTTATTTGAGTATCATTACTATTCTTCAATTCCGTATCAAGAGTTTCGTATTTCTTACGCCTGTCTTGTTGTAATTTAATCTTAGATTTAAGAAGTTCTTTTTCTTCTTCTTTATCAGTCTTATCTAAAGCTACTTCAAATTCTTCAATACGGTTATCTATATATTCAAGATGTCTGTCTATCTTCTTTTGTGTATAATTGTTTCTGAGACTATTTTGGGCAAATATCTTGAAAGAATCTATACCTATGGTTTCGCCTTCTATCAGACCCATATCCTTTAGCATAAGGACAAACTGCCTAAAGACTTTTCTAAAAGCCTCCGCATTATTTTTTTTTAAATAAGCAATTGTCCGAAAAGAGGGCATTAAGCCTCCTAATAGCCACCATAATTCCACATTTACTTTACAGGAAGTGTTCCAACTTTCTTGATGATCTTATTGAGTGCTTATAACCATATAAATACAATTTTAGTAATGTTGCAGGATTATACGGTGGTCTCCCTTCTGATTGAAGTTTGACATGTTTAAACCCAAGCTCATCTATAGGCAAGATATCCACAAATAAATCGATAAGCCTGCTCATCACCAAGAATGTTTTTCTCATAATCCAATAACTTTAGAAATTATTAATATCAACGTAACAAATCATTCATCTTTCAGATCGACAGTCGGCAAGTTAAAAACTTTTTCGATGCCAATCCAGCTTTCTGCCGCATCATCAAATAGCGTTTCATATTGATCATGGAATCCAAAAAGGTCACTAAAGAAATATGTTTTCAGTGTTGGATACATGCTTACTTTCCATTCGTTGTCAGCTCCATCAGGTACAGAAATAATAAAATCTGTGGACAAGCTACAAGTGGTTATCCCGGCCTTAGCACCTCCATTGACAGCACTCGACGCGTAACAAAACATATTAAAATGTGAAGAAGGTTCGCGTAAATTAAACTACCACCTAAGCTGTGGGCTTCCTTGGGCCGGATTGGTTCTATTGATAACTTCAATATCATTTATTGTTTCCGTATGGCTATTGGAAATGCTTATTCCTCCTGAAATCTCTGGTCCAGTGACACTGACACTTCCTCCTAACTCGAAAGAGACACTGCTGGTATAAGAGCTCTGGCGTTCTGTAGTTTGCGGGGAATGTGCATGAATAATGGCACCATTCGGGTGAACCGGAGCGAATTCCAAATTTACGTCAGTCAGGCAAAAGCCATACCCTTTCATTTTCAGAGTACTGACCTTGGTATGCCATTCTCCATAAAAAGAAGGTTCTACATAGGCTATAAAACCCAGATTTACCAAATAAAAATGTTCTTTCCGGTCTTTGCTATAAGCGGTCCATATCTTAGCTTCTACTTGAAAATTATCGGTTGTCCCTTTACCTTCATGTCCATGAACAGGAGGTGCGGTATAGCTATTTTGACCGATAACGATATAGGCAGATATCAAGTTTTTCAAATCCGACGAACCGTTTGACGGAGCTTTCGGTTCCAGGGCTCTTTGTAAACTTTGACTTGTCATGTCGCAATGAAATCCCTGCCCGTATTCATTAATCGTCTGTACAGATTCTTTGCCATCAGCTCCGGTAGCAGTACTGAGCGCATTGAGCTTGGAATAGAATCCGCTCGCCGACGGAAGCGGTCCAGAAAATACCCACAGCGGCAGTTCGTCCGAATAAGACTCATCTTCCTTCGCATAAGGATTATAGCAATCCAGCAACGTGCAGACGGTATTAAAATCCTCGTTCGTTCCTCCCTCCATCATCATCACGATGCTCCGCTTATGGAACATATCCTTGATGTCAGCCAGCAAATCGGTATCCGACTGAATCCGGTCAATGTCCTGCCGGGTAAAGAAGAACGCGTCGCCAACCTCCATCTTCTTTCCCGGAGCATAAGGAACCGCCTCCTTGTAACGGTTTATCATGTTCTCGGATATCATATGGTCTTCTTTGCTCCAGAACGAAAGGTAATAAAGCGTGTTGTTGTGTGTTACGCCTAACTGGTCGGTAGTAGGCAAAGGATCAGTTAGTTTCTCGGGATCATTTACATTGTCGGGGGCGTAGTCATCCTCGTCATCGCCGCACGATGTAGCTACCGCAAGAACCATGTAGCACAACAATAAGTAATGAAGTAAATGAATCTTTTTCATGACTTTTTAAAGGAGAATCCTATTGTTTGTATTATTCAAATTCAAGCTGTAGAACTCATTTGCCGCTTGAAATAGAGTTGTCTTTATTTGAAGTTATTTGGGTAGCATTTTCTTTTACACACGTTAAAATCACCCATAAAACCCTGTTTTACTCTTTTTGGAGATGACGCAGGCTCAACCGACAAGTGCAAAATAAGCGAAAAGATTTAAATTCAGCCCGATTCTTGCCTATAAAAATTGTCTCAATTGTCAGAATCGCACATCTTTGTGGTTTAGAACATTTTAGTTTTGTAGTTTAGGCTATTTTTTGTCGTTTGGGCTATTCCTCCATCCATAACACACCGTATTATTCCGCCTCTGTTTTCCTCCATTTAGGGGTACAGCCCGCATTTTCCTTGAACAGCCTTATAAAATGGCTTGGTGACAAAAAACCGGATTTCTCGGAGATGTCGGCAACCGTCAACCTCGGATATCGCGCAAGCAGACGTTTCGCATATTCTATACGAAGTCCGATAATCCAATCGCGGAACGACATGTCATACGTAGTTTTGATGTACCCGGACAGGTAGGTACGGTTGGTATGAAGCACATCTGAAAGCTCCTTTATGGTAAGGCCGGGCCGGATATAACCGTCCGCATCGATACAACCTTTGATTTTTTTCGCTATTTCGGCATGGAAAAAAGGAGTATCCTGCCTCTGTGCCTGTTCCCGGTTTGTGGTGTCACACAGGTCTTCCTCTTCAGAAGTCATGCCATCTTCCATCGCGTTTTCCACCTGTTCGTAAAACAGCAGATAGTTCAGATAGCAAAGGAAGAGATAAATGTAAAACGGTACCGATGACAGAATCCAGATATAGACGTATTCATCAGGCAGGAATGTCAGCAGTCCGCATCCCACCCCGAATGTGACAGCCCAGTAGGTGAAAATGGAAAGCCATTTGATATAGGCACCGATGTCGTCCGCACGGGTGTCATCGAAAATGCGGATGACCCTGTGATAGGCCCGGAGAAGCCTACGGGTCAAGAACAGCCCATAGATAACCAACCATGCGGCCAAGGCAAACATCACCGTTGTCTGTAAACCACCTTTTGGTAACAACAGCAGAACGATGCCGGAAAGGATGGAAAACAGTATCCATAGACAGATATGCGTCCGTAACCGACGTTTGGTGATATAAAAGCGGTCAAGCAGAGTGGTGAGGGCCGAACTGAACAACCAGTAGCACAAAAAATAGGTGGACAGGTTCATCAGGATGGCGGCATCGGTATTCTTGAACCTGATTCCAAAAAAGAAATGTACCGAATAGTTGGCGGCAAGTAACAGTATGGCTACCCCCATAATTCGCCGGGAACGCAGATAATTATTGAAAATGGCTTTTTCCGAGGTTGGAGCCAACAAAAAATAAAAGCCGAAGAACAACATCAACGGTAGCGCAATACAAAGTGAATAACTGTATATAGATGGTTCCATTTTATTATGCCTAACTATTTTGAATGCAAAATTAGCGAAAATACTGAATATATGGCGGATTTGCCATGACGATTTACTTTCAACACCCTATTTTGATATAATCGAGGGCTTGTTGTATGGTATCCTTGCCATTATGTCATATTGATGGAAAAAGCAGGAAAAGGAATGGTATGTTCCCAATCCTGCCATATATATCCGCACACTCGTTCACATTTTTATACCTTTCGGTTTGCACTCGTCACGGACGTTGAATCCCGGCCGCCCGATGATGATGTGGTCGGCAATAAAATTGCCAGACGGACTGCGTTCATTCACCGAGCTGCGTATCTGCGGCACATCTTCGGTGTGTTGTGGAGATACGTTTCGTACACCTTCCGCATCCGGTTTGACCTCCTGTCCGTCATTCTCCTTTTCGGCGACTTCGGGCGTAGGCGGCTCAAGCTCCAACTGTATCTTTCGGTCGAGTGCTGCAAGTTCGGACTTCAACTGTTTCAGTTCGTCCTCCTTCTTCCATACCTTCCCGGCTATCTCCTACAACTGTGAGACCTCCTTTTCCTGCACCTCGTTCTTCGCCTTGTACTGGTCAATGATGGACGGAATCCTCTCCAATGCGTTCAGGAAATTGCGTGCGGCGGCTACCGGGTCAGCCATCGCCAGCATGCAGCCTATGTCATACAAGGATACTGATACTACGGGAGAACCTGTCGAGCATGTGACAGAACCGGACAAGCAAATTGCGCATTCGGCTCTCGGTGACTACGGACCATTCAGTGTGAAATATGCCACGAAGGACTTTCTCAGCTACGGGAACAAAAAGTTCCGCATATAGATTCTGATTTTGCTTGTTACAGATGGAAGCAACGGCAATATGCCAGAGGAGGCCGGGCTATACAAAAAATAAGGGGCTGTACACATGCGTCAGCTCCTTGTTTTTAAGGGGTAAGCGACTGCTCAACTACATCTTGTGCATTCAATTTTTCAGTGGGATGCACTCCATTGTAAGTGCATCTCAATTTCCATATACCAACTTATCTCAGGGTTGTCATTGAGTGTCAGTCTCGCTTTTTCCCGTTTTTTCCTGCATTTTCCCGGAACTGTCCTGATTATTTTCTCCATACATCCGGTAGCAGTTCCTTCAGGTCTCTGTCTGATTTGGGAGCCAGATAATAGGGGAGTTTACTGATCACATCATTCAGCCACTCTCTGGGGTTGACACCACGTTCCTTACATGAGCCAAGCAAGGAACAGATTATAGCCGTATTCTCAGCCGCTTCGTGGTTTCCGCAGAACAGCATGTTCTTTCTTGATATGACCAGTGGCCTCAGGGCATTCTCACAGCGATTGTTGTCAATGAAAATTCTTCCGTCATGGAGATACGGTTTCATTCTTGGCAGCAGGGAGTAGGCATAGGCTATGGCTTTTCCCATAAGACTTCGTTTTAGAACTTTAGGGTATGTGTTTTTAAGCCAGAGTTCAAAGCTGTCAAGCATCGGCTTGGATAGACGTTGGCGTAATTCAGCACGTCCTTCATACGGGAGTTCCTGTTTATCCGCCATGTATTCCACATTATACATATCCTGGATAAATTTGAGTCCCTGCATGGCATATTCCAGATTTTCTTCCTTGCACAGCTCTATATGTCTGCGGATATGCGCGAGACACCCACACAGACATACGTCCTCCCCATCCTCAAAGGCGTCATAAATGGGATGGCCGTCACTTTGGAGATATCCTTTGAAGTTTTTCAAAAGCCTGACCGCAACTTTTTGTGAACGCGATCCGTTGTCGTAATGGAAGAAGGCAGACGCGGCACAGCCGCTCGGACTATCCAGATGTATTCTTTTACGGCTTTATGCCTGTCGTGGTTTATAACCGGAAGCGTGGTCTCGTCAACCTGGAAGTAATCTGCGGCCAGTACTTTCTTCCTGAGTTCCAGATAAAGTGGCCTGAGAAGCTCGCAGACCGGTCTGAACCAGCCGTCCAATGTGTTTTTGGACAGTTTCACACCCAGATGTTCCAGCTGTTTCACTTGTCGGTAGAACGGGACATGATATTCGTATTTCTGTAAAAGGACCTCAGCGAGCATGGAAGCCCCTGGCATACCTTTATATATGGGCATCAGTGGCATGGGAGCGGTTATTACAGCCTTTTCTCCGTTATCAACGGCCTCCATTTCATTTTTCAGGGCGTATGTGGGACGTACCGTGTCTTTCACATAGAGGTAGCCGGGTTTCATCTCAAGGGTCCTGGTATGTTCCTCGCCTATCTTGACGTATCTGCTTAAATCGACATTCTCCGGTTCGATGACGACTGTTACAACCGGAAGGTTATCCATGACGACCCGGTTACGGCGCGGCGTTTTATTGGCGGCCCGGGACTTGGGGACGGTAATCTGTTCAGCCGCCCTGCTCCGGGCATCTTCGATTTCCGCCTCTATCTGTTCCAGGTCGCCATAGTCAAAAGGGAGCTTCGGGTCTCCGTTATCGACAGGCTTGCATTTCTCACTCATCTTTCCGAACACCTTCCTCTTCAGCCATGCCAGGGAGGCGTTCAACTCAACTATCGTACCCCGGAGTTCTTCTATGGTCCTTGCCTGGGCTGAGATGATCTCACTCTGTTTACGGTTGATATCCAGCAGCTGCTCCATTGAGGGTTCCACAGCTTGTCCGGTTGCATCTTCTTTTGCCATTCAATATCTTTTTTTTGATGATATAAAGATAGTCAAAAACAACAAGAAAAACAAGCCTTCAAGCTGTTTGTTTACAACTGTTTTACCAATGCTTTTTCAAATTGGAAAGCCGTCTTTGCCTGCCTTTGCTGACATCTTCATTGATGCCTTCCACCATAACGACCAGGTCACTCCAGGTCATGGGGTAAGAACGGGTGGCAGGATTATAGGCGGGTATCTTGAAGGTGCCTTCTTCAAGCAGTTTCTCATAAAGGACCAGACCGCCCGGTTCGGCATGGAGCAATTTTATCTTGGTCCGGAAACGGTTGTAGAAAATGAATACCTCCCCACTTCTGATGTCGCCTCCCATCCTCTCATGCACAAGGCCGCAAAGAGTGAACATACCTTTCCTCATGTCCGTATAACCGGGGCACAGGAAATATCTCATGCTGTCATTTAGGCAGAACATTGGCATTATATATTTTAGAGATCAGATTCAGGGCAGCTTCACAGCCGGAAGACCCTTTAAACTTCAACTTCAATCCGTTGGGTAATTCCAAGGATATTTCAGAGCTGTCCTTTCCTTTCAAGGGAAAGGGGACGCTAGGCTGGGGAGATGGCAGGGGAGCCTCGTGAGATATACCGGGGGATGGCGTGTCGCCATTGATTACTATGGGGACAAAGCTGTCTTTAACCCCTAAGCGGGAGGCTTCTGCCAATAACTCCCGCTCCGTTATACCGTATTTTTGTTTCCAAAGATAGAATCTACTACGGCTATAACCTTCATTCTCACAAAAATCAGCAATGGACAAACCACTCTGCTGCTGACGGAAAAGAACGGAGATAAATTTTTCTCTGCTCATCATGTGTTTACGTCGCTGCATCATAGGATATTATTTTTTTTGCAGCAAAAGTAAGGAGGGAAAATGAACTGTAGAAGATGTACTTACTCAGGCGCTTACTTTAAGGGGATATTCGACTTTTAGCCCCCAAAAAGATCAATATTGTTATGTACAACCGTCCAACCTGCGGGTAAAGTGCGCAACTCGGATCTGGACAGCAAGCTGAAAAGAGGCACAAGTATGTAGGCAACCCTGTTATAGCACCGGAATCTGCTGTGTCGCATGAATCAACCGTAGTCCCCGTGAAAGGCATGGCTATACCGCCAAGGGCTGTGGATGAAGTCGCAATGCGGAAAGCCGTCCTTTCCCAGGCAGTTCTCAGGAAGTCTTAAGAAAGAGGGGATAAACATCTGATACGGACAACTCGCAATACGATACGCAACGATGAAAGTGGTGAACAAATCTGGCACTAACGGATGCGCCTCTTTTATATGATTATAATATTAACAAGAAATGCCCGCCATTGTTCTTAAATGCGAATTATAACTTCTTACTGTTGGAAGATTATCTATAAATCGGGCATGAGGGTAAGAGTGCTTACAAACAATTCGGCCCGCTTTATTGGGGGCTGCCAAACCTCGACCGGCACCTGTACCACCCGCGGATATAAATTCGGACCGGAGGTATGGATGGTATTCCGCACACCGGACCAACGTACCCTTGCGGACAGTCCCGAGCCCGGCAAGCCATAATTCCGTCGGGTCAATTGAACAACCGCCTCTCGGAATATGTTCATATCATGGGCCGGTCCCGTATGCAGCTATTTTCCGGGGTACATGACATTGAGGACATACCGCCTGATGCCGACATCCGAGGTTATGTTTAAATTTGTATATTAATTTATATTTTTATATATTTGCAACAGTTGTTGTCTAATTTACATCAGAATGACACGTGTTCGGAATATGGGAAGAATACTGTCCGCATTCCTCATGCTGGGAATTTCCTCCATGTGCGGAGCCCAGATATATAAATACTTGGGAATAGAGGACGGATTGAGTAACCGGAGGATTTACCGTATCCAAAAAGACGGGAGGGGATACATGTGGTTCCTCACCCAGGAGGGGATGGACCGTTATGACGGCAAGCGGATCAGGCATTACACTGTTCTTGACGGCAATCTGAAGGTGGCCCCGCAAGTCAATCTGAACTGGCTCTACACCGACACGGAGAACACGCTGTGGGTTGTGGGAAGGAAAGGCCGTATTTTCCATTACGACACCCTCCATGACCGTTTCCGGATGGTATACAGGATACCCGGTCTTCAGGATGACTTCGCCACGGGCATGCTCTGTTACGCCTATATGGACCGTGGGGACCGCATATGGCTCTGTCAGGGTGACCATATCATCCGCTATGACACCCGCACAGGCATTGCGCAGCGGCTGGTCTCCCGTTTAAGAGGTGATATAACCGCTATCAGCGAGACGGACGGTACAAACCTTTTCATCGGTACCGTGAACGGACTTTTTCCGGTACGGGAAAGGGACGGTGTCCTTGAGGCGCTTGCGGACACGGACAGCATCCGGACGCCGGTCAGCGAACTCTACTACCACCCCGGTTCGAAGAAACTGTTCGTGGGAACCTTCAGGAAGGGCATACTTGTATACGGAGTGTCCGCAGGCAGTACGCTGCGGAATGTGGCCGTCAACCGGATCACCCCTCTCAATGACCGGGAGCTGCTGATAGCCACGGGCGGAAGGGGGGTATACAGGATGGATATGGACTCGCTAGTGCCCAAACCCTATATAACCGCCGACTACGCCAGCCACAACGGCATGAACGGAGACAATATCAATGACATTTATGTGGATGGCGGGGACCGTATCTGGCTTGCCAACTACCCCGCCGGAGTCACAATCCGGAATAACCGCTACCAGAGCTATGAATGGTTCCGGCACTCACCGGGCAACAGCCGGTCGCTGGTTAACGATCAGGTGCATGATGTCATCGAAGACAGCGAAGGCGACTTGTGGTTCGCCACCAGCAACGGGATCAGCCTGCTGCAGCCTGCGGTAGGACGGTGGCGCTCCTTTCTCAGCCGGTCCGATGGGATACAGGATGGCGGGAACCATATCTTCCTGACGCTCTGCGAGGTCTCGCCGGGTGTCATCTGCGCCGGCGGGTACGCTTCGGGCCTGTACAGGATCGAAAAGAAAACCGGGAGGGTGGAATACTTTCCCCCCTCCTTTGCAGCAGAGGGGCGTCCAGACCAGTATATCAATGACATCGGAAAAGATTCCGGAGGATGTATATGGACAGGGGGCTGCCACAATCTCAAACGTTTCGATCCCCATGACGGCACAGTACGCCTGTACCCGGTCCCGGGCCCCATCACCGCCATACTGGAGAAGGCTCCGGAATGGATGTGGATCGGTACCGGCATGGGGTTGTACCTGCTTGACGGGCACGGGGGGACCTGCAGACATATCGCCTTTCCAGTCGAGGCGGTTCATGTCTATGCACTGTACCAGGCACCGGACGGGCTCCTGTATATCGGCACCGGCGGGGCGGGACTTCTCGTCTATGACAGCGTGGAGGACAGGTTCGTCCGCCAATACCAGACCGAGAACTGCGCCCTGATATCCAATAACATCCATACCATTGTCCCCCGTGCGGACGGCACCCTGCTACTGGGGACCGAAAACAGCGTGGCCCTGTTCCGGCGTGAGAGCGGCACTTTCAGAAACTGGACGGCAGAACAAGGGCTGGCAAGCGTATGCCTCAATGCCGGGGTATCCACTTTCCGGCACGGGGAAAGCTTCGTGTTCGGGAGTAACACCGGAGCCGTCATGTTCCCCTCCGACATGAGGATACCCGCCCCGCATTTTTCTCGGATGCTCCTGCGGGATTTCATGATCTCCTACCGCCCCGTCTATCCCGGGGACAAGGGATCCCCCTTGAGGGAGGATATTGACAATACCGTCAGGCTGGAACTTGCATATGACCAGAATACCTTCTCCCTGGAAGCTGTCTCCATCAACTACGACTATCCCTCGAACATCCTATATTCATGGAAATTGGAGGGGCTCTACGAGGGCTGGAGCCATCCGGTCCAGAGCGGGCGGATACAGTTCACGAGCCTGCCCCCAGGCAACTACACCCTGCGTATCCGTGCCGTCTCCAATGAGGAGAAATACAAGGTGTATGAGGAAAGAAGCCTCGGTCTGAGTGTCGCCCGGCCGCTGTGGGCGGGTACATGGGCCATTGCCGGATATGCGTCATTGTGTGTGTTGGCTGGGGTGGTGTCTTTTCGCGTTGCCATGTTGCGCAGGCAGAAAAGGATATCAGACGAAAAGACGTGCTTCTTCATACATACTGCCCATGATGTCCGTACTCCGCTTACGCTGATCAAGGCTCCGCTGGAAGAGGTGGTGGAGAAAGACATGGTGAAGGCGGAGGGGATGGACAATGTACGGATGGCCCTGAAAAGCGTGGACGGACTTCTGGGATTGGTCACCAGCCTGATAGATTTCGAGAGTACGGACAACTACACCTTGAGACTTCATGTCTCGGAATATGAGCTCAACAGTTATCTGGAGACGACCTGTGAGGCATTCCGCACATATGCCTCCATCAGGGACATCGATATCACCCGTGAGAGCGGCTTCCCTTACCTGAATGTCCGGTTTGACAAGGACAAAATGGACTCTATATTGAAGAATATACTGTCCAACGCACTGAAGTACACTCCACGGGGCGGGAGTATCCAGGTCCGTGCCTTCGCGGACCGGCATGTATGGGGTGTGGAAGTGGAAGACACGGGGATTGGCATTCCACCTGAGGAACGGAAGAAACTGTTCAGGAACCATTTCAGGGGCAGTAATGCCGTCAATCTGCAAGTGGCGGGAAACGGTGTCGGACTGATGATGGTACATAGGCTGGTAAGGCTGCACGGAGGCAGGGTCCGCGTTACCAGTACCGAGGGGAAGGGGACCATGGTATGTGTTATTTTTCCCCTGAGGAGCAGACGCCTTGACAAGGCATGCCCCGTTGCTTCGCCCAGGAAACAGGATACCGGGGAAACCCGCATGGGACCGGATTGCGGCCCCATGCGTGAGATCCTTCCAACAATGACCGGCGGGGACCGGCAGCGTATTCTTATTGTGGAGGACAATGACGATTTGCGGACCTACCTTGAGGGGCTGCTGAAAGAGGAATACCTGGTCCAAACCTGTTCCAACGGACGGGACGCGCTGCTTGTGGCGAGAGAATACAATCCGGACCTGATACTTTCGGACGTTATGATGCCTGAAATGGGAGGGGACGAACTTTGCGCGTCCGTCAAATCCGATATTGAGACATCCCATATCCCGGTCATGCTGCTGACCGCCTTGGGAGATGAGAAGGACATGCTGGAGGGGCTGGAAAACGGAGCTGACGCCTATATCACCAAACCGTTTAGCATAAACGTGCTCAGGGCGAATATCAGGAACATACTGGCAAACCGGGCACTGCTCAAACGGGCATACGCCGGTCTTGAGGACGGAGTCGGACAGGTTCCGCCGGACTGCCACAATACCCGGGACTGGAAATTCATGGCCTCCGTAAGGGAATGTGTCATGAAGAATATCGACAACCCCGGTTTCTGTGTGGACATGCTCTGTGGCATGCAGAACATGAGCCGCACCGGATTTTTCAACAAGTTGAAGGCGCTCACCGGCCATGCCCCGGCTGACTATATCCGCTCCATGCGGCTGCAATATGCGGCACAACTGCTCAGGGAAAAAGACTGTTCGATAACGGAAATCTCGGATGACTCGGGGTTCTCCGATGTCAGATATTTCAGGGAGGTGTTCAGGAAGTACTATGGAATGAGCCCGAGTGAGTACAGGAATTCGATGAGAGGATAACATCACGGGCAGACAGACTCCAGGATATGGCAGGTCTTATTGTCGGAGATGGTGTATGTTTCGCTCCGCACCGACAAGCCGGGCACGGTTAACTCGTTCACCGTAATGATGAAGGCGAACAGCCGCCCTGCCCCAGTATTGAGGCTCGTGCCTGATAGGGATAGTAGAAATAATAGTGTTCGTCCAACAGCCCGCCTGTGAGCGGTGTCGGACTTTCAGTTTTCCATACGAGACCGCCCGTGTCGGCATCCCTCTCGGCTGTCAGTTTCACGTTGGAATAGACTGTTTGAGTGCCCCGCACCACGTATAGGCCGCAGGCCCCGCCTTCGGAAAACTTGGTTTGGCAGCCATTCTCCACAGTACGGGTGGTTTTGCGAACAGCCGACGTATATCCACCATCGGTAATGGAGAAAGTAAGTTGCTGCGCCTTGTCTTGGTTGCCCGGGAGCTCTTCTTGCGTACAGGCGGCAAGCGATAGGAGCACCGCCGCCGGAATCGAATGTAGAATGCTTTGCTACAGTTTCTTTCTTTAATGTGATTAAAAAGCGCACACGGCCAGAAACCTAACTTTATAAGTACTTATCATTACTTTCCAGAGTGGCATCTGGAAAGTGTATGGCATATGCATTGTTAGGGCTATAATATGCCTCCGTAGACGACCAGTAAGAGGTGGTATAAATTGGCGTCGGACCGCCGGCAGCGACGAGGGATGGGTTGACTATATAATTCCAAATTTCGGCATTCGGAAAATCTTTCATCATAATCTTATCATCAGTAAGTCGGGCTGGGGTTAGTCTGCCTGTGGGGTCAGTGTCTTTCGGTATACAGAAGACGACACCGGCGACCGTCTTGCCCGCTACGGATTGCGGCTTCGGGTCTGCGATGACCTGAGCTTTCCCATTGGGATAGCGTTTGCGCAGTCCGCCGTCCGAAGTGCTCCTGCCCGAATAGATGTAGTCCCCAGCCTTCACTTCATCGGCAGTGTAGTGTATTGTTTTGGCTACCGCCACATTCTCCTCGCCGCCATCAATCCAGGTGTTGCCCGGCACCGTCTGCACCACGTCTATTTCATTCGTTTTTCCTCCGTGACACCTTCGCCCGCCATGAGCGTGAACTCTACTTTTGCCATGCGGTGGTTGAAACGGAGGCTGACGGCTTGGTCATAACCTCCCACTACGGTGACGTATAGAAGGCCGAAGCCGGCATACCCGCCACTTTGGTCGATATCGGCATTCGGAGTCCGTGCCGTGACACATGTCTCGGTAGTGCTCTTCCGGTAAATGGTGTTTTCAGCATCCTTTGGGACAGTATTGCCCGAGGCGTCCATTACGTACCTTTGGAGGCTGAGCATGCCATCCAGCATCACTCCTATCTCCTTGCCGCCGGCACGGGGGTGCGGTTGCGCCACCTCCGCTGTCAGTCGCAATGGGTACTTGCCATCGGGTAAACGTGTAGTAGATTCTCCCGTTTCCATCTTGCCGCAAGAGACGAGTAGCCCGCCCGCGAGCATCAACATCGGCTACCAGCCGCTGATGCGCATCCATCGTCCGGAATATCCTGTTCCTTTCACATCGTTATTTTTCTTTGTTTTATGTGGTTAGAAAGCGCACACGGCACGCACATTGAGTGCGCCGTCCTTTTCGCTGAGCTGTGCGAAGGCATTGTAGAAATACACGCTAAAAGCGCCATTCTTATTACTGGGGCTCTCCGAAGAAGACCAGAAACGTTTATGGTTATTGCGCGGTGACAATGCGTCACCGCCAACGGCGGAGATGGAGACTTCGACTATATCCCTCGTCTCTGTGTTGTCCCGTGTGTACGCAATATTATCGACATCCTTATAACATAGCATGTGCAGTTCCTTTACCGACGGCAAGAACCATCCGGTGCTGTTTGCCGGGGCTGGATTATTTGCGATAAATGTTTTCAGGACCTCAGCAGGATTGACCAAGGCATCGGTTTTGCCGTTTGTCTTGCAATATCCGTTATACGCCCACAGCACTTTCGTGTTCTGGTAACCGAGTATCCTGTTTATGTTGCCGGTCGCATCGAAACCAGTGGCAATGTTTACGTACTCATCCTTATCGACAGGATTGAAATCTGTTCCTCTTTGAAAATCCGCCACCCAGTCGTTAACGTTTTGCCACGAGACGTTGCCCGGAGCATCTTTAATCGACACGGCAAGGCCATGGGTGCAATTGGGATGTTCTTTCACCATAATCTTGTCGAAATCCAGAGACGCCGGCGTGATCCGTCCTTCAGGATTGGTCTCTGCCGGTGTCCAGAAGACGATGGCCGCCACGCTTGCCTTCTGCTCCTCGGTCAGGGTAGTACCCTTAGGCAGCAGGTTGCCGTCGGCGAGCAGGTAATCTCCCCGTTGCATCGTGTAGTCCTTTACAGTTGTCACCGCGCCGTCCACCTTGTATCTCTTGTAACTGCCGGTAGAAAGGCCGGACGGGGTTATGGTGAACTCCTTGCTTCCCTCGTCATAATGTCCTTCGATAGTCGGTGCGGGAGTCGCGTGATTCACCAAGTAGCGGTATGTACCATCGTTCACGCGCAGCGGCTGGGCAATGCCAGAGAATGTAGTGGCGGGTGACACGGCGTAATCAGGAATCCTCTCGTCGGTAAACTTGTATTTAACGGTATTCGGCATCTCGATGACGGCCAATGCCATACGATGGTTCATGGTGAAAGAGAGGTGGAGGGTGTTGTCTTCCCCTGTCGTTGCGGAGCCTTCGGCAGTCATCAAGTCGGAGGCGGTATATGCCGCATGAGTACTTTGGTCGCCCTGAGGCTGCCAAGCGGAAACCAACGGGGCGAAGAATTCCGTGTCGGTCAAGGCTGAGCCTGTGGGAGTGGCAGTCTTTCCGCTCATATCCGTTTAGTAGGGATAGTAGAGGTAGTAGTGCTCATCCGACAATCCCCCCACAAGTGTCGTGTTGTCCTTGGACTTCCACACGAGGTCGCCCGTGGCGGCATCCCTCTCTGCGGTCAGTTTCACGTTGGAATAGAGGGTTTGAGTGCCGTGCGTCACGTATCGCCGTCAGGCATGTTTTTCCTGCCGCTATGAACAACGGCGGGGGTATATGGTTATCCGGATGTTGCCGATGGAAAAAATCGGCTGGAAGAAGAAATAAATTTCTCGCAACGTTTCACAACAGCTTTGACCTGATGCTTTTCAACACACGCCACACCGTCATGCCTGAGAGCTTTATTCTCTTCCTAAGCAGATAGTTGGCAATCCGTTGCGCTCCCCATCTTCTTGTCTCACGCACAGATTAAGGATAATGGTTTCAATTTCAGGTGTTATCTTCATATTGGCAAGTCTTGATGAATGTTTAGACTTATCGGACAATTCCGACTTGCCTTGTTCTTTCTCGCAATTTATCCAACGGTATAACGTGGAACGGGTAATCCCGCACCGAAGGGCAGTTTTTGTCACAGAACCCGTTTCGACGTATAGCTCAAGCCATTTTTGGCGCATCCGTATATCTTCTTTCATGCAACGAAGATACGGATTAAGATTTGCCAACGAAAAGAAAAAGTGTAGCGTATCTATTGATACTTTGCAATTAAATACTACTCCGCTTTTCAGCCATCTCCTTAATACCAGCCTGTCAATCTACACATTGTTGAGAAGCCATTCATGATTAATATGATCAAAACAACCCTTAATGTCACCTTCCAGTATCCATTGTGGTAAACAGTCTCTACTCAACCATCTATGAAGTGCGTCTATTGCATCCGCAGTACTTCTAAACTTTCTGAACCCATATGAGTTCGCATCCGCTTCACTTTCAGTTATAAGTTCTAAAGCCATAAGATATATCCTGCACGGCTCTGTCCTTCATGGTTGGTATTCCCAAAGATCTTGTCTTGCCATTTGCTTTGGCTATGTTGACCTTCCTCAGCGGGAAGGCCTTATATCCTCTCCTTTTCAATAAACATATAGCTTCTATTTTCTTGGCATCAGTGTCCCACTTCATATGGTCAACCCCTGCCGTACGTTTACCTTTATTGGAAGTTACTTTCCTTATCGCCAATGCCTTGGCTTCGTAGGAAGTGGCAAGTAGGTACCGTAAGGCCTTTACCTTGTTGTACCTCTTTTCTTTGTGGGCCTTTGCTATTCGGACCTGCAGTTTTCTCACTTTACGCTCATATTTGGAAGAATCGATATCTTTTCATGTCGTGTTTCGTACGGTTAAAGATGCACACTCGGCTTTTGCCTTGCTCATTTGCAGTTTCTTCATTTTATTAAAGTTCTACAATCGTTTCACAAAGAATTACCCTGCGGAAGTCTGCCTGATTTCGCATGGGGTGATGTTTAAACCTCTATCCTCCGCATTACACAGAATCATTCACTTTCTCCGCAATCCTTTACCCGCACCACATTCGGCTTTTCTTGCAATTGGCTTACCTGCCTGACATAGACAGGAGAAATACGGGTTTACCAAGTTCCGTACAAGTAACTGACGCCCGACTTAGAGCCCGCCCCTCCACCGCCAGTATGATGTCCGTGTAGCCTTACATTCCCAAAAGACTATCCTGACTACCCACCTTTTGGCTATAGCTTATAAATATCCGTAAGCTATTTCTTTATTACGATGGTGTAGCGATTCACATATGTTACTCATATCAGTCAGCCTAACAGCCTATACATTGGATATTTCTGTAAAGGACTGCATTGTCAAGAGGGCTTCGCACTAAACCATGACTGGTAAAGCACGCCTCTTTAGACTACTATTGACAGAACAATAGGTTCAGGCACAGTGCTGAACAATTACTTGTACGACTTCTTGTCGCACGGAATACCTAAAGATACAAAAAGGCCAACTAATTCGCAATAATTTGGCTATGAATTAGTTGGCTAATTTTATATTATTTAATAAATACCCCTATTCAGTTCGATTAATGGAGCTGAACTATAAATTTGGACGTTTGCCTTCTTATACAAGATTGACATTCATTGTTTCCGCTATTGTTTTGTTTTCAATCAGCATTCAACTGTATCAACATGAACAGTCGTTTGAAAACTTGAAACTCATTTTCCAAAAACATAAATAATCAACAGATTATTAAAGGTAATCAGTTGGACTATACATTATCTCAGAAAATATATCTATTTGACCTTCATTATATCTTTCAACAGTCCCAACGGCTCATCTGTAGTGATAAAGTCGACTTTATCCCAAAAGTATTGCATGTCCTCTTTTTTATTAACCGTCCATACATTCACTTTTAGCCCCAAGGCATGGCAACTTTCAATCCAATCGGTATAACGGTAAAATTCAGAGAAGTGATAATCCGGTCCGGCACTACCCAATTCTTTCAGTTGTTGTGGAGATAAGTCCCCTTTCAGATAATATACAGGAGTGCTTGTGGGAGCCTGACGGATCAGTTCCTTTAATGCGTGAGACGAAAAGGTGATATATATCATCCGGGGTTCGAGTCCCATCTTCTTTATCATCGAAACGATCTCTTCAACAGCTTTTATCTCCCGTTCGGGTTTACTATGAGCTTTCAACTCCAGCACCAGCTTCAAAGATGTTTTCCGCTTAGCTGTTTCCAGAAGCTCTTTTAAGGAGGGTACGCATTCTCCATTCGCTAACCATAACCCGGTTAATTCCTTCAGAGTGGACTCTTCAACCTTATGCCCTTGAATAATCCCATCATGGCTAACCACCAAACCATTATCTTTTGTCAGCCAGACATCAAACTCCGAACCATAACATCCTATAGAATCCGCTTTCAACAAAGATGTAATGCTATTCTGTGCTGATCCTTGGGTTTTCCAGAAACCACGATGGGCAATCACCCGTGTTTGTGCCGAAGTATTGGCAATCATAAACATAATTGCCAATAAACACATTACCTTTTTCATTTTGTCCTTTCCTCTAATTGTTAGTTATATAAGAGCTGATTCTCTAGTATCCCGGATTCTGCACTAGATTGGGATTTACTTCTATCTGATCTTGTGGAATAGCAAGCCAATAGTTCTTGGGAGCGGTAAAATTACGAACGCCGGTTTCTTTCATGTCCGTAAGTTTATAAAAACTATCAGCGGTTTTTCCGGATAATGTCCAGGATTTCTGATAACGCATCATTTCAGTATGGGCAATTTTCCAACGGCGCATATCATGGAAACGTCTGCCTTCCATAGCCAATTCAATGGAGCGTTCATCATGTAATATTTCGCGCAACTTCTCTCCTGAAGGAATACCACCGGCTTTTGCCCATGAATCTGCAAAGGTAGGTAATCCGCAACGTTCACGTACTTTATTCAAATAGGACAGACTGGCAGTACTCAGTGTGCCGCTATATTCGAAATCCGCTTCTGCATAACTCAGATAGAGTTCGGCCAGACGCATATAAGGAAAGCACCAACGGTTGTAGGTTATTTGATCGGTAGTCCTATTATAGGTATCATATTTAGACACCCATTTCTGACAATAATAACCGTTGTCCGTTTGATACTCATCCTTGGCATTGCCATTATTCTGCTGCATTTCACCACGTCTGCATTTGAGCACTATTGTCTTTCCCTGCACGTCATAATTTCCACGATCAAAGCCAATAGAGGCATAAAAGCGCGGATCACGATTCCTGTGAAAACGTATCGTACTATCACCTGGTGCAATGGAATACGGATCAAGCTTCTTAGTCTCGGGGTCATCTGCCCAAGGTAGACCGTTCTTGGTATAATACCTACTCACACAATCCCACGTCGGGAATAAGGACCCTCTAAAACCTTTGGTCGAATAACTTGTAAATTCAACACGAGGAGCCATATTCTTGATACAGTAGGAAATAGTTCCCTGTTCAGCAAAGCCAAACAGGACTTCATTCCAGTTAAATCCGCTACCACTGATCCCATCACCGACAAAGGCTTCATGATAGTTTTTCTTCCCTTGCTCCAAGTCATTGGTCGAATTTCCATAAAGTTTGTAACCGTTCTCTTCGCAAAGGTCTATGGCCTCTTTGGCAGCATCCATCGCTCTCTTCCACTTTTCCCGGTCATAAGTCTGGTTAATCAGAAAAGTGCCGTCGGGGTTTTTAAAGTCGGAATAAAACTCACTATTCCCATTGACTAACGGCGAGGCGGCATAAAGCAACAGCCGAGCCTTGAAAGCCAAGGCAGCAGAAGAGGTAGCCCTGTTTCTCTTACTTGAATCCCATACGCCAGGAAGTAATCTAGCTGCTTCCGAATATTTATTGGCAATGAAATCGACACATGTATCATAAGGAGAACGGGAGGTCATCATCTCGGCCGGAGAACTTTCCATTGGTATTTCCTTGTCAATAATAACTATCGGTCCATAGTACTCCAGCATGATCTGATGATAATACCCGATCAAAAACAGCGCTTCACCTTTCCACCAGCTCAGGTTTTCGGGGGTAATGTCCGATACCCTATCCAGATTATTAAGCACATTATAGCAATTGCGGATACTTTCCCATACTGCTTTCTTCACAGCACCCTGCGGATAAGATTTTGCTGTATTGCTCCATAATGAGTAATAAGTCGTTGTTGGGGATTCTTCCCCATAAACCAGACTGCGGAAATGAAACCAGCGCGTTGTTCCTCCTTTGCTCGTTATGATTTCGTTTCCTCCGGTAAAATCAGGAAATTGTTGGGGATGGAAATAGTTAGGGATATTCGCGTAGCAAGACAGTACCATTCCTTCAGCCTGATATTGTGTCCGGTAGATATCATCCACGGTAGCAGTACCTTGCGGAACCACATCAAGAAAATCACATGATGCCATCATTAAACAGCCGATTGCCGACAGGCATAACTTTGTATATATATTTTTCATAACTTATTCTGTTCTTAATTAATAATGAAACTGAATCCCGATCTTGGCCGTGCGCTGTAGCGGATATTTCAAACCATTCCCACTTCCCATTTCAGGATCCCAGGTACTGAACGGAGAGAATGTCAGCAAATTAGTACCTGCTGCATACACACGCAGCCACGGGAAGAAGGAATAGCCCAGTTCGGCATTCTTCAGGCGCAGGAAAGCTGCGTTACGTAGGTAATAAGTGCTGGTTTGCGCATTGTTCGTGATAAATTCGGGTGATAATCGGGGATAGGCGGCACCGGCTACATTATTGCTTTCCGACCAGTGGTCATCAACGATATACTGTGCAATGTTATATCCTTTATGGCCCGCTTCGCTGAACGGATGAATATCGCTCATCATTAAACTGACTTTGGCCACTCCCTGGAAAAACAGAGACAAATCCCACTTTTTATACTTCAACGTTCCTCCAAAACCATAGATAATCTCCGGAATTTCAGGATTGCCGATAATCGTCCTGTCATAACCATTCACCACGTTATCACCATTCAGATCTTTATATTTAATATCTCCCACCGTATAATTTCCGAACGACTGTTTGGGAGATCTGTCTATTTCCTCCTGAGAAGTAAACAATCCGTCAGACACATATCCCATAATACTGTTTATCGGGTGTCCGATTCTTGAAGAATAGGGTTCTACATTCACCGGTTCGTCTATCTCCGTAATCTCATTATGTGCATAGGTCAGACTACCGTTCAGGCGGAGCACCCAATCTTTGCCAATTACTTTGCTGTATGCTACACTCATATCCACACCCTTATTCTTTACCGAGCCAATGTTGGCATAAGGCAGCATACCTGTCACTCCCATTGTTGAAGGGACGGACGAACGTTGCATAAAAATTCCACTACGGTCTTCCTTGAAATAATCAATGGTTATATCCATAGATTCAAGAAGGGTCATATCGACACCTAAATTCAGCTTTTTCGATTTCTCCCATGTAGCGTTCGCATTACCATAAATATTTACAAGCGGCCCATTCACGCGGGTACCGCTACCAGTCCACCAATCCAAATTATTATTCATACTGACTTCTGTTACATAGGGAAAGCGAGTGGCAAGCGCATCATTTCCGGTCAATCCATAAGTAGCTCGGATTTTCAGAGTGGAAACTGTTTTTTTTAACGGTTGGAAAAACTTTTCATTAGAAATAGTCCATCCTAGGGCAATCGCAGGGAAGAATCCGAAACGATGCCCGCTTCTGAAATTCTCCGAGCCATTATAACCAAAGGTAGCCTCAAGCAGGTAACGCTGACCAAAACTGTAGGTCAGACGTCCGGCCATCCCTTGCTCACGGTAAGGAAGAAGATCTTTTTCAGCTCCGCCGTCCTTCACTTTCTTGGTTTCTTTCATGTGGTAAACAAGGGTAGCTCCCACATCATGTCCACCAAACTGGCGTGAGTAGTCCAGCGCTCCCTGTAAAGACCAGACACTCTCTGTCGGATCACGCCCGGAATTGCTCTTCAGATAAGGTTCTCCCGGCTCACCGATAGTCGAAGTCTTATAAAGGTAGTTTCCCTGATCATCCATCGTATAGTCATCAGATACTTTATAGTAGAAAGGTACAATCCAATGATCCAGCCAGTTAAAACTGTAATTATAGAAAGATGCCAGTCCGGTGAGTTTTAACCCTGGTGTGACAAACTTCAAGTCCTGTTCGAGATTGAAAGCGGTCGTCATATAGACATAATTTCGTTCCGTATAACCTTCACTCAATTTGGCGTAAGGATTCGGCTCTGATTTTCCCACATCCCACGGATCATTGCTACCGTAGCGGATGTATGTATCCCCTGGTTCAGCAGGAAGTGTAGCAGGAAAACGTACGGGATTCCCATGCATGGAATAGGCGAACAAATTCCGGGTACTTGTTTTGGGGGCATGGTGGTAGAACAACTGCGTATTCATATTTAGCCCCACTTTCGTCGTAGAGGTAACACGGGCTGTCACATTACTCTGAAACAGGTATTTCTTGTTGCGCATACCCACATCAAGCTTATCTTCCTTGGGTTGCCGGATGATACCATTTTCATAGAAGATTCCAGCATTCAGGAAGTAATCCACATTTTTGCTTCCGCCCTTGATGGAGATATTCAAATTCTGATTAACGGCGAAGTCTTTGAACAACATACTGTACCAGTCATTGTTTGGGAACAGGTAGGGATTTGCATTGGCACGTGTTTTATCTATCTTATCCCGGCTATAGAAAGGCTCATACTCTTGGTTATTGGCAATAGCCTGATTATA
This sequence comes from Bacteroides sp. LFL-34, assembly GCF_027257075.1. Lineage (NCBI taxonomy): Bacteria > Pseudomonadati > Bacteroidota > Bacteroidia > Bacteroidales > Bacteroidaceae > Bacteroides > Bacteroides sp. LFL-34. The sequence continues at coordinate 94,529 of NZ_JAPQKZ010000017.1, read as the reverse complement.
AACGGCTTCATTATACATATCCATGTAAGTCGGGCCATCTGCCATTTTCTGCACATAGGTAGGCATGGAGAAAGTATTATCAAAGCGGATATCTACAGACATTTTCTCGGAAAGCTGTCCTTGCTTGGTAGTAACGATGATAACTCCGTTAGCCCCCCGTGAGCCGTATAGGGACGTTGCCGTAGCATCTTTCAGCACAGAAAACGACGCGATAGATTCTGGAGGAATATTGTTCATCATCGTAGCGTTGATTTCCACACCGTCAAGTATGATCAGCGGTGAGGTATTCGAACCAAAAGTTGATATACCACGTATATAGAATTTCGCCTCATCAGAGCCTGGTTCACCCTGTGTTTGTACGGCGATGATACCTGGAACGTTCCCGGCAAATGAAGTACTAAGATTACTGGATGTCATCTTCAGGTCTTCCGGCTTCACTGCCTGCACAGCTCCCACGAGGGATTCTTTCTTTTGTTTGCCAAAACCGACCACGACCACTTCATCCAGCATCATACTCCTGTCCGGAGTCAAATTAACGGAAATGAACTTCTTATCTTTTACCACTACCGTTTTCTTCTGGTACCCAACATATGAAATGATCAATGATGCGTTCTTTGCCAACTGTATAGTGAATATACCGTCCACATCTGTTATAACCCCGTTCTGCGTTCCACTTTCCAATACGGTAGCTCCAATAACAGGCTCTCCGTTTTCGTCTCCCACATATCCTTTCATTTCTGCTTTTACTTCTTTTTGCTGGCTCTCGTCGATCTTTCTATTATCTGCCGCCGTTACAACGGAAACGGGAAATAATGTGAAGGCTAACCATAACAGGATGCAACAGCTTTCGCTGGTAAGGCATCCTTGTTTTACTTTACAGTTCATATATCAATAGATTTTTTGATTAGTAGTGTAGATTTTTCTCTGAAATACAGGGAGGTGTGTCGTAATGCACGATGTACCCTCTTTTTTATTCATTACTATACAACTCTGTTCATTTTCTTTTCTATTATTCATTGTGTGTGCAATTTATTTTATAATTATTTCTTTGACTTTATATAAATTACAGTACAAATTCTCAAACTAAGAATCGTTTATATATACGATAGGAAAACAACTCTCTCTTCCGCCCGAAGGCTGGCTGGCAAAAAAAAGTAAATACCTTGTCATACATCAAATTTAGTTGTTAATATATTTGCAAAATTACCCGGAACAACTCGGATAAAATATCAGAAAATGACCTGATATTATAAAATTTAAAGCAAAATACATATTACTAGTGCGATATGAAATCTTTAGGCAGTACTCCGAACTGTTTTTTAAAACAGCTTGAAAAATAGGAGGGGGTACTGAACCCTACCATGTAAGAGACTTCCACCACTCCATAGGTTCCTTCTTTCAGTATGGAAGCTGCCTGCTTCAAACGGAAAAGGCGGAGATATTCGTTCGGACTCATATTTAGGATTCCTTTCAATTTCCGGTAAAAGTTGGAACGTCCCATATTCATTGCATCCGCTATATCATCAATTTGCAGGTCCGTATTATCAAGATGGCGTAATACATACTCATTTAACTTGCTAATAAACATCTCATCGGCCTTTGTCTGCGCCATTGCATCTGCTTTGATAAAAGGAAATTCAATAAAGTGACGGCGTAATCTTTCCCGATTACTCAACAGATTTGCTACATTGGCACGAAGATACTCCATAGAAAACGGCTTTTCAATATACGCATCCGCCCCTTCTTCAAGTCCTTCGATTCTTGATTCCAGATTAGTTTTAGCTGTCAATAATATTACAGGAATATGACTATAGTCCAGATTTTGTTTCAGATGCTTGCATAATTCAACCCCGTCCATCAGAGGCATCATAATGTCACTTATTATCAGATCCACAGATTTCTGTTCAAGAACGTCCAACGCCTCGACCCCATTTTCCGCAATCAGTACATGATACAATGAAGACAATTGCCTGAACACAAAAGCAAGCATATCCTTATTATCTTCTACAACCAATATGGAAGCAACCTCTCTTTTATCTTTATCAGAAACTTCACGATCTTCATCATCATACCCAGGTTTCTTATGTTGTTCTTCCGAATCATCCGGAAGTGTCTGGTGTAATATTGGAATGGAAAGAATGAAACGGTTACAATCTAGCTCCCGGTCCATCACCAGCATACCTTGATGCAACTCTGCCAAGTAACGAGCCATAGCTAATCCGATGCCTGTGCCCGAGACAATATCTTTCCCGTCCCGGTATTGGACAAAGGCTTTAAAAATATTTTCACGCATTTCGATAGGGACTATATTCCCATCATTACTCATAGAGATAGTGAACACCTCATTCTTCTCATCAACAGACAAATGGAGATAAACGTATGTCCGGGCATATTTCAATGCATTAGCAAACAGATTACTGAGAATTTTGGTCAAAGCCTCTTTGTCAACAGAAGCCAACAATTCTTCCTCTGGAACTTCTACTTCAAGTTTAATTCCCCTTTGCTTTGCCAAAGTGGTGAAATACTTATAAACAGAGTGGACGATAGTACCGATATTATATTCTTTCGGATTCAATTTAAAACCTTTATTTTCCGCTTTACGGAAATCAAGTAATTGGTTTATCAGGTTCAGTAACCTCTCCACGTTCTGATCCATAATTTCCAATTCCATCCTTACATTTTCGGAGAGTTCCCTATCAGCAAGTACATTCTCCAATGGGCACTTTATCAGTGTTAAAGGAGTACGGATTTCGTGTGCCACATTTGTAAAGAAATCTATCTTAGTGGTGTAGAGTTCCTGCTCCTTTTCCTGTTCGAACTTCTCCATCTCTTTACGCTGCTTTTCAATAGTACGCTTCCTTAAATAAAAGAAGAGGGCGAAAAATGTACCGAGTATCAATAGGATATAAATCAGGTATGCCCATACGGATAAATAAAACGGGGGCAATATCCTGATCCCCAATGTGCGTACATCTGGATTCCATACACCATCACTATTCGCACCTTTCACGCGTAACATGTATGTCCCATAAGGTAAATTGGAATACGTAATAGGGCCCTTACCCGCTGTATGCCATTCGGAATCATACCCTTCCAGTCTATATAGCAGTGTATTCATGCTCGGTGACTGATAACTTATCGCAGCTATCCTGAAGGAGAACGAATTCTGATTTGACTGAAGTTCGATATGGTTTGACAAAGTGATACTTTGTTTCAATGGAGAGCCTTTTTCTCCGACTACCACCTTTTTATTAAAGAGCATAAAATCGGTAATCAAAACAGAGGGTAAAAAATCATTATCAATAAAGGAGGAGGGGGCAAAGGAGATGAAACCGTTAATACAGCCAAAATAAATCCGTCCATTCTTATCCTTATAGCTGGACTGGTAATTAAACTGGTTACTCAGCAACCCATTAGCAACTGTATACACTTTAAAACTGGAATTCTTCGGGTTAAAATGCACCAGCCCTTTATTGGTTGAAACCCAGAACAATCCCTTTTCATCTTCTTCAATCCGATAAATGACGTTGCTTGGCAGACCGATACCGTCATAACGGACAAAGGTGTTGGCGGAAGGCACAAAGCGGCAGAAGCCACCTCCTTGTGTGGTAAACCATAGCTGATTTTGACTGTCTTCAAAAATACTCAGCACCTTATTGGATGGAAGGGTGGACGAGTCTGCTTCCTCATGTACGAAATGTTCCCAACCACCTGTACGGACATTCTTTTTATAGACGCCATCGGCATAAGTTGCCAGCCATAAATTCCCCTGCTTATCCTCCTTTATATAATAAACAAACGTCCACCCAAGTTCGGGGACGCGTTTAAAACGTTCCGTATCTGGGTTGTACCGAAACAATCCTATTGTTGTTCCAAGATACAGATCGCCCGCAGTTATCCGGCAGATAGAAAAGATATCACTTGCAATATTATCATAGTGCTTTACAGCGTATGTCCTCAAATCAATACGCTTCAATCCTTTTGCAAAATTCCCAACCCACAGATAATCTCCGTCCAAATACAATCCGTGAACATTATGATAAATATCCGGATGAATGAACGGTTCGATTTTTCCAGTACTAGGATAATAATGGAAAAGCCCCTTATCTTCTGTACCTATCCAGAGTGTGCCGTCATGGGCGGCACAAAACTCCCGCACCCTTTTTCCCATTTTGTTTGATTCTTTCTGGGGATAGACTTTATCAAAGTAGGTATATTGCCGGGGGTAATAATTCACACCCCCAAAATAAGTCCCTATCCACATTCCGCCTTCACGGTCTTTGAGAATCGAATAGATGGCATTGTCAGAGATTGAATAGGGATCACCGTTGACGTTCTGCAAGTGGATGATTTTTGCCGTGTGCAGATTATAGATATAAAGTCCCGATTCGGTTCCTATCCATAATTCGTCATCTGAATAAAATGCAAGTTCCCTGATATAAATATCACCTCCCAATTCATCCTTGGAAAGAAGGGTACGGATAGTCTTATTAGTTAGGTTCACTTCTTTCAGTCCGAATACAGTTCCCACATACATGCAATTATAGGGTCCGGGGAGCAATTTATAGATGTATTCATCTCTGAAAGACACTTTTGAATCTTCTGGAAAAATCGGAGTTAAAGTTTTAAGCTTGTCTTTTGAATAATACAGATTTCCATCACGTATGTCCAACCAGCAGACATCGTCCGAATCAAAATAGAGTTGGCCGGAAGTTTTAAGGTTCAGAGTACCGGACCCGTCCGACTGATAATTAACCAACTGGCTATCCTGGGGATTGTAATAGAAGATTCCCCGCGTCTGAGTTACAACCCAGATACCTCCTTTCTGGTCCCCAGTTATCAGATTGACCGTACAGTCTATATCTATGTTTGAATTACTTATCAGAGTAAAATGCCTGACCTTTTCCATTTGTGGGCAATAGACATATAGGCCTACGTCTGTCCCAATCCATATTTGCCCAAGATTGTCTTCATACAAAGAAGTGATGAAATTATTGCCCAAGGTTCCGGATTCTTTCATGAAAGTCCGAAAAGAGATACCATCATACCGGTCAAGACCATCCTTCGTCCCAAACCACATAAATCCTTGTTTATCCTGAAGGATGGCATGGACCGTATTCTGGGATAATCCATTATTGATATCAAGTGAACGGAATGCATATTGTCCTTCATTCAGAACGGCAAGGGAATAAAGAGGCATCAAAGAAAGAAGTATTAATATAACTAAAATACGTAGTCTCTGCATTGTCTTAATTGTTAGTTTCATTAATTAACATACAACAGGATATAAGAATATCCTGAAAAGTGGATATCAGAGCTATTTCAACAGTATATTCTCAGTACGTCCCGGTGTCAGCAATTCCCAAAGGGATGCTACCGTCCAACCGGGAGCAAACATGTCATTATAATATCCTTTTCCATTCCTTCCATAATCCCAGTTGGTGTGCTGGATCACTTCCGGATAATAACCAACTTTTATCACTCCACACATATGTCCTTTATAAGGAAGTAACTGGCACATGGAAGTAGAAATGACTTCAGCAAAATCAGAGAAACGAGGTTCATTATACTCTTTGGAAAGCCAACGGAGCACATCGGCAAATTCAAAAATAAATACATCAATATGATTATTCTCCACCGAGACATTTCCCCAGCCGCGAGTTTTCAGACCGATATCACCCAACATCTGCCCGGGAGCAAACGGAACGTCCCAGACGTAATACCAGGACAAGGCAAAATAAGCCGCTTTTCGTGTCAGAGAGGCATAGTGGTTATGTTCCGTACCATTTGTTATCAATGATAAATAGTAAGTTGCCGTAGCGGTATAGAGGGAAGCTTCCTTATCCTCACAGTTTGCATCCAGCGTAGAGGAGAAATAGTCAGCCTTTGATATAAGCTCTTTTTCCAGATATTCCGCAGTACGCCGGGCAGCGGACAGATAGCGTTTGTCCTTAAAATATTTATATCCCATAACCAGAGGTAATGTAGCGGATGGAGTACTTCCTCCACTTCCGTCAACAACTGTAAAGTCATCATGGAATTTACGTGGAAAACTTCCATCTGGATTTTGCAGTTGCAAGAACATATCGAGCATTTTCTTTAAGCGTTGTTCCCAATCAGGATGGTGACGTTTATACTTCTGTTCATAATTCAGATAATGAAACATGGCATAAATTCCTTCCGACTGACGACGTATGCTATGCACTGGGCGTTCTTCTTTCACATCACTATCATTTTCCAGATTTACCCATTCACGCAAATAACCGGTTTCCGTAAAGCCATTTTCTAAGTAACTATCAAATATCTTTTTACTGCTAGCTGCAAGGTCATCACGTCCATTCTCATTGCCAAACTCCCATGCATTGAAAGCGTTTAGAAGTACGCGACCGACAAAACCTATCTCTGCTACATTCATGTTGGCACAGGCTGCCACTTTCATTTCAGGGCTGGAGTAATAGGCAAGAGCTTTGTCCCCAACAAAACTTTCCACAAAATAATTGCTCAGCACTCCTTTTATCTCTTCTGGAGAAAAAGGTATTTTCACAGGTTGGGGACGGTATGTATCATAACAATATTCCCAAGTATGGCAAATAAAATCTGAGTAGTCTGTAGCCTGCCCCTCGATAAATTCCCAGGTCAGGAGTACTGTTTCTCCTTTTTTTAGATATTGGAAAGATGTAACCTCCGGAGCCAGCGTCAACTTACGAATATAGGTTTTAGGAGCTTCTCGGTAAGGAAATCCAAAAGATAGTGTTGATGTTCCGTCATGGCTCTCAAAGCCGGTGAACCCTAGGGACGTTTTGCCCGAGAGGATGATTTCGCCTGTTTGGTGGGTAGCAAGGGCATCCCATTGAAAATCGTCCTTGCGTGCCACAGTCATATAACGTCCATCTTTCTGATTGAAGATACCGGTAAGGGGTGAGCTCAGACGATCCTCACGTACCAGCCAACTCTCTGATATATGAAATGAAGGAGCACCTTTAGGAGAACGTAAATTGCGACTATACCAGAATCCTGGTAGATAAAACATACAGTCATTATGTCGGAAGCCTGTTTTCAACTGTTGTTGATAATTAAAGTACACGTCTTCCAATGCCGTAATACTTACTACCATTACACATTTAACATTGTCACGTTCTATTCTCTCTGTAATGATTAATGGTATTTTTTCTTCAGACTCTAACAGATAGATTCCCTTATCATCAACGGCTCCTTGAAAAGCAAGGGAATAGTTTCGTGATTGATTACCGGGAACCTTCAAGGAGACTTGTGCAGATATTCTTTTATATATATCATTAACAGTCCTAGCATCAATAGTAATAGTACAGATCATCAGGCAACAAAGCATACATCTTAATTTTGTCATATAAATCAGATAATTTAGTTTATTAATATTCTTTTAATTTGCGTTCCAAAATTAGGATATTACGTATACAAAGAATGTGATTTTTTGAGCAATTATTATAAGATTTCAGTAGAATTCATAAGAAACAGCCCATTAAGTATTTATTTTTTAATCCTCTATTAAGATCCCATTACAATATACACTTATATTTTTATTGGGATATTTAATACTACAAATGTAAATGTGTCAGAATGCGGGCACAACCTCAGGTCCCTAGCCTTTGTATTGACGAGACTTCTTTAAGCTGCGGAGAATTATATACTGTTGTCACTAATCGTGCGGGACGTGGTGGCAGAGGTACACTTGTGACCATGATACGTGGCACGAAGTCTGAAGACGTCATAAAGGTGCTTGAAATGATTCATGTCTCCAAGCGCAAGACAGCCAAAGAGGTCACTTTAGATCTTTTGCCGACCATGATGCGGATCGTCTGAACGGCTTTTCCCAATGCCACTATGACAGGTTATCGGTTTCATGTACCTTAATTCCGCAATACTATTGTAAATTAAATCTTTTAAGTAGAGGTTGTGTCAAAACGCTGACACACCTCTTTTAAATGCTATTTAATGCGAAATTACAAAAATACGCATTTAGATGGAGGCAAACTGTTTGCGCCATTGGCTAGGTGACATGCCCGTTTTTTGTTTGAATATACGATAAATCCATGTGTGGGATGAGAAACCGCACTCTGTGGAAATAGCGTCAATGCTATATTCGGGGTTGGCTTTCATCATGCGAACAGCCTCATTAAAACGAATGTCGCTAAGCCAGGTTCTAAAATTGGTGTATTCTGACTGATTGAAGTATTCTGTCAGTTCGTTTTTCTTGTATCCCAACTTGGTAGCTAGCGAATAGATGTTAACTTCATAGTCCTTATAAAATCCCTCTTCACACCATTTCTTGAGGGCTAATTCTATTTCCATCTTTCTATTAGCTGTCAAGATATTTGTGCCATGAGTGTTCTTGCCGTCTTTCATGTCTTCTGCTTCCGTGACTTTTGCTTCTGCGTCATTTTCCTCAGGAATGACTTCTTTGGGTGTGATGTAATAGCCCATAGCAATGAAAGTGTGGACGAAAAAGATGACAGAGAGTAATATCAAGGGACCTATTATATATAATAAGGTATTGAAGAGGATTGCTACAGGAAGGAGTCCAGCAGCAAAGTATAGCAAAATGATGCTGGCTTGCGAATAGCGCACGTATGGAATCAAGTCGATTCCGAAATTCTCCATGAGCTTCTGCTTTCGGGCTTTTGTTTCTTTGCGAATGATAAGAATAAAATATGCCATGCTAGCCACAAAAAGACCGAGCATCACATAGAGCATATTGCCAATGTGTAAACTTTGACTTTTGAACATGCCAATGACGAAAACTATGGCGATGAGTATGTATGCCATCATACCACGTAAACAATACCGTCGCACTTTGTTGCCTGTGCTCTCTATGTTGATTATGGAGAGAGTGATGGCAAATGCCACTGGAGTATAGAACAATATGTTGAATGCTGCGCCCACATCGGTACCTTGTGCACGGAGTCCATGAATCATCTGTAAGAGGTAGTGGACGGAGAAGAATAGCATGGATGCAACGAGAATCCATCTTGATATTTCGTAGCGCCACACCTTCCATCTCACCTGCAAACTTGCCATGGCTAATTGCAATGCTAGCATGGCTGTAATGACGCAACATACAAGTTGTAATATGAATAACGATTTCATAGTATTGTTATTACCTTAATTCCGCAACACTATAAATTTTAACTTTTATAATATCCTGAACAACAAAAAGTTCTTGGACAAGCCAAGCGGCAAAGCCGAGCGGCTCAGGATTTTGTCATGTCAAAGGATTCACTTAACTTAGTGTTGCAAAAATAGTCAAACAAAACCTCATCAAGCATGGTAAAAGTACAAATAAAATCCGAGAAACTCACATCTTTTGGTGGTATATTTCCAATTATGGAGAAATTCGACAGGATGTTGTCTTGTACAATAGACTCTACTTTAGGTTTGCGTAGCAAAGTGTATGGCTATCAATATAGCGAGATAATACGTTCTCTGATGTGCGTATATTTCTGTGGAGGGTCATGTGTCGAAGACGTGACCTCACACCTTATGGAAGCACTTTGCTTGCATCCACCCCTCCGTACATGCAGCGCAGACACAATACTTAGGGCCATTCGTGAATTGACCACACCGAATCTGACCTACAGGTCTGATTCGGGCAAAAGCTACGACTTCAACGTGGCTTCCGACCTTAACAATCTGCTTGTCAATGCATTGCTGGCAACTGGACAGTTGCTGCCAGACAATGAATATGACTTTGATTTTGACCACCAGTTCATTGAGACGGAGAAATTTGACGCAAAAATAACCTACAAGAAGTTTACCGGTTACAGTCCAGGAATAGCAACGGTCGGCGATGTCATCGTCGGGATAGAGAACCGCGACGGCAATACCAATGTCCGTTTCCATCAGGAAGACACTCTAAAACGTATTTTTGAGCGTTTGGAGAATGCCAGAATACATATAAACCGTGCGAGGATGGATTGTGGCTCATGCTCTGAGGCTATGGTGGAAATGGTGGAGAAGCACAGTCGGCATTTTTATATCCGCGCAAACAGGTGTGTATCGTTGTATGACGATATCTTTGCCTTGCGCGGATGGAAGACCGAATACATAAACGGTCACGAGTTTGAGATATGCTCCATCATTGCAGAGAAATGGGTCGGCAAAGCGTACCGCCTTGTCATACAGCGGCAAAGAAGCATCAACAAGGAACTCGACCTGTGGGAAGGGGAATATACATACAGATGCATACTGACAAATGACTATACTTCGACAGACCGTGACATCGTGGAGTATTACAACAAGCGTGGCGGTGCTGAGCGTGTATTGGACGACATGAACAACGGCTTTGGCTGGAAACGGCTGCCAAAATCGTTCATGGCGGAAAACACGGTGTTCCTGCTTCTGACCGCTTTAATACGAAACTTTTACAGACACCTCATATCTGACGCAAACATGAAGAGCTTTGGACTTAAACGCACAAGCAGAATCAAAACTTTTGTATTCAAGTATGTTTCTGTCCCTGCAAAATGGATTAAGACTGCAAGACAGCACATACTGAACATATACACAAGCAATGATGCATACATGATGGCCTTCAAATTTGATTTTGGGTAGCCTCAAATCTTCGTGGCCTTTTGCGTATTGCCTCAAGTCGCATCATGGGGTAAGGGGATTTTGTCTCTTGCGACTGCACCATTAGGGTTCTTTACGAAAACGAGTCGTTTTAGAGAGGTATCTGCAACCCCAGATATCAAAAATATTACAGGTTGCGGATTTTAGGATGTACAAAAGCTCTTTTATGAGGCAATTGATGAACTCAGGATTACTTATCGCTGAAGGGCACGGGATTTGGAGAGCGGAGAGCGATGAAATTCAGTGGCGCAGAGAGTAAAATAATAAAAAAGTTGGATTTTTATTGACGCGAATCAATTCTTTTAGTATTTTTGCCTTGTCTTTTACCAAAAAAGATTAATAACAGTAAGCGTTAGGCATTATCCATGTTCAGGAAATCCCCAATTTCAAGACAACAATTGGATAATACATCAGGTGTCCCTATGCACTATTATATCTTGTTAGCATATATAGGCGTGGGGCTTTGTGTATTATATGTTGTTGAGTATGGGGATACTTCTGAACGGTAATACCAAAGTTCCCACGCTTAACTTTATATAAACACAACTTCAGGGAACAGAGTTGTCATATAATCGCATTATGAAAGCAATTTGTTTCAAAACCGGACAGGTCCTGCCTTCCGTTTTCATTCCTCTGTCTGTTACTGTCTTTAGTGGAATTCTCTGCCTTTTTGTTTCCATTCCTGCCCCTTTTCGGGACTTGCGGCTATTATTACACAAATTACATGCCAAACAGTTTCTCTGAATCCATTTATGGCATTCAATAATCCCCCTGGACATACAGAAGAGGAACTTTGGCAACAAATACTCTCCCTGTCAAGGGAATTGCAGGAATGCAGGGCCTGCCTGCACTATCATAATACGCTGGATTACATATACGACAAGATCAACATGATAGAGAAAGAACTGGATATCTTGTTGAGAATGTTGTAGGGATCTTGTGACAAAAAGGCATGATAATTATACATTTTTATGACTATTTGTCTCGCAAGCATTAAAATTCATTTTACAACTCCATAAGAGTCCGATTTACAGATGCTATCACATAAATTCATGATTATTGCAGGATATGAATTACAATTTATTTTGTCTAATTTCAAATATCAGAACAGCCATGGATAAACGAATTGAATATGCGATGAACACATTGATCAATACAGAAATCTGGTCAACTAACCTGTACCTGTCATTGCAGGTCTATTTTGAGGGGCAGCAACTTCCGATATTGGCCTCATGGCTAAGTGCACAGGCACAGGACAATATGGGCAAGGTCTATCAGATGATGAACCGCATCTATCATGAAGGAGGTGCTGTAACCATCCATGAAATCAGGCGCGACATCCGGCAATGGCCGACACCGCTGGCTGCCTTGAACACCCTGCTTGAACATGAACAATATATATCCCGTCAGATATCCGAACTTCACGTACTATGCCAGAATACGGATTCATCCATCCATTCTTTCATCAAGGGGCTGTACACAAAACGGATATATGTAAGTACGGCGTTTATGGAATTGTTGCGTATCCTGGCCATGGAATATGAACGCAGGCTGCCCTGCTTCATATGATGTGTCAAATCGTGTAACCTGACCGGAGTTTATTGTTCACAGAGAAAATAATGGTCTAAAAATAAAACAAGTATCATCCTATGGATATATTCGCATACTCAATGTTGTGTTTCACTTCGTTGTTCACATTGATGGACCCCCTCGGAGTGATGCCGGTTTTCCTGCAGATGACCGAGGGCATGAGTGCCGGAGAACGCCGGAGCATCGCCTTAAAATCCTGCGCCCTCACGTTCGTCATACTGGTACTTTTCACCTTGTGCGGCAGGTTCCTGTTCCATTTTTTCGGGATCTCGACCAATGGTTTCCGGATTGCGGGAGGTATCATCATCTTTAAAATCGGATATGACATGCTGCAGGCACACTTCACCCATGTGAAACTGAACGAGAACGAGAAAAAAGAATATTCCAGGAACATCACCGTCACGCCTCTTGCCGTTCCGATGCTGTGCGGTCCGGGTGTAATTTCAAGCGGCATAACACTGATGGAAGATGCCCCTGAGCATATTTTCAAAATTGCACTGGTTTGCGTGATCGCCCTAGTCTGTCTCCTCTCTTTCATTATCCTTTGCGTGTCAACGCGGCTTTTGAAAATTCTTGGAGAAACCGGAAATAATGTGATGATGAGACTGATGGGGCTTATTCTGATGGTCATCGCCGTGGAATGTTTCATAAACGGGATGCAACCTGTCCTGACAGATATTTTGAGACAAGCACACGCTTGCCCCTGAATATGAAAAATAAAAAATAGTACCAACATTAAAAATTAGATTCATTATGACCGAGAATTTACAAAAGGCCCTGAACGGGCAGATTACTGCGGAATTATGGTCCGCCAACCTGTATCTTTCAATGTCCTTCTATCTGGAAAAGGAAGGTTTTTCCGGCATGGCCCGCTGGATGCGCAAGCAATCGGCGGAAGAGACAGGACACGCATGTGCCATCGCCGAATATATGGCCAAACGTGAGGCGGAGGCAAAAGTGGACAAGGTCGATGTGGTTCCACAGGGTTGGGGCAGTCCCACCGAAGTCTTTGAACATGCCTTGGAACACGAGAGACATGTTTCCAGATTGATTGACGAACTGGTACATCTGGCTTCCGAGGAGAAAGACAATGCCACCCGTGATTTTCTTTGGGGATTTGTCAGGGAGCAGGTGGAGGAAGAGGCGAATTTCCTGAACATCGTAAACCTGATGAAGAAAGCCGGAGAGAGCGGCATCCTTTTCATGGATGCAAAACTGGGGGAACGCCAGTCCTGATTTGGAATAAAAAAACGACTGACATGAGCACGATTATTGATTTGTTGGGAACGCAGGCAGGATACTACCTGGACCATGTATGCAAGACAATAGACAAGAAACTCATCCATATCCCCGAGCCGAATATGATAGACAAGGCATGGGTGGATTCCGACAGGAATATACGCACCTTGGAGAGCCTGCAAGCCCTGTACGGGCACGGGCGTCTGGCCAATACCGGGTATGTCTCCATCCTGCCGGTGGATCAGGGGATAGAACATTCTGCCGGAGCATCCTTTGCACCCAATCCTCTTTACTTCGATCCCGGGAACATTGTGAAACTCGCTATCGAGGGAGGATGCAACGCCGTGGCATCCACATTCGGAGTTCTGGGAGCTGTGGCACGTAAGTACGCCCATAAGATTCCTTTCATCGTGAAGTTGAACCATAACGAGCTGCTGACTTATCCGAACAGTTATGACCAGGTCATGTTCGGTACAGTGAAGGAGGCATGGAACATGGGTGCCGTTGCCGTGGGGGCAACTATCTATTTCGGTTCGGAACAAAGCCGCCGCCAGATTGTGGAGGTCTCACAGGCGTTTGAATATGCCCATGAGTTGGGGATGGCCACGGTATTGTGGTGTTATCTGAGAAACAGCAGTTTTAAGAAAGACGGGATTGACTATCATGCGGCAGCAGATCTGACAGGGCAGGCCAACCATATCGGGGTCACCATCAAGGCTGATATCGTGAAGCAGAAGCTGCCGTCCAACAATGGAGGTTTTAAAGCCATCGGATTCGGTAAGACCGACGGGCGTATGTATACGGAACTGGTCTCCGACCATCCGATAGACCTCTGCCGCTACCAGGTGGCCAACGGGTATATGGGAAGGGTTGGCCTGATCAATTCGGGGGGCGAGTCCCATGGGACATCTGACCTGCATGATGCCGTCGTAACCGCAGTGGTGAACAAACGTGCCGGAGGTATGGGACTTATCTGTGGGAGAAAAGCCTTCCAGAAGACGATGAAAGACGGGGTCTCGCTTCTGAACACCATTCAGGATGTCTATCTGGATCCTTCGATAACCGTTGCATAAAAACTATATGGCATGAAAAGGATCGTATTGTTGAGACATGGCGAGAGCCTATGGAACAAGGAAAACCGCTTTACCGGTTGGACCGATGTAGACCTGAGTGATAAGGGGATCGCAGAAGCCTGTAAAGCCGGTGATATGCTGAAAGAAGCGGGATTCTCTTTTGAGGCGGCTTACACATCCTATCTGAAACGGGCTGTGAAAACGTTGAATTGTGTTCTGGACCGTCTCAATGAAGACTGGATCCCGGTGGAGAAAAGCTGGAGGTTGAACGAGAAACACTACGGCATACTTCAGGGACTTAACAAAAGGGAGACAGCAGACAAATATGGCGAGGAACAAGTCCATATCTGGCGGAGAAGTTACGGCGTGTCGCCCGAGCCGGTGAAGGAAGACGATCCCCGCTATCCGGGGAACGACACCCGTTACGCCGGTGTTCCCGAAATGGAACTGCCACGGACTGAATCCCTGAAGGATGCCGTCATGCGTGTCATGCCCTATTGGGAATGTGTCATCCTACCCACATTGATGCATAGGGACAACCTGCTTGTCGTTGCCCATGGAAACAGTCTGCGCGGGATAGTCAAGCATCTCAAGAATATTTCCGATACG
Organism: Bacteroides sp. LFL-34; assembly: GCF_027257075.1. NCBI lineage: Bacteria > Pseudomonadati > Bacteroidota > Bacteroidia > Bacteroidales > Bacteroidaceae > Bacteroides > Bacteroides sp. LFL-34. The sequence goes on along the minus strand of NZ_JAPQKZ010000017.1, from coordinate 79,413 downwards.
GACATATCCCTCTTGAACCTGCCCACGGCAGTACCTTATGTATTCGAATTTGATGAACGGCCGGTGCTTGTCAGGGACTATTTCCTCGGAGACCAGGAGGAGATACGGAGACGGACGGAGGCTGTAGCCGAACAAGGTATGATCAGACGATAAGAGTCAGTCAATCAGACTGATTTGTATTGTCTTTTTGAATATTTTATTTATTAACAATTTAAAAAAGGAGGTAAAAATGGTACCTGTAAAAACAAATTCAAACTGGTTGCCGAGTATTTTTAACGATTTCTTCGAGAATGAGTGGCTGGCAAAAACGGGAGTTACGGCTCCTGCCATCAATGTCATTGAGAATGACAAGGACTACAAGGTTGAAATGGCGGCTCCCGGAATGACGAAGGATGATTTCAAGGTGAATGTTGACGAAAACAACAACCTGACAATCTGCATGGAAAAGAAAGAAGAGAAGAAGGAGGAGAAGAAAGACAAGAAGTATCTCCGCCGCGAATTCTCTTATTCCAAGTTCCAGCAGACCATCCTGCTACCTGAAAACGTGGAGAAGGATAAGATTTCCGCAAAAGTCGAACACGGGATCCTGTCCATTGAAATCCCGAAAGTGAAGGAGGAAGAAAAACAAAAAACTTCCAAGGCTATCGAGGTTAAATAATTCCATATCTGGAATGGTGTAAGGCCGGACAGGCTTTTCCTGTCCGGAGAGCCGTCCGGCCTTTAACAGGCACTTCCGGAACAGGGAACCGGCACAACCGATGAAGGAATTCAATTTTGAAAAAGAGCTGCTTAGCGTACAGGACGAACTGTTCCGTTTCGCGTACAAACTGACAGCGGACAGGGAGAAGGCGGAAGATCTGCTGCAGGATACCCTGCTCAAGGCAATGCTTCACAAAGAAAGTTACAACAAGAACACAAATTTCAAAGGGTGGCTGTTTATCATCATGCGTAACACGTTTATCAACGGTTACCGGGCGGAGGTCGGTCATACCCGTCTGTACATATCCTCCGATCCTGCATATTATTCGCGGATCATGGACGAGTCCCGTACAGAGGAGGTGGACAGGAACTATGACCTGGAAAAGATACGTAATGCCATCAAAAGTATACCGGAGTCGCATTTCATACCTTTTGAGATGTACCTGTCAGGGTTCAAATACCGTGAGATAGCGGAAAGAACCGGTGTGAGTTTGGGAACCATAAAGAGCCGTATTTTTCACTGCCGGAAAAAACTGAAAGCTATATTGGCAGAATGAAACAAAACAAGAACTGAGATAGATGAAAAAAGATGAATATATAGGAATCCTTACTTCCGGAGGGGACGCTTCCGGAATGAATGCGGCAATCCGTGCCGTGACCCGTACCGCCATTTTCAACGGCTTCAAAGTCAAAGGAATTTACAGAGGGTACGAAGGCCTGATAGCGGGCGAGTCCAGGGAACTTACGACCGAGGATGTGAGCAGCATCATCCAGCGTGGGGGAACCATCCTGAAAACGGCACGTTCCGAAGCGTTCACCACCCCGGAAGGACGCAGAGAGGCATACGATACCATGAGGAAAGAAAAAATCGGGGCGCTGGTAGTCATCGGGGGCGACGGCTCACTGACTGGAGCCCGCATATTTGCCGAGGAATACCCTGTCACGTGCATAGGACTGCCCGGTACCATCGACAATGACCTGTACGGTACCGATTTTACAATCGGATATGATACGGCCCTGAACACCATTGTGGAGTGTGTGGACAAAATCCGGGATACAGCCACCTCGCACGACCGAATTTTCTTTGTCGAGGTGATGGGACGCGACGCCGGTTTCCTCGCCCAGAACAGCGCAATAGCCTCGGGAGCCGAGGCCGCCATTATTCCGGAAGACCGGACGGATGCGGATCAGCTGGAGACTTTTATCGGACGCGGATTCCGGAAGACCAAGAACAGCAGCATCGTCATCGTGACGGAAAGCCCGGGCAATAAGAATGGCGGAGCCATGCACTATGCCGACCGGGTAAAAAGGGAATACCCCGGATATGATGTCAGGGTCTCTATCCTGGGACATCTACAACGGGGAGGAGCGCCAAGTGCCAACGACCGCATATTGGCCAGCCGGCTGGGTGAGGCCGCCATACAGGCCCTGATGGAGGACCAGCACAATATCATGGTAGGCATACATAACAATGAGATTGTCTATGTTCCTTTTGACCAGGCTATCAAGAACGACAAGCCCATTGACAAAAACCTGATCCGTGTCCTTAACGAGTTGTCCATATAAAATGTTACTCCTATGTCGGAAGTTGCCCCTTTAATATCAGACCTTGCCACTATCTTGATTATAGCCGGTATCATAACCGTCATTTTCAAATGGCTGGGACAGCCGGTCATAGTGGGATATATTGTGGCCGGTATTATGGCAGGTCCTTCCATTTCCCTATTCCCGACTGTTTCCGACCAGGCCAATATCAAGATATGGGCGGATATCGGTGTTATTTTCCTCCTGTTCGCCATAGGACTGGATTTCTCGTTCAGAAAGCTGATAAGTGTGGGAGCCTCGGCCATATTCTCCACTGTTATCATCGTCTGCGGCATGATGTTCCTGGGATATACGGCAGGCAATGCGATGGGCTTCTCACACACGAGCTGTATCTTTCTGGGCGGAATGCTGTCCATGTCCTCCACCGCCATCGTATTCAAAGCATTCAGTGACATGGGGCTTCTCGATCAGAAATTTACCGGTATTGTCCTGGGGATACTAATCATTGAGGACGTGGTGGCGGTAATCATGATGGTGGTCCTCTCCACATTGGCTGTAGGCAAGCATTTTGAAGGCTTCGAAATGCTGGAGAGCATATTGAAACTTGCGGCCTTTCTTATTTTCTGGTCAGCATTGGGAATCTATCTGATTCCTACCCTTCTGAAAAGATTGAACCGCTTTATTAGCAATGAAATACTGTTGACAACCTCCCTGGGACTATGCCTGGGAATGGTGATGATAGCGACAAAGGCGGGATTCTCCGCCGCGCTGGGTGCGTTCGTCATGGGATCCCTGCTGGCAGAAACAGATAAAGCGGAAGAAATCGCACATATCGTGCAACCGGTAAAGGACCTGTTCGCCTCCGTTTTCTTCGTATCAGTGGGAATGATGATCGACCCTGCCATGATATGGGAATATGCCGTTCCTGTTTTTATCCTGACGGCACTGGTCCTATGCGGGCAGGTCCTGTTCGGGAGTTTCGGCGTGTTGCTTTCCGGACAACCGCTAAAGATTGCGATACAAGCCGGCTTTTCCCTGGCACAAGTGGGTGAGTTTGCGTTCATCATCGCTTCGTTAGGAATCAGTCTGAATGTAATGGACAAATACCTTTATCCGGTCATAGTGGCAGTATCGGTCATCACCACTTTCCTTACTCCTTATATGATAAGACTGTCGGATCCCGTCTACTGTTTTGCAGACAGGCACTTGCCACAATTCCTGAAAGATTACCTGACGCATTATTCTTCTGGAACAATGACCACAAGACATCAAGGCTCCTGGCACAAGCTCATCAGGTCCATGTTGGTATCCGTCACCCTTTATCTGGTGGTATGCCTGTTTTTCATAGCGCTGTTCTTCTCCTATGCGTATCCTCTGGTAATGGGACGTATTCCGGGGATGAAAGGAAGCCTGCTGAGCTTCGTTCTTGTCCTCCTTATCATATCCCCGTTTTTGTGCGCCATCATCATGAAGAAAAACAATTCCGTCGAATTCCGCAAACTTTGGGCGGACAACAGGTTCAACAGGGGGCTGCTGGTATCAATGATAGTGATCAAGGTGTTGATCTGTATCATTATCGTAATGGGTATCATCATCCGTCTTTTCAATGTCGCTTTGGGGTCAGGACTGATATTATCTTTCCTGATCATTGTCGTTATCTATTTTTCCAAGCGGATACGGAAACGATCGCTAAGTATGGAAAAACAGTTCCTCGAGAATTTCCAGGGTACAGCCGGGACATTTCCACAGGAAGAACCGGAAACAGGAGAAACCTCCACAGAAAAAAATCATGAACTATCAAATAAGTAAAATGTTATGGAATATTCAAGTTATCATGTAAACGTCCCACAATGGAGGGAGATTACAGTCGGTTCACACCTTCCGGCAGAATTGCGGAGATTTGCGGAGATGGCACATAATCTTTGGTGGACCTGGAACGAGGATGCGAAGAGTTTATATAGTGGTTTGAACCCGGAACTATGGGAAGAGGCGGAACAGAATCCGGTACTGTTTCTGGAACGGATGGATTATGAAGAGCTGGAGGCACTGACACATGACGGAAACTTCATGCGTAAGATGGAAAACGTATATTCCACTTTTAAGGCGTATCTTGATGTGGAGCCGGACCACAGCCGTCCGTCAGTTGCCTATTTCAGCATGAATATGGTCTGGACAGGGTTCTTAAAATCTATTCCGGCGGTCTGGGCATATTGGCAGGTGACTATCTGAAGGAAGCTTCGGACAGTAACGTAGACCTCTGCGCTGTAGGGCTTTTATATCGTTATGGCTATTTTGACCAGGCTCTGGCGATGGACGGGCAGCAACAGGTTCATTATGACCCACAGAATTTCGGGCAGCTTCCGATAGAGAAAGTGATGCAGCCTGACGGGCGACAACTGGTAATCCATGTTCCCTATGCCGACAGTTTCACGGTCCATGCCAATGTATGGAAGGCCAATGTGGGACGTGTTTCCCTCTACCTGCTGGATACGGACAATGAACTGAACAGCGAGTTCGACCGTCCGATTACCCATCACCTGTATGGCGGTGACTGGGAAAACCGGCTCAAGCAGGAAATACTGCTCGGCATCGGAGGAATGATGACATTAAAAGTATTGGGCATCGAGAAAGATGTATATCACTGCAACGAGGGGCATGCCGCACTGATCAATATCCAGCGGTTATGCGACTATATATCCGAAGGCCTGGACTTCGGACAAGCCATGGAACTGGTTAGGGCTTCCTCGCTTTACACTGTGCATACACCTGTGCCTGCCGGCCATGACTATTTCGATGAGGGGCTTTTCAATAAATATATGAAAGGATATCCTGATAAGCTGGGCATTACGTGGGACGAGTTGATGAACCTCGGACGGCAAACTCCGGGCAACAAGGGAGAACGTTTCTGCATGTCGGTATTCGCCTGCAAAACCAGCCAGGCGGTAAACGGTGTCAGCAAGCTGCACAAGTCCGTTTCACAGCAGATGTTCGCGCCTCTCTGGAAAGGCTATTTCCCGGAAGAGAACCATGTGGGCTATGTGACGAATGGCGTACACTTTCCCACTTGGTGTACGGCGGAGTGGAAAAAGCTGTTTAAGGACAATTTCGATGAGAATTTCATGAACGACCAGTCCAATCAGGAAATATGGAAAGGCGTTTATAATATACCCGATGAAGAGATATGGAACATGCGGAAAAGGTTGAAAACCAAACTGATATCCTACATCAAGTGGAAATGCGGCCGGGACTGGCTCAAAAGCCAGGTTGACCCGGCATTGGGTGTCTCCATTTTCGAGAAGTTTAATCCGAATGCTCTTCTTGTCGGCTTCGGAAGGCGCTTTGCAACTTACAAAAGAGCTCATCTTTTGTTTACCGATTTGGATCGTCTGGCGCGGATTGTGAACAATCAGGAACATCCCATACAGTTTGTCTTTGCAGGAAAAGCCCATCCAAACGACACTGCCGGGCAAGGGCTCATCAAGCAGATTGTGGAGATATCCCGCCGTCCTGAATTCTTGGGTAAAATCATCTTCCTTGAGAATTATGACATGGACCTGGCACGGCATCTTATTTCTGGGGTTGACATCTGGATGAATACTCCCACCCGTCTTGCGGAGGCTTCCGGAACTTCCGGTGAGAAGGCTCTGATGAACGGCGTACTCAACTTCTCCGTGCTGGACGGTTGGTGGTACGAAGGCTACCGCAAGGAGGCGGGATGGGCCATCACCGACAAGGCCACCTATCAGGATGAACAGTACCAGAACCAACTGGATGCGGAAACAATTTATTTCCTGCTGGAACATAATATCCTGCCGTTATATTATGAACGGAAAGAAAAAGACTATCCGGAAACCTGGGTCAAGTACATCAAGAACTCGGTTGCGCAAATAGCTCCCCGCTTCACGATGAAAAGACAGCTGGATGACTACTATGACGGATTTTACAACAAGTTGTCGGAACACTTTCATGTTTTGGCGGCGGACAATTATGCAAAGGCGAAAACGCTTGCCGGCTGGAAGGCAGCTGTCGACAGCAGATGGAATGCCGTGGAAATCGTTTCCGTGAATGCGGGAAAAGGATTGGACGCCACGGTGGAGGCTGGTAAGGAATACGAGATGACGGTCGTCATTGACGAGAAAGGGCTGGACAACGCGATCGGATTGGAATCGGTCATTATACGGCATGAGGAGAATGAGGATCGCATCCATGAGGTCATTCCTTTTTCTTTGACATCCAAAGACGGAAACCTATACACTTTCAAGGCAATAACCAGAATGTTCAGCGCTGGAAGCTTCAAACAGGCATTCAGAATGTATCCCAACCATCCCCTGTTACCTCACCGGCAAGATTTTTGTTATGTACGATGGTTCTGAACGGACATGAATAAGCAAGAGTTACTGACAAATGGACGGTGTAAGAAGAAGGCGGACCGAGAAACCGTCTGGCCGGTTGTCATCATGAACTTCACCGGTGTGTATGCCCATGAGGTATTTGCACGGAACAATCAGTTCATTTGGCTAGACTGCCGTCACCTTTCTGGAACGAGAGGTTACTGTGACAAGGAGGGGATACGAAAATTGAAGCGGGTGATTGCCGGTTATCCAGCGGAAGGTATCCATTTCATTGATTCGGGCAATTATCATTACCTGACCAAATTATGGACAGACAAACTTCGAGTTCCGTTCTCTCTGATTGTATTCGACCATCACCCCGACATGCAGCCTCCCTTGTTCAAGGGCATGCTTTCTTGTGGGAGCTGGGTAAAAGACATGTTAGACTGGAATATGCTTTGCAAGAAAGTGGTGATAGTCGGTGCATCGGACAAACTGATACGCACCGTACCGGAAGAATACGGACAACGAGTCAGTTTTTATAGCGAAGCGACGTTAGCTCACGAGAAGGGCTGGCGCAATTTCTCCTCTGCGTATATTGAAGGACCGGTTTACTTGTCCATAGACAAGGATGTCCTGAACCCGGCATCCGCAGTAACAGACTGGGATCAAGGGTCTTTCAGCCTGCAGGAACTGGAGGAATTACTGGCAATTGTCCTTCGAAAGGAACGTGTAGTCGGCATTGATATCTGCGGGGAATGCTCCGCAACGCTTACTTTGTTTGAGGAGAGGCGGGAAGCCACCGTGGACAGCCGGGCGAACAAGGAGCTGCTCAAACTCATACAGTCATTCTCCTGTTTTTTATAAAGCTGTTGGATATTGTTAATTATATTATCACATAAACCATATTTTATTATTATGATGAAAACAATTGTTCGTAAAATCGGTCTGGTTGCACACGATGCAATGAAAAAGGACATGATAGAATGGGTTCTTTGGAACTCGGAACGTCTGATAGGGCATAAGTTCTATTGTACGGGAACCACCGGTACACTCATTAAAAAAGCGCTCGAAGAGAAACATCCTGAAACAGAATGGGATATCACGATTCTGAAATCCGGTCCTTTAGGTGGTGACCAGCAAATGGGCTCACGTATTGTGGAAGGAGAGATTGATTATTTGTTCTTTTTCACGGATCCGATGACATTGCAGCCACATGACACGGATGTAAAGGCACTGACCCGGCTGGCGGGAGTTGAAAATATAGTTTTCTGTTGTAACCGTTCGACAGCGGACCATATTATTTCCAGTCCTTTGTTTCTTGACCCGACCTACAAACGGATTCATCCAGACTATACCAATTATACACAACGCTTTGAAAACAAAGAAATTGTATCGGAAGCAGTAGAACGGGTGAAGAAACGGATGAGCCGAAATGAAAACAATATGATCGAATGAGAATGTAATGTCCAATAAAGGGGATGTGATATGTTTCAGTCATAAAAAGCAGGTTCCTATCCTTTCTGTGAGTATAAAAAAAGATTAAAAGATCAACTGTGTGATAGCAAACTTGCGAGGTATCCTCAAATGGTTTGAAACAGTAATAAACTTTTATCATAAGTTTCTATTATTCCCTTTTATATGAGCGAACACGCCTTTTTGTAGGATTCCAATATAAGAATGAAGACTTCCATGTGGTTGAAACTTAAAATCCTTTTAGGATATGTCATACTGCTTCTCCTGCTCGTCCTGACCATTCATATCTTCCGCAAGGAACAGACGAGGCGGAACAGCCTGCGACAGGATGAGCATGAACTGGCCTGTATCCGGCATCTGGCCGGAGAAACATACGCGGGCTTGCTGGGACTGGCCACTTACGGTGAAACAGCCAGCGTCTGGGATGAAAGCGACCTTGGACTCTACCACACAAAAAAAGACAGTGTCTGTAACATGTTGCAGACACTGAAAAGGTATGTGAAGTCTCCCGAACAACAGTCGCGCATAGATTCGTTATGCCTGCTGCTGGAAAGAAAGGAACTGTTGTTAGACACGGTCATGGACACGTTCGGGCGTCTGCGCAAGACCGGCGAGATCGTGAACAGCAAGATTCCGGCAATCGTGTCCCATATCCAGCAGGCGGATGTCCTTCCTGCCGAGAAAAAGAAGGAGGAGGAAACTCCGAAGAAGGGTTTCTGGTCATTCATCAGGCCCGGGAGGAAAAAATCGGCCTATCTGCAGCAGAAGGAACAGCTGGAACGCCAGCGACAGTCCATTGGTAAACATCAGGGTACCACATCTGTCACGAGCATGCTGCACTCCCTTGACAGGGAGGTGACCGACATGCAGAAAGCCGAACGGGAAAGGCTGCTGGAACAGATGGACCTCCTGTACAGTAACAACACGGACCTGAACCACAGGCTACACCGGATTGTCAGGGACTTTGAGGCGGATGCTGGAATACGGCTTGATGAGCGTTACAGGCAATTCATTTCCACACGCGACCGCTCGTTCCATACGGTCTCTCTGCTGGCTGTCCTCATCTCGTTGCTGACCGTCCTCCTGTATCTTATCATCCACCGGGATCTGAACAGGATAAACCAGTATCAGCGTCAGCTGGAAGCCTCCAATCGTGAGAACACGGAGCTCCTACAATCCAGAAAACGCATGATGCTCACCATCGCTCATGACCTTCGTGCGCCACTGGCTACTATCAAAGGATGCGCCGAACTGCTCCCCGGGGAAGAAAAGAAGAGCCGCAAGGACGAGTATGCGGAAAATATACTCCATTCTTCCGATTACATGATCGGGCTGGTCAATACGCTGATCGGATTCTACCTGCTGGATACCGGCAGGAACAAACCCATCCTTTCGATTTTCCGGCTGGAGACCCTTTTCAGCGAAACAGCCCGGAACTACGGTTCGCTGGCCAAAAAGAAAAAGCTGCGGCTGACAACCGCCTTTTCCGGTCTGGATGTGGTAGTAAGCGGTGACCGTTCCCAGCTCCAGCAAATCCTGAACAATCTGCTTTCCAACGCCATTAAATTCACCCGGCAAGGTGAAATCCGCCTGCAAGCGGAATACCGGAATAAAGAATTGCATTTCTCGGTACAGGACACCGGTACCGGGATGACGGAGGAAGAAACAACCCGGATATTCACAGCTTTTGAACGGTTGGACAATGCCCGTAATGTTCCCGGTTTCGGATTGGGGCTGGCCATTGCAAGCAGGCTGGTCTCCGGGATGCAGGGAAGCCTTACCGTAAAAAGCAAACCGGGTGAAGGCAGCACGTTTACCGCATTCCTGCCACTCCTTGAGGCGGATGAATCCACCCAGATGGATGAGACACGCATCGCTACTGATTATCATCTGGATGGAATCAACGTACTGGTCATTGATGACGACCGGATGCAACTGAACATTACCAAAGAGATGTTTAACCGTAACGGAGTGCGGTGCGACTGCTGCCAGACCAGCCGTGAACTGGTTACCCGGCTACGGTCACAAAGATATGACCTGCTGCTGACGGATATACAGATGCCTGAAACGGACGGCTACGGAATACTTGAACTGCTCCGGGCATCCAATATGGAGAACGCAAAGACAATCCCCGTCATAGCGGTAACGGCACGGGTGGATGATGACAACGAGTATCTGTCGGGCGGCTTTTCGGGCTGCATCCATAAACCATTCTCTATGGAAGAACTGATAAATACAGTGGCACAAGTGATAGGAGAAAAAGACAGAAAGGAGTATGCTCCCGATTTCTCACTCATCCTTTCAGGAGAGGACAACAGGGAGGAAATGCTCGCCCTGTTTATCGAAGAGAGCCGGAAAGACCTTGCCGCATTAACCGCTGCCTTAGACCGACAAGACAAGGAGGCCGCCGCCTCCTCCATCCTGCATAAGAACCTGCCCCTATGGGAAACCGTCCGTCTGGATTTCCCCTTGTCTCATTTACGGGAACTGGTGACAGAACCTGCGACAGAGTGGACCAATAGACAATCCATGGAAATGCGGGACATCATCCGGGCAGTGGAAAAACTGATAGTATACGCTGAAAAATACGGGAGGAAAGCCTATGAAAACAATCCTGATTATTGAAGATGATATTGTGTTCAGCCGTAGCATCAGCAACTGGCTGGTGAAAAAAGGGATGAAAACCGAATGCGTGGCAACCCTTGCGAATGCCCGTAAAGCCATCGGGCAAAAGGAGTTCGACCTAATACTGGCAGACCTGCGCCTGCCGGACGGAAATAGCACCTCGCTCCTGAAATGGATGAATGAGAAGTACTACTCTATCCCTTTTCTGATCATGACCAACTACGGACAGGTGGAGAATGCGGTGACAACCATGCAACTGGGAGCCATCAACTACCTGTGTAAGCCTGTGCAGCCAGACAATCTCCTGGCTCTGATAACGGAGATACTGGATAAAAACGATAACGAACAGGAGTTCTACCGAGGTGAAAGCCCCAAAGCCCATGAGATGTACCGTCTGATAGAGATGATTGCCTGTGCCGACATCTCCGTTCTGCTCCGTGGGGCTTCCGGCACCGGGAAGGAGCACATTGCAGCCGAGATACATGCCCGGAGCCATCGGAAGAACAAGCCGTATCTGGCTATCGACTGCGGGGCCATTTCCGATGAGCTTGCCGCCTCCGAGTTTTTCGGTCATCAGAAGGGAGCCTTTACCGGTGCGGAAAGCGACAAGGTCGGATTGTTCCGTGCCGTTAACGGAGGGACATTGTTTCTGGACGAGATAGGCAACCTTTCCTATAAGACACAGATGCTCCTGCTCAGGGCCTTGCAAGAGAAACGCTGCAAGCCGGTAGGTTCCACGAAAGAATACTCTTTTGATATCCGGCTGGTTGCCGCCACCAATGAGAATCTGGAAAAAGCCATCGGAGAAGGACGCTTCCGGGAAGACCTGTTCCACCGGCTCAATGAGTTCACTCTGCGGATTCCTACACTGGCAGAATGCCGGGAAGACATCCTTCCTCTGGCTTATTTTTTCTTGAAACTCACTTGCGCCAAGGCCCATAAATCGTTTCGTGGCTTTGACCGGCTGGCAGAGGCGGCACTGCTGGAATATCCCTGGCCGGGGAATATCCGTGAACTGAAGAATGTAATAGGTCGAGCCGTACTCATCTGCCAAGAGCAATGGATTTCCGTTTCAGACCTGAACCTTGAAATCTCCCTTCCTAAAGAAGAAGAAACGCAGTGGACGGAAGAAGAAAAAGAAAAGGCGTTGCTTCTCCAGACCCTTGAAAAGACGGGTGACAACCGTTCCAAGGCGGCCCGGTTGCTCAATGTCAGCCGGACTACCCTGTATGAGAAACTAAGGAAATACCATATCATCGACTGACCGGAGGATAACCCGAAGCAAATGAGGTTTACAAAAGTGTAAGCCGTCCTAACATTCTTGTCAAGGACGGCTTACACTTTTTATTTACACCCGTTTCTATATGAAATTTGTTTATTGTTGATTGTCAGTATTTTAAAAAGGTATAGAGCTTTAAACGATAGCAGAGGCATTTCATTTGGCTTACTCCGGTATAAACAAATCAAATGTATGCCGTATGAAACCATTTACAGAATGCCGTATATTCAATTATTTATCTCTGGCTTCAAGCCCAAAACAGACAGTTTCCGATGAAGAATTCTCTTCCTCCTATACCGAATATGAACAATACCTTTACGACCTCGCCATCGAATCGGTTTCCGTATCGGAAAGGCTGCGCCATCTGCTTCACAGCAAGGTAGAACTGATTTCCCTAAAGAAGTTATTCACCCGAACAGGACATTTCCACACGGCAGTAGCCGAATTCTATCTGGACAAATGCCTCCTGCTGGTGGAGGCGGAAATAGAGCTGGTCAATTTTGGTGTACAGTACCCCGGAACCATCACGACACCTTCCTCGTTTCTTTCATCGCTCCATTGGAAAGGTTCGCTGGTCAACCTGATGGAACTGATCTCCTCGCTGGATTACAGCGGGCTGATTACGGACGAAAGCGGCAAACGCCTCTCTTTCGCCGGTATCGTTTCCGCTTTTGAGAAACTCTTCAATGTTGCCATTCCCAAACCATATGACCTGCGTGCCGACCTTGCCCGGCGCAAAAAGAACTATTCCGTCCTGCTGCCCAAACTAAAGGAAACCTTTGAAAAGAACATCGCGGCTTGCGGAAACGGGAAGTGAACAGGGGTATTTTTACCCCCTGTCACAAATAGTCATCTCTTGTCATTTGTAGTCACTTTCCGATTTTAGGTTCGTATCAAAATTATCACTTATTTTGCTGCCGGATAAATAAAACCTGAAAAGATATGGCTAAAATCAATAGTACACGCAAACCCGGACGGGCTGACACTTCGAGCAAATGAAGAGGCGGACGGAATCCCAAAGAGGAATCAGAACTTCATTCTTATTATTACGGATTCCGTCTGGACGAACTCCAGAACATCGAGTTTGAGAGGCTCTTTGAGAATTCGGGAGCTAATAATAAATCCCAGTTCATCCTTGCCGCCCTTTTCGACAAACCGATGAAAGTCGTGAAAATAGATAAGGCGGCAACGGACTACTACATCAAGCTGACCAACCTGCAGAGCGAATACCGCCGGATCGGAGTAAACTATAACCAGGCAGTCAAAGCTCTGCATACCGGACTATCCGAAAAGAAGGCTCTTGCCATGCTCTATAAATTGGAGCAACTGACTATTGAACTAATATCTCTCAACCGGGAGATTATCCGTCTCACCCAAGAATTTGAACAATGGTTGCAAAAATAACATCAGGAGCCTCCGTTTACGGGGCATTATACTACAATCAAGAAAAAGTGGACAAGCAGCAGGCACGGCCACTGGCATGAAACCGGATCATGGAACCGGCAGACGGTCATCCGACCATCCAGCACTGCATCCGTTCCTTCGAACCGTATCTGGCGGCTAACCGCCGGACTGAGAAGCCCGTTATCCACATTTCATTAAATCCACACCCGGACGATGTGCTGACCGATGAACAGTTGACCGCTATCGGCCAGGAATACATGGAAAAAATGGGATATGGCAACCAACCCTATATCATCTACCGGCATGAGGATATCGGCAGGCCCCACATCCATATCGTCTCCCTGCGTATTGACGAGCAGGGAAAGAAAATTAAAGATTACAAAGAATGGCAACGCTCGACCGCTGTTTGCCGGGAGCTGGAGAGGAAATACCATCTGTTACCCGCCGAGAAGATGGAGCGACGGGAATCCCTGCCGCTGACTGCCGTCGATTACCGGAAGGGGGATATCAAGCATCAGATAGCCAATGTGGTCAAGCCCGTCATGCAGGGATACAAGTTCCAATCCGTCAAGGAGTTTAAAGCCCTGCTTGGCCTTTTCCATGTAACGGTGGAAGAGGCCCACAAGACGATAAAGGGAAAGACCTATCATGGACTGGTCTATGCGGCTACCGATGAAAAAGGAGAACGGACCGGCGTAGCCATCAAATCCAGCAAGATCGGTAAAAGCGTAGGCTACGAGGCACTCCAAAAGAAATTTGTGAAAAGCAAACAATGAATTGCCCGACATCCCGTACCCGTACAGACGAAGGAAGCTATCGCTACCGCCCTGCAAGGACAGCCCACCCGTCAGGGATTCCTGCAGGAACTTTCTGGAAAAGGCATTGCCGCCATACTCTGGCAGAACGATTCCGGTGTGATCTATGGCGTGACCTACATCGACCATAACTCAAAGACCGTATTCAAGGGCTCGCTTCTGGGCAAAGAATATTCGGCATCGGTTATAAACCGGAAGTACGGCACGATCCCACCGGAAAAGACTGAAGAAGCCCCTGTTATCCATCCGTCCGAACCGGAAATGAAAGAGACGGAGCTGGTGGAAGGACTGCTTGATATATTCTCTTTGGAATCCTATCCGTATCCGGCAGACGACCTGACGCAAAGCCCTTACGGGAAAAAGAAAAAGAGAAAACGCAGAGGTCCGCATCTGGGCTAATAAAATGTATCACCATTAATTATCATACCGCTTATGTCACAAGACGAAACCAGAGGGCTCAATAAGAACCTTGACTTCATGAGGGCCATCAGCATCCTATTTTTAGTGATGAATGTCTATTATTTCTGCTATCCCTATTTTCTTTCCATGAACCTGAACATCGGTGTCGTGGACAAGATACTGCTCAATTTCCAGCGGGATACCGGGCTGTTTTCCCATTCGCTGGTGAGCAAGTCCTTCAGTCTGCTCTTCCTTTTCTTCTCCTGCATGGGAGCGAAAGGACGGAAGGACGTGGAGATGTCATGAAGGAGTATCGGCTGTTACCTTATAGCCGGGATGCTGCTCTTTTTTGGTAGCGAGCTCTTACTGACGGCACGCTTCCCCGTCGCGCTTCTAACCTTATTATATGTAGCTACCGTAGCTGCCGGATATATCAGCCTGCTTACCGCCGGAACCTGGATCAGCCGCCTGTTGAAGAACCAACTCATGGATGACGTCTTTAACGACGAGAACGAGAGCTTCATGCAGGAGCGCAGGTTGATTGCCAATGAATACTCGGTAAACCTGCCCACCCGTTTCCGTTACCAACGAAAGACCTATTCAGGCTGGATAAACGTGATTAATCCCTTCCGCGCCTCATTGATATTAGGCACGCCGGGATCAGGAAAGAGTTATGCCATCATCAATAACTATATCCGCCAGCAGATAGAGAAAGGATTCGCCGCCTATATCTATGATTTTAAGTATCCGGATTTAAGCATAATTGCTTATAACCAGCTGCTTAAAAACAAGGATAAGTATGCCAAGCCGGTCGGATTTTATGTGATTAATTTCGATGATCCCAGATACAGCCACCGGTGCAATCCCCTCAATCCTTCGTTTCTATCCGATATCGCGGATGCATACGAATCAGCGTATGTAATCATGTTAAATTTGAACAAGAGTTGGATTCAAAAGCAGGGAGATTTCTTTGTAGAAAGCCCGATTGTGCTATTTGCGGCGGTGATCTGGTATCTTAAAATCTATGAAAACGGGAAATTCTGCACCTTCCCACATGCCATAGAGCTATTGAATAAACCGTATTCCGACCTGTTCACCATACTGACCTCTTACCGGGAGCTGGAGAATTACCTGTCACCTTTTATGGATGCATGGAAAGGTGGTGCGATGGAGCAGCTCCAAGGGCAGATAGCTTCCGCCAAAATTCCGCTATCAAGGCTGATCTCACCTGCCTTATATTGGATTATGACCGGAGATGACTTCACGCTGGATATCAATAATCCGGAGGAACCCAAAGTTTTGTGCGTCGGCAATAACCCTGACAGACAGAATATTTACTCATGTGCGTTAGGATTGTATAATGCCCGTATCGTTAAAATGGTCAACCGAAAAGGCAGGCTCAAATGCTCTATTCTAGTGGATGAGGTTCCCACACTTTACTTTAAAGGACTTGACACCCTGATCGCTACCGCCCGTAGCAACAAAGTGGCAGTATGTCTGGGAGCACAGGATTTCAGCCAGTTAATACGTGACTACGGTGATAAGGAGGCGCGGGTGATCCAGAACACAATTGGAAATATCTTTTCCGGGCAAGTGGTCGGAGAAACAGCGAAAAACCTTTCTGAAAGGTTTGGGAAAGTGCTCCAACAGCGCAAATCCATTAATATGACCCGTGAAGACACCTCAACCAATATCAGTACCCAGCTCGACTCGCTGATACCTGCCTCCAAAATCTCCAACCTCTCGCAAGGAGAGTTTGTCGGCAGTGTCTGCGACAACTTCGGGGAGAAGATAGAACAGAAGATATTCCATTGCGAGATCGTGGTGGACAATGAACGGGTAGCCGCCGAAACAAAAGCCTACAAGCCTATCCCCGTCATAACCGACTTTACCGGTGCGGATGGTAAGGACCACATGCAAGAGGAAATCGAAAGGAACTACTATCAAATCAAGGAAGACGTGACGCAAATCATCGAAAAAGAGCTGCTTCGCATCCAAAATGATCCCAACTTGAAACACCTGCTGGAAACGGCAGACGATGAATAATCCCTATTTAATTTATTAATCATTTAAATGTTGTAAACATGGAAAAA
Organism: Bacteroides sp. LFL-34; assembly: GCF_027257075.1. NCBI lineage: Bacteria > Pseudomonadati > Bacteroidota > Bacteroidia > Bacteroidales > Bacteroidaceae > Bacteroides > Bacteroides sp. LFL-34. The sequence continues at coordinate 62,747 of NZ_JAPQKZ010000017.1, read as the reverse complement.
AAGAAAAGTTCTCCGGCCAACCTGCCGGGAAAACCCTGCTTCCCCTGGGTGGGAGGTAAAAGAAGACTGCTTCCCGTACTTATCGAATCCCTTCCGAAAGACTTCGGACAGATGGATACCTATGTAGAACCGTTTGTCGGTGGCGGCGCCCTCTTCTTCTGAATAAGACAAGCCTATCCGGAAATCCGTTGCGTCATCAACGACTCCAACGAGGCTCTGATCAATGTCTACCGCGTCATCAAGGAATCCCCGGAGCAGCTTATTAAAGTGCTTGCCCGGATACAGGACGAATACATCGCGCTGGAGGAACATACCCGAAGAAGGGTCTACTTCATGGAGAAACGTACCTACTACAATGAAGGAAACCCGAATAACATCACCCGTGCCGCCCTGTTTATCTTCTTCATGCGTACCTGTTATAACGGCATCTACTCCGTGAACCATAGCGGAAAGCTGTCCGTCACTTTTGGTGCCGGGGGACGGGTAAAACTGTTGGAAGAGGAACTGATCCGCTTTAACCACAAGCTGCTGCAAGATGTTGTGATTCTGGACGGTGACTACCGGCAGACCGCAGAATACACCGGAGCCAACTCCCTATTTTATTTTGACCCGCCTTATAAGCCGGTCAATGAGGGTAACTCCTGCACCTCCTACATGCCACAGGACTTCGGAGATGAAGAGCAGATCAACCTGGCAAATTTCTGCAAGGGAATAGGTGAAACCGGTGCCAAATGAATGCTTTCCAACTCCGATCCCCGGCAAAAGAACCCTGAGAACACCTTCTTCGACGACCTCTATGCCGGTTTCCATATCCAGCGAATCAGCATCTTCCGTTCCATCTGTTCCATAGCCGAGAAAAGAGAAGCGGTCAATGAATTGCTGATCAGAAATTATTAAGAATAAATATCCGGTGGTAGCCGGGTAGCAATAAAAAGAGAGCCAAATTCCCTCCAGCAGGGATTTGACTCTCTTTTTTATTGCCTGCCTTTCATGCATCAGACAAGGACCAGTATTTTATAATTTTCAACCGGACTGTTTCTTTGCAGGCTTTTCAATCAGCTTCGGGGCTGTTTCGTGCTGATGATCCGTCTTGTTCTCCTGCGCCATCTTCCTGCCCAACAGGTAATCGTTCAAATCGTTATACTCCCGGTAGCAGTCGGACTTGTCCCTGACCGGGCATCCGGCTTGCGCCATCTGCTGAAAAGCCTGCCTTCCGGCGGAATCGTTATCCAGTAGGCAGAGGGCACTCTTATACTCTTTCAAGACAGGGATAGCCTTGCCTACATTGCTGACCGAATTTAAAACGATATAGTCCGGACCGTTTCCTTTAGGCTGTCCGTTACCGGGATGCGTAGCCTTGAGCGTGAGGTATGAGAGATAATCCATAAAGCCTTCAACCACTATGCAACGGTCGCTGCCATTTTTGATATGGGTAATCTCTTTGGGCGATATGCTGCCTTTTAGGTATTTGTTACGGATCTCGTACCCGCCGCTCCGGTTGGCAAAGCCTACGGCAAAATACCATTTTCCCTTGTTCTGAAAATGCACTTCCTTGCATGCTTCCCTTGCGATTTCAGGCAAGATGCCTCTTTCTTTGAGATATCCCAGCAAGACCGGGTTCGTCAGCGGATCAATGCGTACCTGCCGGTAGCCGGTAGCCTGCGGTTCCGCCTGCCGGGGAGAGGCTGCTACCGGACGGAAAGCAGCCGGAAAATGTCCCTCTATCGTTTTAAGCGCATAAGAGATATCCTTCGTCTTTTGAAGCTCCATCGCCAGGGTGATGATGTCCCCTCCCTGTCCGATGCCGAAATCGTATCATAGGTTGCGGGATGCGCTCACCTTGAAAGAAGGTGTCTTCTCCTCACGGAAAGGGGAACAATACCAGATACTGTCCCCTTGTTGTTTTACCGGGTTGAACCCCATACGCCGGAGATAATCCTCCAACTGAATGCTCTTGGCTTCTTCAATGTTCATTGTGTAACGGATTAAATTAATGACTCTTTTTAGAACGGGAATCCTTTAGTATCACCCACTGCAACGGATTCTGCGGCTTCCCGTTTTTTCTCAGTTCAAAATGCAGATGGTTGCCGGTCGCTATGCCGGTATGACCGACATTGCCGATATGCCGACCTATGCGTACATCGCTCCCTTTCCTCACATGCAATTTGCTCAAGTGTGCATACAACGTGGAAAAGCCGCCCGCGTGCCGGATTTCGATGTACCAGCCGTAACTGCTGCTATACCTGGCTTCAACGACTTTCCCGCTTCCTGAAGCATAGACCGGCGTGCCATAGGGTGCGGCAAGATCCACTCCGGCATGGAGTATCCTTTTCTTTTTCACCGGATGCATCCTTATACCGAAACCGGAAGAAACGGCATACCTCCTCCGACTTTCATTCAATGGATACAGAATAGGATAATCGGCCAGTACGGTAACCGGCAACCGGCTGTCTCATATGAAAGACTTTCACTGCCGGGCAGAGTGGATACGGTAGATGACAGCACTGAGTCCGGCTTTATATCCCTTTGACGGGGACTGTGCAAAAGCCGGACATGACAATAAGTGACAGAACATGACAATTAATGACAACTTCCTCATAATCAAACTATTTAATGACAAAGATAGTAATTTTACCCTCGTAAATGATTCATTAATCTTTAAAATTAACGTATATGAACGATGTGAATTTAGCTCCTGAAAACAAGGAAGCAACCCCGGAACACGGGTATTTGATGGCGTATGACAAGAAAGAGCAGAAAGCCAAAGGTGTAAAAGGAATCGCAGCGAACGGAGAGCTGGAAACGCTCGAAGCTAACGAGGCGAACAGGGACCAGTTTATCAAAGTGGACCAACGTGGAAACTTCTTCACCAACTTCGGGAAGAATTTTCTCTACCAGTACAATAATCCCGGTCGTTACTCCCTCTACAACATGCCGAAGGAAACGCTCGTAGAGCAGGCCAAAGAAAAGATCGAAGCGGCGCAGGAACCACAGAACGAAGCAGTCAGAAGGGAACTGGCTTCGACCAGGGTGTATAATAACCATCGCTTCAACGAGCGGGAAGTGAATTGGGAACAGGCCGCCAAATACGGCATTACCCCGGACGGACTGAAGAACGCAAAGGACAGCCTCGAAAGAATGTTGCAGGGAAAGACTTCCGCTATCGCTTTCCGTGTGGCAAAAAATTCCGAGCTGGGGCGTGAAAACGGGGATGCCAAACTCTCCCTGTTCCGCGACGAGAACGGAGCTGTCAAGTTCGACATCCACTACATCCGTCAGGCTCCCAAGATCGGGGAAGACTACAGGGGACATGTCCTGACGGAAGAAGACCTCAAGGCCCTGAACCAGACCGGCAATCTCGGCAAGGCGGTGGATGTAGTCATTGACTACCGTACCAAAGAAACCAAATCCTGCTACCTTTCCAAAGACCCGGTGACCAATGAATTGTTCCATATGCCCGTAGAGCAGGCACGCATTCCGCGTAAGGTGAAAGATTATACGCTTTCTCCGAAAGAATACGATGCTGCCGTGCGCGGTGAGGAAGTACCGATCCGTTTCAAGTCTGATAATGGAAAATTTTATGCCACCTCCATCCAGATGAGTGCCGCCGAGCGAGGGGTGGAATTCCTCTGGGAAAGAAGCACCAAGAAGTTGGAAGAGGCACAGAAACAAGGTCAGGAACAAGACGGAAGCCAGCAGCAGCCCCATGCACCGGTACAAGTAGCCGGAAAACCCCGGAAAAAAGAGGAAGCCTCACAGCAAGCGGAAAAGAAACCGCGTACCCGTAAACCGTCCATCACACCTAAAATGTAAGAAAAATGGCAACCTATATTTCTGATGATCCCAAACTATTGGACGAGCTTTTCAGGAAAGACGGTGAAGGCCAGCTCCTTGTCGGTTATGAAACCGGCAAGGAGAAACCCCATGCAGAATCCTCCTATATGCTTTATCCTGCCAATCCCGACAGGCAAGACCCTGTCTATACGTTTATGGCCTTGTTCAGCCAACAATCGATAAAAGCCAAATACTCCGCCTTCGTACCGAATACCCGTCTGGAAATCTATTCATTCCCGAAGATGACGGATGTACCGGCTATCTCCGGAGATATTTCCAAAAAGGAATATATCAATCAGGTATTACTACCCTATATCCGGGAAAAGGGACTGGCTCCTCTAATAAGTACCAATCTGAGAAATGTCCTGTTTGCGCAGTCACGCAGCGATATCCTCATGATATCGGGAGAACTTCCGAAACTGACCACACAGCAGTTGGACGAGCTGGTCCATTTTCATCAGAAGCAGGATGAGCTGGCTGCCAGGTATGATTATAATCCGGTTTACAAATTACCGCTGCATGCTGTGGAAACGTCCAAAGGAATCTTGTTTTTCAGTGATACCAAAATGGGACGGGAGGGATTGAAGAGCTTTTACCAACAGTTATCCGGCAATTATTTCTGGGTTCATGGCGAACCCGGTCCTGTCAGGCAATACAACGTCAACTGCCTGTCCGACGATATCTGTCCTTTGGTGGATGCCTGCTACCGGAAGAATCCCCAAAGCGGAAAAGGGGAATATGATTTTGATAATGCTGTATTCTCAAAAGAGGCTTTCCGTGACAGGAAACAGTGGAAACTGGCGTTTGAAACGGACATGGAGCCGAGCGCTTCTGAATTTCTCCGCCTGAATGAATTTGCCGGATGTCCTGCGAGCCGTAACAATGCGGATATCAGCAAACTGTTGTATCTGATGGAGAACGGATTCAAGCGGGATATAATAAATGATCCCGATTTCGGATACCGGAATGTCTTTCAGGAGTATGTCACCCGGATAGACGACTGTATCAACGGACAGTCCTCGGGGCCAGATTTGTCAGATGTGCTGGATGACATGCGTTGGAAAGCGAAGAATATCCTTCTGACGGATTTCGATGTCCGTGGACACCGTACATTGGAAAGGACACTGAATGACAGGAGCGTCCCGTTTCTCATCAATGGAACCGATGCCGGCGAAGCCATGAGGCAAGCCTTGCTGGAAGGAAAGTGGATCTACTGTCCCCAAATATCCAAGTCAATGCCAGATTTACATTTCCTCCATGCCGAAAAGACATGCAACCGGGTAATGGCATATACCAAATCTCCCGTAAACAAGACCGTGTATCAGGAGAAAAACGGCAAAATCATTCCATATGTACCGGCTTTGAAAAAGGTATCGAAAACGAAAAGGAACAATTCCCTCAAAATGTAATGATATGAAGCAACCTGAACAATCCTATACAGCCATAGAGACAGCCCATGGCTTTGTGTTCTTTACTGATACGACGGAAGGACAGAAAAACAGGCAGGACTTTCTGCAATTTATGGCAGACCATTACTTCGATCCCCATTTCAATCTTGGTCCGGTAAATGTTTACCGGGCAGAAGGAGTCCTAAAGGATGGATCCTATGTCAATCCGGGTGAAGGCCTGTACCCGGAATATGCTTACCTGCAGATGGATAAGACACCGGAAATGGAGCTGGTCTACCGGAATGAGATGAAGCCGACCTGGGAGGATTTCGGTAGTTTCTGCCACAATATGCATTGTACCAGCAGCCATCGCAACCGTAATATCGCTGATATTTTGGAGGAAATAGAAAGCAAGGACCGTAAATTACTGGAGCTTTCCAAACAAGGTACAGCATCGGATATCCGGCAGCAGATAGAAGAAACCGGCCAGGATAAAGCCTTGCTGGACAAACTCCTCAAGCAGTATTACGATGTGCGTGGACACCGGACTGTTGGGAACATCCTCCGCGACCCGATGGAATGTGTCACCGTAGACGGTGTCCGGCTCTTTACCCCTCACCGGCAAGTATTGGCGGCAGGGCACGGACTCTTCCTGCCGGGAGAGGCAAAAAGCAACCCGTCCCATGCCTATGCATGGATAAACGGGGATTTCACCCGGATCGTATTTTCTAAGGATCCTCCTGCGAACAAACAGGTGTTCAAAGTGAAAACAGTCATCGAAAAGGCTTTGAATAAAAAGCAGGACGTGAAAAAGAAAAGAAATACCCACCCTAAATTGTAGAAATATGGACAAGAGAAACCAAATGGAAAATCCTTTTTTCGATCCCGACAAGCCGGGAAGTATTTTTGTCGGTATGGACCGTTACCATCAGTACTCTCCCCACCAGCCCCGAAATGCCCTCACATTCATTCAGAAAGGAGATGCGGACAGCCTGTTCCGCAAATTCCTGATTGACAATATCAAGGAAGCGGAGTGCTGCCCCTATATTCCGGATACGGAACTGCTCCGGTTTGACCTGGCGAACATGAGGCAGGTTCCACCGGTAGATACCCATACCCCTTTCGAGGAATATATCAGCAAGGAACTGCTGCCGTATTTTCAAGAACACTGCATTCCCCCTGCCAAACGCATTTCCCTGCGTGATGCGGTCTATACCTATAAATACAAGAATGAACCGGACGGCGGCATATTGAAGAAGTATCTCATGCAGGAACCCGCATACTTGGAGTTTCGATTACAGCAACAGGAAAAAAGGACATTGTACCGGTGCCAGCCGCGGTACACATTCCCCTTAAAAGTGGTGGAGAATGACTTCGGATACCTTATCTTTTCCGGTAACGAGATCGGCAGGAACGGATTCAGGGAGTGCATCCGGTACATCACGGACCATTACTTCGACCCGCACTACGATACCGGCCATCTGGCCGTCTACGACAGTACGTTCATGGACAAGAACCTGGTTCCTCTCATAGATGCCGCTTACAAGCCGTGCAAACCGATGGAACTGGATTATTCCTTCGATTTTTATCCGGCATCCTATATCGGTCTTGACGAACTGCCCAAAGAATTCATCGACAGTTTAAAACCGGTATGCTACCATTCGATGGAAGCGACAGCCGGGGATTTTATAAAATTCGCCACCGACTGGCATTTCAATAAGGATACGCAGGTTTCCATCAGCCGGGAGAACCATGACATTTACCGGCTGCTGACCGTCATGCGTAACGGTTATATGAATATTCATGAACAACCGTTTACCTATTTCAATGAACTGCTGCCGTATGCCAAGGAATTTGAAAAAGTCACGCAGGTTAAATCTGCCGGCGAATTCGATACGGGAAAGTTCAAGCGGTTGTCTACGGAAATCCGGAAGGCTGCCGATGGAATTTTGAAAAGGGATTTCGATGTGAGAGGGCACCGTTCCCTTGAGAATATGTTGAATGACTCCACCGTTACCTTCACCGTCGGAAGCCGAAAACTGAATGAAGTTCAAAAGACGGCACTGGCTTCGGGATACGCACTGTATCTCCCGGAAAACAACAAGGAGGCGACAAGGCATCTCCTTTTTTGCAAGACCGACTTTGAGCAGGGCAGAATTGAGGGTTCCTCCAAGCCCTTCGGCGTCAGGACATACGTGATAAAGGACGGACTGCTCTGTCCGCTGCCGGAAGAGAAGAATACCGTTAAAAAGACTGAGAATAAGAACAGACATAACAATAACCGTTTAAAATAAAGCGATATGATACCTAAAAGTCAGATGTACCTCGGAGCGCGGATTGTAGAGAACGATCCGGAAGAGGAAACTCCCGTTGTTCCCTATAAAGGAACAGTAACAGCCATTGAAGAAACCGGAAAAGGGGAACTGGATTACTTTGTCTATATCCGGCTGGATGATGAGTCCATGAAACAAAAAAGAATCTCCCTTTGCTGCCCGGACAAGATCATGACCTGTTTTCCATGGACTATAGACCTGGAAGAAAAACAGAAAATGGAGCAGAAAATGAAGAATAAAAAAGTTCCCGACCCGTCGAAACGGCATAGACTATCTTAATCAACCATTCATCTAAACCATAAAATAATATGAGTACATACATTGGTTTCAATTTGAACAGCAACAGGCAGATTGAACATTTCCAGACCATAGAGAATCGTTATGGCATCAATTCAGATGGCGGCAAATTTCTTTTCGGGCAGGCAGAACTGGCCTTGAAAGGCTCCTACATTCCTAAGGAAGAAGTCTATTTAATACCATATCAGGGTGCTGTACAACCGGGGAACATTGAAAGGTTCATCAAGGACATGACCCATAACGGAGGACTGTCTTGTGCAACTCATTTCCCATTGCGGGATATCGCCTTCGTTTACGAGAATACATCTCCTTATGGCATCCATAATGTGGATAGCATCCAGAGAATGCTTCAAAAGGCCAAAGACAATCCCCTGCTGAAAAAACAACTGAACGCTTACCGCGCATTCCATCAAGAAAAGGAAAAAGATATCTACAACAGGGTGATTACTGCAATAAATACGAACCAGGGAGTCCTGATGTTCAATGATACCGGCAGGGGGATACAGTGTGCGCAGAAATACCTGCAGCATATTGGCGATAATTTCTTCTCGCCGGTTTACAGGGATGCGGATAAACTGCAAATATATTATTTCAGCACTTCCAATATCAATCTGATCAAAGAGGCGTCAAAGTGTTCGAACATGTTTGAACATGGCTTAAAAAAGATATACCTTCCCCAAAAGGCTCATTTCCTGGATTCAAATATGATAGCCAACTATACCCCGGCGGTAGAATGCAGCATGGCTCCCTCTTTGGAATGTTATAACCAACTGGCCGAAAAGTTGAATCTGGGCAAGAGCCAGAAGAATTATAACATAGGCGTACTCGACCGGATCTGCAAGACCGGGCAAATCGGGAATTTGGAAAAAGACAGCCGGTTCAACCATCAAAACAGCTTTGTCTCCCTGGATGAACGGATCAGGCTGTCTTATGTGGGGAAGCAGGATGGCACACTGCTGAAAAATGCACTTGAACGGACCATCAAGGATACGGCAAAGAGAATCCTACAGACGGACTATGCGGTACGGGGCTATGAACCGCCCAAACAGGAAAAGAAAAAGAGTAGAAGTATCACCATGTAACTATTTTAAATTTCAATCGTATGCAAAAGCAAGAGATTTCAAACATTATGATTTTCTTTGTTACCCAGGACTTGGAAGGGCAACCCCGACAACTGGAGATGCACCTGATGCCGGAGAAAGAAGTATCGATGATGAATCAACGATTCACCGAATACCTCCAGCGGCAAAGGGAAATGTACAAGCCGTCCCTTGTCCAAAGCCACTTGCCGGATCTTTATCTGTGCCGCTACCAGTTTCCGGCAGGAGTAAGCTACCCGGATATCCGGCTCTTTGACAAGGATAACAGCTTGGTACAAAAATTCATCACCCGGAACGGAGGAAGCATGCAGGGCAATGTCTCATTGCGCGGACTGGAATACCTGCATTCTCACGATGAAGAAAAAAGCCTGCCCATGCTGGTAGCCAGCGGACTTGCCGACCACCTGCTTGTACAGCCGGAAGCCAAACGGTTCGCGCTGGCACAGGATACTCTCCACGACGATCCGTCGGAAACCCTGACCGCCGTGGAAACCGCCAAAGGAGTGCTTCTGTTCGAATATTCCGGCTTTGGAAAGACATGCTGCCATGCCTATATGCAACATCTGGCCGACCGTTTCTTCATTACGGACGAAGAGAAACCGGAGTTTGTCAACCTGTACAAGCTGACCCGTCCGGACGCAGAAGTGGTAAAGGCATTCCAAGCATCTCCCAATGCCTTCTCCTTATATACAAACTCTTTTCTGCCGGAGAAAGCACAATATCTGGATGCGACTATCCTGCGGAATGCCCGGCTGGACAGGAGCCACCGCATAGAACCGACATTCGATGCCTATGACAAGTTTGCTTCCTCCTATAACGTGCTCCCCAGTATTGCCAATGCCCAGATACTCCGGTTACTATCCTTACAGGAAACCGCAGGAATCTATGGGATAGACTATACAACCAGAAGGATTCCGTTCATACACAAGAATTCTTTCAACTCCCAGTTCAATGCGCTGCAGAATATTCCGGCTGAAAATAAAGGCGGACAGGAGAAGGTCAAATCACAGATCCGGGATCAGGCGGCCTATATCCTGAAACGTGATTACGGGCTTATCCCGGACAGCCTGCAAAACAAAGAGATAGACCCCATCATTTCCCTCCAGACTCCCAAAGGAGCCGTCTACCTGCCCGCCACGGATGAAGGAGCCATCTATAAACAGTGTTACCTGCAATATCTGGCTGACCGTTTCTTCACTCCGGAAGTACAGGCTCTGGGACGAATCAGAGAATTCTATATTTCCTGCCCGAACCATAGCACGGAGCATTACATGCAGAAGCATCTGGACCTTTTCCGGTCCAATCCTTTCTACGGGCAGCTGGCGAAAATGCCATTGTATCCGATAGAGCAATCCGAGCTGTTGAAGAAAGGCGGCTATCCCATAGAGCCGACATACCATGCATTCAAACAGTTTACGGAAGATTACCGGCTTTCGGTAACGCCGGAGAATGCCGAGATATTCACCCTGCTCTTTATACGGGAATACGGATTACCGGCTGATTTCAATACTAATGAAAGCTATAAGGAGTTCACCCACAAAGGAAATTTTAAACCGCTGGATCAAGAAATGTCCGAACTGCAATCCAAAAAGGGATATAGTGAAAAGGCATTCTACAATATTCAAAACAGGCAGCAGCAACTCGCGGACAAGATACTTGGCCTGAGATACAGACTGACCTGTCCTCCGTTGCAACTGACCGGACCGGCGGCTTCGGAAAAGAGAAAGACGGCTTCCCGTCAGAACAAGTCACATAATCCCCGCATCTAAAACTGATTATCATGCCTGCATGGATGGAAAAAATAAAAGATACATTCACCGCTAAAGCGGATTTAAAGAGCCTGTTTATTGTGTTACAGCCGGATAATCAAGTCTCGACTGTCATGGTCGTGTCGTATGTTCCGACGGATAAGGACTCTTTTCAGGTATTTATGGATCTGACCGCCCGGATTGCTATGGATCAGAAAACCATACCGGATAACTTATTGCTGCATTTTGAGGGAATACCTGCTAAAGATATTCCTTTCACCAGCGAACTACCGGCGAAAGACAGTGAGAAAGCCCTCAGTTTCATCGCCTCTTACGGAGGCATCACTGAAAACAACTCCGTACCTTTACGGAAAGCGGCTTATTTGAGAGCATGCCAAAGGGAACTGACGGCAGAGAATATCCGGGATCTGGACTACTCACCAGCTTATAAGTGCTTTATTGCACACGAAGATGCGATGGAGAAGATTGCGGCAGGAAAGCAAGCCAAACAGTTCTACACCATAGCTGAAACGGAACAAGGTGTCCGCGTATTCAATGACGGACTTTCCGGGACTATAAAGTTTCGGGATTACCTGCAATCGACAGCGGACAATTTCTACTCAAGCTCTTTGCAGGATGTGGAGTCATTGAATATTTACCGGATAGAAACCGTCTCCCGCCGGATGCTGGAACTCTCCAACGGGAATCAGACCACCATGCCGCAGGCCGGGATGGAAATTCTGGCGAATTACAAGCCGTCCGTCACTTTCGACATGCATCCTACGAGAGAAAATCTCAACCGGTTTGTCACAGCCGGCGCATTGGAACTCTCTATCCGTAACCGGAACATTATGACACTTCAGGACATAGCAGCCAGAGGATACGCCCATTTACCGGCAGACGAATCGTTTGCCTATAAAAAGGATTTCTTGTTTGTGGAGAAAGGTATCCGTGAGATTACCCGGCAAAAGGAATTGTACCGGGATTATCCTTTCCGGCAGAAGATGGATGAATTACAAAATGCTGCCAGGTCATTGGCGCAAACACTGTTAAACAGGGATGGAGTCCGGAAGAACTATCATCGGGTAAGCCCGCCTGTTGTTGTTTCTAAGAAAGGAGAAGCTCAAACAGCCGAAAAACCGCAAGACAAGCCCGGACTGTCCTGTGGCAATGAAAAGAAAAAGGTCAAGACAAAAACCGCTTCCGTTAAAAAGCAGGCGAAGCCCAAATTATAATGCATATGGAACTGATAAATAATACATTCATTCCCGAAAAAGAGATACCACGTAGCCGCAGGGCTGCCGGAAGGAAAGCATTCCTGCAAACTTTCAGAAACCTGTTTACCAGCCGGAATCATTTCAGGAGATTCATGGATACTTACCGTTTCAACACGATCCGCTGGAGCGCGTCCAACCTCCACGAACCCTCATGGGGAAAACGGATCGGATTATTCTTTCGTACCAAAAATCCAATCGCTATCCTCCGGGATGATTACCGGAGCAATCGCAGTAATCTGTTGAATAAATGGGAAACGTCCAGCCTGAACCGTATCCAGATGGAACTGGTCCGAATGGGTAGTATGCCTATTCAGAATAAGGACAGACATACTTTCAAAGCTCTGAACAGCATTGAAAAGAAAATCAAACAACTGCAGGAATATGAAGGATGTCCCGATATGAGCCATGAAAAGCAGCTTCTGGCAACATACAAGTACATTCTTTCTTCTCCTTTTGACCGGAAGTTCGGAGGATTGCCACCCGATGAGATTTGTGGGATGCTTCAGCAGAACGGACTGTCTGAATCAAACCTTCCTTACCAAAATTACGAAGGAATCCTCCAGGGCCGTGAAACAGTCATGTACGAACTGGCAACCGGAAAGAACGGGGAGAAATACCTCCAACCGGCAGATCAGGTGAAACTGAATGCGGGAATGTCAGGAATCTCAATGGATTTAATCAGCCGTTTTCCGGCAAAGGAAATACCCCTGCCGAATCTGACGGAAAGCATACAAGTATCGGAAAAGAAAGAGAAGCTCTCCATTCCCAAAGAACCGAAGAAAAGGGTACGGAAAGAAAAATCAAAGGTCAAGAGTGTAAAAATTAAATAGTCATTCATATTAAAAAAGAAAGTAACATGAAAACAATTTGTATTTGTGAGAAGCCCTCGGTGGCACGCAGCATTGCCCGGGTCCTGGGCGTAACGGAGAAACAGGAAGGATACTTGAGTGGGAACGGATATGCCGTCACATGAACTTACGGCCATCTGTTGGCATTGGCCCTGCCTCAAGACTACGGCATTGTCCATGTGGAAAAGGAGATGCTGCCTATTATTCCCGACCCGTTCAAACTGGTTGTCCGTCAGATTAAAACCGAAGATGGATACAAGGCTGATCCGACGGCTCTGAAACAATTGGAAGTAATCCGTAAACTGTTGGGTCAGGCTGATCAAGTGATATCCTGTACTGATGCAGGGCGGGAAGGAGAGTTAATTATGAGATATGTGCTTGAATATCTGGGATATCATAAGGAAACCAAACGCTTGTGGATATCTTCCATGACAGAAAAATCGATACGGGAAGGATTTGATAGCCTCAAATCAAGTAAGGAGTTTGACAACCTGTACCGTGCCGCTAAAGCCAGGAGAGAATCAGATTGGGTCGTCGGTATGAATGCCAGCCTGTCTTTGAGCATGGCTGCAGGCAAGAGTAACTATTCTCTGGGAAGAGTACAGACACCGGCACTTGGCATGATTTGCCGTCGATATCTGGACAACAGGGATTTTATAGCCAAACCCTATTATCTGCTACAGCTACGGACAACGAAAGCAGGGAAAGAACTCGTCTTAACCTGTACCGGGAAATATGATACACCGGAAAAACTCGATGTGGACCGTAAAAAAGTGTATGAAGAGACGACAGCCAAAGTGGTGCAAGTGGAGAAGAAAGAGGTTCCAGAAGAAGCTCCGCTACTTTATGACCTGACCGCCCTGCAACGAAGTGCCAATACCAAACTCGGACTGACCGCAGAACAGACGCTGAACATTGCTCAAAAATTATATGAAGGAGGCTACATTTCGTATCCCCGTACCGGATGTAGCTATATCACAGAAGACATCTTCGAACAAGTCCCTTCCCTCATCGGCCTGCTTAAGCAACATCCCCGTTTCACATGGCATGCGGAAAACCTCTGTAACCAGCCTTTAAACCGGCACTGTGTGGACGATAGCAAGATGACGGACCATCATGCGTTAATCATTACGGAGAACTATCCCCAGAGGCTTTCCCTTGACGAGCAGAATATCTATTCCATGATCGCGGGACGCATGTTGGAGGCTTTCTCCGGCAAATGCCTGAAAGAAACGGTATCCGTACAAGCGGACTGTAACGGCGTTCTTTTCGGGATAAAAGGAAGCCAAATCAAAGTTCCGGGGTGGAGAGGCATCTATAACGAACCCAGTGAGAAAGAAGAAGGAAGTCTTCTGCCCGAATTTCAGGAAGACGAAATATTGCCCGTGCTCGGTATTGATACATTGGTCAAGAAAACCAAACCGCAGCCCATATTCACTGAGGCAAGCCTGCTTGCTGCGATGGAAGGTTGTGGCAGAACATTGGACGATGAAAAGGAAAAAGAGGCAATGGAGGATTCCGGCTTGGGTACACCGGCTACACGTGCCGGAATCATCGAACTGCTCATTGCCAGACACTACGTGGAAAGAAACGGACGGTCACTGATTCCCACTCCCAAAGGACTGGAAGTATATGATATTGTAAAAGAGAAGATGATCGCCAACGTGAGCATGACCGGAGGGTGGGAATGCGCCTTGCATGAAATCGAAACCGGCAAAGTTTCCACGGAAACATTTACTCAGAGCATCAATTCCTATACCCAACAAATCACCTCGGAACTGCTTGCCCTGAAACTTAACCATCCGGACTTGCCACATTGTAACTGCCCCAAATGCGGAGCAGAAACGATTATCGTCTTTAACAAGGTCGCCAAATGCAGCGATCCCAATTGTGGGTTCCTGTTATTTAGAACGTTCAACGGCAGGGAACTGACGGATAATCAGATGCTCCTGCTGCTATCGGGGAAACGTACCGGATATCTGAAGTTTACCAGCAAGAAAGGAAAGAAGTATGAGGCATCACTCGAGCTGGATGACAATTACAGGATTGAGATGACTTTCAAGGATAATAAACCTAAAAAATAAAGAAGCGACTTATGAAAAAAGAAATGGAAGAGATACCGGATGAACTGAATCCGGACTTAATGCTGAATACGATTGCTTCCGAACTGCTGATCAAGATAGCCAAAGGGGAGATTGATATCCAGAAGCTGGTCAGGAAACAACTCTCGGACAGGGGAATCGATGACCAACGGAACTGGATAGGACCGGACAAGGCAAGAAAATATTGGGAGAAATATAAGATGCCTGTCTAAACCAAGTCAGTCAGGATAAGAAGATAATTGCAGGTTATTCAATCCGTTTGTAGGCCAGCCTGCAAATACCGGATCTGAAACATTTGTTCCCGGTCATTTCCCATGAGGAAGGACCGGGAATTTCTGTAAACAGACGTATGCCGTCCCCTTGGATATACGGTGCGACAAAAAGGATGATTTCATCCACCAACCAGTATCTGAACATGCTGCTTATAACGGAAATTGTATCCGGAGCCGCTTCTATGAAATAAATACCTTCATTTTTCTTTTTCCATTGTGTCAATGAGATGAAAGATACATCCGGCCCGAGAGTCTGTGTAGCACGTTCCCGTATTTTGGTGAGGCCATATTTGTTCGGATTATCCCACAAAGGGGAAGAAACAGTCCTGTCGAAGAGGTATCCGTCAAGAGTAGTGATTGCAAGTAATTGGAGTTTTGCCATAAGTATAATATTTAACCTATAAATATTATTCGGCAGAAGTATTTGAGAAAGCGTGGCCTTACCCAACTCCAAGACGGAGGTTCTGGTAAACCTATGAATAGTAGCTGTGTAAGCCACGCTATGACAAAGCATAGCATAAGCAATACACAAAAAGCCTCTATTCATTGAAATTTACCAGATTTCCGTCTTGAGACATTCTGCGAATGTTATGTCTATATCTAATTGGAAGGCTATTGCCTGCCATTTAAATCTATATTTCGTTCCAAAGATACTCATATTTCTGATTTCTCCGAAGAAATCCATATCATAAAGAAATGTGGCAGGGCAAAAAAGGAAAAAAGATGAAAGAGTTACCATTTGTATAAGGGATGTCGGATTTCACGACTCCCCCGTTAAATAAAAAGTATAAGAAAAGCTACGCTGACAAAAAATGACTATTAATGACTATTAACGACACTGGAAACTAAACGATTGATTTATAGTAATATTCCCTTTATCTTGCACCCAATTTCATTATTCACAATTTAATTTATAAATCATGGAACTGACAATTATCGAAACAAGTGCTTATCAGGACTTGAAGAAACAACTAAGTATGCTGTCCGTGCAAATGATGGACTTTCAAAAGAAAATAGCCCCCGTAACACCGGACAAGTGACTGGATGCGCAGGATGTGTGCCTGGCTCTCAATATTTCCAAAAGGGCACTGCAGACTTACCGGGATAACGGGCTGATTCCTTATTCTAATATCGGTGGAAAATTCTTTTATAAAGAAGTGGACATCCAGCAAATTCTGGAGGAAGGACTAATCAAAAAAAGAAAATAAAGAGTATGGCAGACATTATCACTAAAGATTCGGAAGAGTTCAAGGAACTTACCGGATGGATCAAACGGACAGGAAAAAATCTGGAGGCTGCTGCGGCACGGATACGTCCGACGATTGCAGACGAACATTATCTGAGTGGAGATGAGGTATGCCGGATGCTTCATGTTTCCAAGCGTACATTACAAACACTACGGGATGAAAAGGCAATACCTTATACCTCAATTACCTCTGTCGGGGGTAAACTGCTCTATCCGGAAAGCGGGCTATACGAGGTACTAAAAAAGAACTATAAAGATTTCAGGCGTTACTTGAAATAAGCAACCTGCCTGAATACGAAAAACACCCTTCAACATTTGCTGAAGGGTGTTTTTTCATACTTATTCTAATTGGCCAAGCGATACACGGAACCAATCTTGTCGCACATCCTATCCGTATCTTCCCCAACCTTCGGATTGATCAGTTCAGCATAGACTTGTGTGGAAAGAATCGATTTGTGTCCTAATACTTTTTGCAAAGTTTCTAACGGCATGCCTTTCAATATAGCCAAAACTGCAAAGGTATGTCTCCCGATATGAGGGGTGATATTTACATTACAATCACACTTTTTCCCTAAAACCTTAAAACTACTTTTCATGGTTTCATAATCACCGACGGGGAAAACGCAATCAGGAGAATCTTTCTTTTTGTTATCACCCTTATACTTTTCTACAAGTTCAATTGCTATAGGTAATAATTTCACGACGTATGCTACGCCTGTTTTTATACGGTTTCCCATGAGCCATGTGCCACCATCAGAATCTGTATGGATATTCTTATAAGTAATTGCTTTCAGATCTGCGAAGGCGAGGCCTGTGAAGCACATGAAAAGTAGCATGTCACGCATAGCCTGCTGACGTTTATACCTCAATTCTACATGTATAAGCCTCTGCAGTTCTTCTTCAGAGAGAAATGAACGTCTTTTATATCCCGGCTTACATCCAAAACCCGTGAAGGGATGAACTTTTATTAAACCTTTCTCTTGAGCGATATGCATTAGCCATTTCATGGTATTAACACGTCCGAATGCTGTAGAACTGGCCGAGCCGCATGTGCCCAACATCCAATTATAATAGTCTTCAATAAAATCTTTGTCAAGTTCATCAAGTGCAATGTCCTCAACATTCTTTTTGTCTTTCAAAAAAAGCAATGCGCTCTTATAATCGGCTACTAAACCAAGATAGGTGCTTTTTGCCTTTTCCTTGCCTACTTTCTCCTTGTATGACTCAAGCTGTTCCCTGAAAAGCTCCATAAGGGTGTGGGAATCTTCTTTAAAACCGACATAGCGGCTATAGACTTTCTTGGCTGTGACAAAACTGTCATGATCGCATATGTATTGGTAATGCTTGGCAATTTGGGCTTTGGCATTATCAAGTTCCTGGTTTAACATTCTAGCTTCTTCGGATTTCCCTTTAGCCCTATTAGCTTTGGCGTCCCATAAAGAAATAGACACCTCCTTCTTACAGCTAAAGCAAGCTGTGGTCTTGTTGATGGTAATACGTCCCATTACAGGTACTTTACCATTCTTAATCGATTGATTTTTAGTGTAAAACAACACTCTGAATGTACTTCTCATAACTCAACTTTTTTAGTTACAAATTTAATTACTGTTGAGGTATTTGAAGTTATGAAGAATAATGCAATATATTGAAAACTAATGCCTTATATCCGATTAGTAGGCAAATTGGAAGAGGTAACAGATAAGTAACATAACTCACTCCCAAATATGCTCTATTTAGCTTTATTCACCACATCCGATTAAAACATTAGTTTTATAACTATTTGAATTTTAATAGGTTTGCACTATATTTGCGCATCTTGAAAAAACACTTTGTTTCAAGGCTTGAAACGATTTGTTTCACACCGGGAAACACTTTGTTCCAAGCCTTGAAACTAAAAGTTTCAAGCGGCTGAAACTAATATGTCGTATAGAGACTTGTTCTTTTCTCCTTGTTAATCATTGATTGATCGGGCGGTGATAGGTGATAGATGCGGTGATAGGTTGCAAACAACCTGTCACCACCCCTGAAATCCCCATGAATAAGAGCTTTTGGAAGTGTCGGTGATAGGTGATAGAGGAAAGTGAAAGAAACTCTGTGTAGAGATGGATCAAACCATATCTTTATCGACCCCGAATTTTTCTCCTGTCTGACATTTACCGGCAGGTTCCACATGTACCAGAATGTCATATACATTATCTACCGAATTAATGATGCTCTTCTCCACTGCATCGGCAATCTCATGGGCTTGCGTGATCGTGATTTGTGGATTCACTTCTATATCAAGGGTAATCATATAGAGATTCCCTATCATTCGTGACCGGACGCGATGCGGATTACTGGCACCGGGCACTTTCTCTACAGCCTCGAATATCTTATTATATACATTGACATCTTTCACCCCGTCCATTAGCTCCACATTGGAATCAATGAAGATGCTGATGGAAGATTTGATGATAAAGAGACTGATTATCAATCCTGTTATCGAATCGAGTATCGGCAATTTGAAGATAAAAGTAAATATCAATCCTAACAAAACACTGGTTGAAATGACAACATCATTACGCATATTGATAGCGTTTGCCGTGAGCATGGAACTGTTGATCTTCTTTCCCTGTTTGTACTGGTATGAAGCCAGTAAGAGTTTACCGATAATAGAAAATATAGTGACATAGATGGCGATAGCCGATGGTATCTCTTTCACTTCATCTGAAAAGATGTTTTTAGTGGATGATAGCAACATTTGTACACCGGCATAAAATATCACGAGTGATAGAATCTTTGTTGCGATCCCTTCCGCTTTCTCATATCCGAATACATATTTCTTTGAAGGAGGGCGGTTGATGAGGCGTGCCGTAAAAATCATAACGATAGAGATAACGACGTCGGTTGCCGAGTCGATACCGTCGCCGACTACGGCTAAACTACCGGCAAATAAACCGATTATGATTTTGGATACGGACAAGATTGCATTGCCAATTGTGCTGATCCACGAGGTTGTGATTAGTATTTTCTCTCTTGACATTGAAGTGACTCTTTATAATTGTTTGTAATGGGATTGGGGAGCAAAGATAAACATTAATAGGAGTCTGTGATATGAAGTCGCAAAAAACTTTTTCTGCCTTTTTAGTAGTTTATACGTTTTAGTTGTATTATATATAGATGGTCAATTAAAAACAGGACAATTAATTTATTAAATAGTTAACCGCATGTTCAAAAAACTAAGTAGCTCTTTTCTCATTGTGTCAGCTTGTATTTTTTCTTCTTGCACGCCTACCGTCAAGCAAGAGATTGCAATCTTACCTACCCCCGTTAGTCTGACCGAGCAGTCTGGCTCGTTTGTTTTAAAAGATGGAATGAAGATTGGGGTTTCCGATCAGTCCTTGTTTCCGGCTGCCGGGTATCTGCAGGAGATTCTTCGGAATGTCATATCGTCTTCTGTTGAAGTCACTACCGATAAGAGTCAGGTAGATATGTATTTTCAGTTGAAGGATACTGTTGGAAAGCCTAGCTCTTATAAACTTGAGTCTACACCGGAGTATATTCGGGTAGAGGCAACTGACTATTCGGGTATTATTTCTGCTATTACTACTATTCGCCAGTTGCTTCCTGCAACGATAGAAGTGCAGGGAGAGAAACAGAATTATTCTATCCCTGTCGTGCAAATAGAAGATGCGCCACGGTTTGAATGGCGTGGATTTATGTTGGATGCTTCCCGCCATTTCTGGAATAAAAAAGAAGTGAAGCATGTATTAGATCTGATGTCTTTGTATAAACTTAATAAGTTCCACTGGCATCTGTCCGACGATCAGGGTTGGCGTATAGAGATCGAGAAATACCCGTTGCTTACAGAAAAAGGGGCCTGGCGTAAATTCAATACGCAGGATCGTACCTGTATGGCACGTGCGAAAGAAGAAGATAATACCGATTTCCTGATTCCGGAAGATAAGATACGCATTGTGGAAGGAGATACGCTGTATGGAGGTTATTACACTCATGATGATATAAAAGAAATAGTAGCCTATGCTACGCAAAGAGGTATCGATGTCATTCCCGAGATCGATATGCCGGGACATTTCCTGGCAGCTATCGGTCAATATCCGGAATTGGTGTGTGACGGATTAATCGGGTGGGGGAAAACTTTCTCTTCTCCTATCTGTCCGGGCAAAGATACAACGCTGGAGTTCTGTCAGAATGTGTTCAAAGAAGTTTTTGAACTTTTCCCTTATGAATATGTGCACATGGGTGGTGATGAAGTGGAAAAAGCCAACTGGAAGAAATGTCCTCTTTGTCAGAAACGGATTCGTACGGAGAAACTGGGTTCGGTAGAAGAACTTCAGGCATGGTTTGTACGTGACATGGAGAAATTCTTCCTTGCCAACGGAAAGAAACTCATAGGCTGGGATGAAGTGGTATCCGACGGATTATCTTCCGATGCTGCCATTACCTGGTGGAGAAGTTGGGCGAAAGATGCATTGCCTACGGCAACTGCACAAAAGCAGAAAGTGATTGCTTGTCCGAATGAATATTTCTATTTCGATTATGCGCAGGATCAGAATTCAGTAAAGAAAATACTTGCGTATGATCCGTGTGCAGACGAGCGGTTATCGCCGGAACAGAAGAAATATATCTGGGGTGTGCAGGCGAATCTCTGGGCTGAATGGATTCCGACAATGAAGCGCATTGAATATTTGATTGTTCCCCGTATGATAGCGTTGAGTGAAATAGCTTGGGCGGAGCCGACAGCTAAACCGGGTCTCGAAGAATTTTATCGTCAGCTTGTTCCGCAATTTAAGCGGATGGATGTGATGAGGGTAAATTATAGGGTGCCTGATTTGCAGGGATTCTATAAAGTGAATGCATTTATTGATGAAACAACTGTGGAATTGACCTGCCCGTTACCCGGTACTGAAATACGTTATACGACAGACGGCAGTATGCCTACCAAAGAATCAGCTCTTTATAACGGTGCTTTGGAAGTTGGGAAGACTACGGATTTCGCTTTCCGCACTTTTCGTCCGGATGGTTCTCCTTCGGATGCGGTGCGTACCAAGTATGTAAAGGCTCCTTATGCGGAGGCGGTGACTGCTCCGGCTGCTTTGCAGCCCGGCTTGAAAGCAGTATGGCACGATTTCCGTGGTAATCTTTGTGCGGATATTGATGCAGCTCCTGTCAAAGGGGAGTATGTGGTGGAATCGGTATCCATTCCCGAAGAGGTGAAAGGAAATATCGGTCTGGTATTGACCGGCTATCTGGAAGTTCCTGCCGATGGTATCTATACATTTGCCCTTCTCTCGGACGACGGTAGCACATTAATGCTTGACGGTGAATTGTTGGGAGATAATGATGGAGCACATTCGCCGGTAGAGATTATTGTGCAGAAGGCTTTGAAAGCCGGGCTTCATCCGATAGAGGTACGTTACTTCGATTGTAACGGAGGCGTATTGCAGATGGAACTGGTGAATGAAAAAGGTGAAAAAGAAGTATTGCCAAGTGCATGGCTGAAACATGAATAGCAAATTTCATTATTTTTAGGTATTGTCCGTCTTGCCGGCGAGCTGTACCTTTGCAGAAAATATTTGAAAACTTATGCGAATCAGTGAGAGACGAGTCGAGATTAATCATATATCAAAGGTGCACATGCACCGGATTGAATGGGATGAAGAGAGCTTATAGAAATATAAGCTCTCTTTTTTTTGAACGATTTCGAATATTGTTCTTTTTTGAAAACAAGCGATAAGTTAAATGATTGTCGAACTTAATATAGATTGAACGTACGTTATGAGTACATTGAAAAAACTTCAGAACTACATGGGTAAACGGAAAGTGCTTTTGCCTGCGGCAATGCTGCTGTCTGCCCTAAGTGCCCTGGCGGGCATGTTGCCTTATATCCTTATTTGGCTGATTGTGAGAGAACTGCTTGAACACGGAGAGATAACCTCTTCCGGTAATGTGGTGACGTATGCCTGGTGGGCGGCAGGCATGGCCGTGGCGAGCATCGTCCTTTATTTTGCCGCATTGATGTCTTCGCATCTTGCAGCTTTTCGGGTTGAATCGAATTTGCGTAAAGAAGCCATGCGCCAGATAGTGCGTATGCCTCTCGGCTTCTTTGACATTAATACGAGCGGACGTATTCGCAAGATTATAGATGACAATGCAGGGGTTACCCATAGTTTTCTGGCACATCAGTTGCCCGACCTTGCGGCTACTTTTCTAGTGCCGTTGGTAGCTGCCATACTGATTTTTGTGTTCGATTGGATACTCGGTCTGGCATGTATCGTCCCTGTAATTATTGCCATGCTGGTTATGGGTTTTATGATGAATGCGGAGGGACGGCAGTTTATGAAAAGCTACATGACCTCTCTGGAGGAAATGAATACCGAAGCTGTAGAGTATGTGAGAGGAATTCCCGTAGTGAAGGTTTTCCAGCAGACTATTTACTCTTTCAAAAACTTTCACCGCTGTATCATGAATTATAATAAAATGGTATTCGGCTATACACGAATGTGGGAGAAGCCGATGTCGCTCTATACCGTAATAATCAATGGTTTTGTGTTTTTCCTTGCTCCGTTGGCTATTTTGCTGATTGGTTATTCAGGTAATTATGCATCGGTATTACTTAATTTCTTCCTGTTTGTTCTCATTACTCCTGTATTCTCCCAAAGTATCATGAAGAGTATGTATCTCAATCAGGCTTTGGGGCAGGCGAGTGAAGCTATCGGACGTCTTGAGAATCTGGTTGCTTATGAGCACCTGACTGTTGTAGAGCATCCACAACCGGTAAAGGAATTCAGTATTCAGTTCGAAAAAATTTCCTTCAGCTATCCGGGAGCTAATCAAAAGGCGGTGGATGATGTTAGTTTCACTATTCCGCAAGGAAACACAGTAGCTCTTGTCGGAGCTTCGGGCGGAGGGAAAACAACGATTGCCCGTCTAGTTCCCCGTTTCTGGGAGGCAACGGAAGGGAAAGTTTTAATAGGTGGCATCAATGTAAGAGAAATCGCTCCCGAAGAACTGATGAAATATATTTCTTTCGTGTTCCAGAATACAAAGCTGTTCAAGACTTCTCTGCTCGAAAATATCAAATATGGTAATCCCGACGCGACAATGGAGGAAGTGGAACGGGCAGTAGATATGGCACAATGCCGGGAAATTATCAATAAACTTCCGCTCGGACTGAATACGAAGATTGGTACGGAGGGAACATATCTCTCCGGCGGGGAACAGCAACGGATCGTACTGGCACGTGCAATCCTGAAAAATGCTCCCATCATTGTACTGGATGAGGCGACTGCTTTTGCCGACCCCGAAAATGAGCATCTCATCCAGCAAGCCTTGAAAGAACTGACAAAAGGAAAAACCGTATTGATGATTGCTCATCGTCTTTCAAGCATCACTGATGCCGACAATATCCTCGTCATTGACAAGGGGAAGATTGCGGAACAAGGTACACATGCCAACCTGCTTGGAAAACAAGGCATCTATTATCATATGTGGAATGAATACCAGCAATCTGTTCGCTGGACAATAGGAAAGGAGGTTTCTAATGATTGAAGTAATAAAAAGACGTTTTGCCCTTTCAACTAAAGGAGCGAAAGATTTCTGTAAAGGTGTGTTTTTCACTACACTGCTCGATATTGTATTGATGTTGCCGGCGGTATTTGTTTTTCTTTTTCTTGAGGAATATCTTCGTCCTGTGTTTCAGCCTTCGGCTTCGGTGACGCATGGTATTCTCTATTATAGCATACTCGGTATTGTCTTTATGATAGTCATGTATATATTTGCGGTATTGCAATATCGTAGTACCTATACCACCGTTTATGATGAGAGTGCAAACCGGCGTATCTCATTGGCGGAAAAACTTCGCAAGTTGCCTCTGGCTTTCTTTGGCGAAAAGAATCTTTCCGACCTCACCGCCACGATTATGGATGACTGCACTGATCTCGAGCATACTTTCTCGCATGCGGTTCCCCAGTTGTTTGCTTCCATTATCAGTATTCTGCTTATTACCGTCGGCATGGCATTTTATAACTGGCAGTTGACGATTGCTTTGTTCTGGGTAGTGCCGCTTGCTGCCGCAATCCTTCTTTTCTCGAAGAAGGAAATACAGAAAAGCAATGAAAGTAATTATCTGAACAAGCGGATGGTGACCGAGCATATCCAGGAAGGACTCGATACCATTCAGGAGATAAAATCCTACAATCAGGAGAGAGACTATCTGGAAAAACTGGATGCGAGCATTGATACCTATGAAAAGGTATTGACTCGTAATGAACTGGTGCTCGGCATGTTGGTAAACGGTTCCCAGAGTGTATTGAAACTCGGACTGGCAAGCGTTATTATCGTTGGTGCCAATCTCTTGG
Source organism: Bacteroides sp. LFL-34 (assembly GCF_027257075.1). Lineage (NCBI taxonomy): Bacteria > Pseudomonadati > Bacteroidota > Bacteroidia > Bacteroidales > Bacteroidaceae > Bacteroides > Bacteroides sp. LFL-34. Next base: position 37,942 of record NZ_JAPQKZ010000017.1, on the reverse strand, counting down.
CTTCGGGTACGGTTGATTTGTTTACCTATCTTATATTTATGGTTATCGGGTCGCGTGTGTATGCTCCGGTCAGTGAGGTGATGAATAATATTGCCGCTTTGTTCTATTTGGATGTGCGTATCAATAGAATGAATGAGATGGAAGCATTGCCGGTACAAAACGGGACTACCGAATTCACTCCTCAAGGTTATGATATCGAATTCAGACAGGTAGACTTTGCTTATGAGCAGGGAAAACAAATTCTGAATAACTTGTCTTTTATTGCCCGGCAAGGTGAAAAAACGGCTTTGGTTGGTCCTTCAGGTAGTGGCAAGAGTACGGCGGCCAGGTTGGCGGCACGTTTCTGGGATATCCAGTCGGGAAAGATTACCCTCGGCGGGCAGGATATCAGTCGGATTGATCCTGAAACTTTGTTGAAAAACTATTCCGTTGTCTTTCAGGATGTAGTTCTTTTCAATGCTTCCATTATGGATAATATCCGTATTGGCAAACGGGATGCTACGGATGAGGAAGTCCGGAGAGTTGCCCGCTTGGCACAATGTGATGAGTTTGTCACTAAAATGCCGCAGGGATACCAGACGATTATCGGTGAGAATGGAGAAACATTATCCGGCGGTGAGCGTCAGCGTATTTCCATTGCCCGCGCTTTGTTGAAGGATGCTCCGATTGTTCTGTTGGATGAGGCTACGGCTTCGCTTGATGTTGAGAATGAAACCAAGATACAGGCAGGTATATCTGAATTGGTACGTAACAAAACGGTGCTGATTATTGCGCACCGTATGCGCACCGTTGCCAATGCCGACAAAATTGTAGTATTGGAGAATGGAAGTGTTGCTGAAATGGGAACACCGGAGGAATTGAAAAAGAAAAATGGTATATTTGCCCGGATGGTGAACAGACAGGTTACAAATATGAATTGATAAATAGCAACGATACTATGCAATTTTTGAAAGGAGATATACAAGAGGGAATCTTGAAGGCAGCCGAAGAAGTGTTTCTGGAAAAGGGATACAAGGATGCCTCTATGCGTGAAATAGCTTCGAGGGCAGGGGTGACGGTGAGTAATATCTATCATTATTTCACCAATAAGGATGAGATATTCCGTACGATTCTGAAACCGGTATTGAATGATCTGTATGCTATGATTTATAATCACGATGCAGATCAGATGACGATAGACGTCTTTATGGATTCGGATTATCAGAAAATGTCTGTACGGGAATATATCAGATTGGTCTCTGAACATCGTGACCGTTTGCGGTTGCTGCTTTTTCAGGCACAAGGTTCTGTTTTGGAGAACTTCCGTTCTGAATATACAGATTTGATGACGCGTACGATTTCTGTTTTTTTTCAAGGAATGAAGCAGAAATATCCGCATATCAATATAGCAATAACTAACTTCTTTATTCACCTGAATACGGTATGGTTGTTTGCCCTACTCGAAGAGCTGGTGTTGCATCCTGTGAAGAAAGAAGAGATGGAGAAGTTTATAGCGGAGTATATCGCTTTTGAAACGGCTGGTTGGAAAGAGCTCATGAATGCATGAGCTCTCTCACTTTATTCTCTTACTGATATAAAAAAACGTCCGGCTTTCACAAACCGAACGTCCTTGCCTCTTTTAGAATATGTCATCTATTCATATTCCAAAATGAATACATTATATGGTTTTTCAACTTAACAACCAAATAAAAGAAATGCGGGTGAATCACTTCGGCCGATTTCTATGTATTTTTAATGTGGCTACGTAATATAATTATGACTAATTAATTTAATTCTGATACTGCAAAGATAGGGGCTTTCCGCTTTTCCCGCAATCCCCTAAAATGGGTATTCTTCTATCAATTACTAGCTATATATAGTGGTTCAGGCGTTTGCATAACTATGCATCCCTCCAAGAACATAATTTACCCCGAAATAGGTCATTAAGACGGTCAGGAAAGCAAGAATCATATAGATATGGAAGAATAGAGGCTTGCGGAAAATGCGCAGACTTTGTGAATGGAAGGCTACTCCATATACCAGAAAAGTAATCAGTGCCCATACTTCTTTCGGGTCCCACGCCCAGTATCGTCCCCAGGAAACGTTTGCCCAAACTGCTCCCAGAAAGATGCCTGCTCCTAAAAAGAAGATGGCAGGGTAGAGCAGCAAGCGGCTGACTAGCGTCAACTGTTCTATCCGGTTGTCTTGTATAGCGTCGTTTCCGGAGACATTGTTTTCCGATTCTTTTTTCCGGAGGCATAATGCCAGTATTCCGTTTAGCATGATGAATGCCAATAGGGCATAAGACATCATAATCAATGAAACATGAATACTTAGCCATGGAGAGACGAGCACCGGCATTAATGGGGTTATCTGGGGATTCATTTGTCCCAGATAGGAAACCAACAAAGCAAAGCCGGAGAGGAGGAATCCGAATGGAAGTATAAATGAAAATCTTCGATGGAGCAGACAGGCTATCAAAAGAATACAAAGAGCCATAAACTGCATGGTTTCGTAACCGTTGCTAAGTGGAATACGACCGCCGATGTACCAGCGCAGGCAATATCCTGCTAAATGGAATATGAAAGCAAGATAGAGTGCAACAGAAAAGAAAGTTCCTGCTGTGCGGGAAATCGTTTTGGCTTTGAGCGAGAGGATATTTCTTTGCAGGCTGTTATGAAGTAGAAGCAGGAAAGACAACACTCCCAATGACAGATTTATCATAAAAAGAATCTTGCTGAACGGAATCCGGTTGTAGAGTAATTCTGCTTTCACTTCCAGTTCGGAGAGAGGTTGCACGCTGCCATCAGTGGGTAATGGATGGATGAATGTTCCTTTTTCCAACATCAGGATCAGGCCTACTTTTTCATCTGTTTCCTGGATTGCTTTGGCGAGTTTGTTTTGTTGTCCTTGTTCACGTTGCCAATGTTCACGAAGACGGTAAACAGAACCGTCAAATAAATCAGTTAATCGAGCATAAGGTGTTTGTAAGTTTAATAAATGCTGTAATTCTGTATTTTTGATGTATATCAATGGCTCATTTCTCCACACTTCCGGATAAAGTAACCAGCCACCTATCACTTGTTCAGGTGTCAATCCTTTATATGAAGCTTCTCCTGTCAGTTTCTGAATGAAATCACGGGCTAATGTGTTGAAAGGTACTACCCGGTCGTGATAAATAACCTGTTCCTGTGCTAAACTGTCCGCTTGTGTTCGTTTCAATGCAGGAAGGAGTTTTTTTTGTGCTTGCATGTTACCTGCAAGGCAGAAAATAAACAGTATAAATACACCTCCTTTTTTAAGTAGCGGGTGGTTTAGCAGGCGTCGGAAATCACTACTGCGGGAAAATAGTAGCCAAATCATGGAGAGACCGAGCAGGATATATCCTGCGTAAGTCACTCCTGTTCCCCATGGATCATAATTGACAGTCAGCCAGCTCCCTTTTCCGTCATCATCGAAAGATGACTGATAGAAACGGAAACCTTGTGATGTAAATATACGATTCATTGAAATCTGTTCGTGTAATAGAACATTTTTCTGTCCGGGAAGAGAGTAGGTGATATAGCTGATGTAGTCTGCCGGTGCTTCTGTTCCGGGATAGTATGCTATACGGAAACTATCTAGTTGTATTGTGAATGGCAGATCAGCTTTTCTGCCGCTTTCCGATTCCAGGAAACTGTCTATCGTTGCCCCCGGAAGCAAGTGTACGTATCCTTTTTTGCTTCCGATAAACGTAATCATGGCCCCCACCAAGATAACGAGGAGAGAGCCATGAAACAACAATATGGGGAACCGTCGCCATAAAGCGCGTCGGATGAGAGCAACAAGTGCAATGGTGGCAATTGTTCCCCACAAACAACAAAACCAACATGTATGATATATATTTCTTTCTACAAAATCTGTCCCATACGCTTGTTCTACGAAAGTAGTCACAGCGAGTAGTCCCACCAGACAGATATATAAGATAATAAGTAACCTTTTCAACTGTATAATCTTTTATGATATTAAAATGGAGCGTATTCCTTGTTCTTACATTCTTTCACTCCCATACATTCCATCTCAATCAACCATCCGGGACGGCATACCGGAGCATGAACAAATACTTTAGGAGTATGTGGGAAACGTTTGTCATACATTGCTTTAACAACTGTATAGTCGGCTATGTCACGCAGATATACAATCATTTGTCCCAAATCTTCAAACGTGCAGTCCGCTTCTTTCAACAGGGTTTCCACATTCTCCCACATTCGTTCTGTCTGTTTGCGGATGTTGCCGGGATATACCACATCGCCTTTGTTGTTGATACTTGCCGTTCCTGAAATAAATACCTGTCGGCGGTCTCCATAATCTACATACGTGCCACGTTCAAAGCTTACTCCATATTCATAAGTTGGGTTCAGATGGGTAGGAGCATAGAGGAAATGAATCTGTTCCGGTTGCATTCCTGCTACAGCGTAAGTATCCATTTGTACCAGTACTTTCGGGTCGGCATGCCGGCCGTCGATGCCTGTGCTGGAAATATAATGTGTTTTTTCTGTCAGGTTTTGGGTGACGAAAACTTCATTACGTGCTTTCACTACTCCGGCATAATTCACATCTACATTTTGCACGAAAAACCATGTACGGATACAATTGTCTGCCAGTTTACAACCTTGTTCCATGAGTTGCATCACATAGTCGTTCAATAATAGACGGGTCTGGTATTCCGAATTGGCGGCACGATTGAATGCACTACCGCCCCAGAAGTGGCGATAGGCACTGTGTTTCACCTCAAAAAGCCCGTTATGTAAGACTTGTGTCTGTACATCTGTCAACAGGTAAACCCATAAGGCTATTTTTGTTCCGTCCAGCGGGGGCTGTTCCACAATGGAAAGTGCGCAGTCCGAACCTTCGGTTGTCAATGCCAGTAGTGTATCTGCCTGATTGGCAGCGTCACTAAGGAAATAACGTTTGAGGATGGCAACTGCTCCTTTCAATTCTTGGGTAAGTAAATAATCGTAGGTGTTTAATACTGCATTCAGCTGTTCTTCGTATGTATCTTCCGGTTTAGTAGAATGAATGATAATATGATACTCTGAAGCTTCTCCTCCTGCATTATATTTAAAAATCTCTGTTAGCGTCTTTTCAGACTGAATATTCTGTTGTTTTTTGTTGTTCATATCAGTTGGGTAAATAACTATTTATTCTTGCGCACCGTTATTGATCCAGTCGTCAATAAGGGTCAAAATCGGAGATGATACTATTTCTTTTGAGTGATCGTATCCCCAGGTTGAACTAATAGTGGTATTCAATAATGTGTGCAATACGCTTTCTTGCGCACTGCCCGGCTTGACGAGTAACATGCCATCTACTTTCTTCGACGGGCGGTTGACCAGTGCCTCGTAACTTTTGCCTTCTGTCAGATACAGGTTGGCTGCTGCCGAACTACTTCCGCCATGACAGTGTGCGCATGTCGTATTAAATACTTTTTCTTGAATGCCATGGTACATACCTACATTTACAGTTCCCACATCCATAAGGATGGTGTCGTCAACTGCTGTAAGGTCGTCCATTGACTGAAAACTGATAACTCGTTTTCTCAATTTATTAATAACGCACAATTCAATAGTGGTTACTTTATCACTGACTCCTGTCATCGTAACCTGGATCTCATCATCTTCGACCGCCGGAATTGTTTTGGTGACAACGGCATACTCGCTCTCATCATTGAAGCCTGCCACTACAACACTATAACCATCGGGCCATTTACTGATACCATTGATCTTACCGCTCATCTTCAGCGTGCGTCCTTCTTCTGATAGGGTCTCTGTCTTTTCGTAAATACGTCCGTCATCGCATGATGTGATATATGCCAATAACAGTAGATAACCTCCGAAAAGAATGTATTTTTTCATAAACAAATCCTTTCTTGTGCTATTTAGAATGTATACTGAAGTAGAATACTGGCCGAATGTACTGCCAAACCTAAATCGTCGTTATCCCGATCAAGTTGGGTATCATGACCTTTACGGGCAATATACTGGTACATCGCTTGTAACTTCAGATTACAGTTCTTGAAAAAATAGTTCATACCCACGGCTGGCATATTTAGAAAACCATTGGTGTCCATTCCGTTACGGTTGAAGAAATCATAGCGTGCAGCTGCTTGCAGACGGGGGGCAACGAAGTAACCACCTTGTACATAGCCGCCCAGGTAATTATATGACTCGGAAATCTTTTGTCTTTTTGTGAAGCCAACATTCATATAATAGACTTCAGCACCCAGGTAAAGTTTGTTCTTTAGCATTGCAAACTCCAATCCGGCACGATAATCATTGGTACTTTCATTTTCACTTTCTACATTGATAGAGGTAGAAATACCAAACATGATTTTGTCTTCATTCAGCCTGTTCGGATTTCCCTGTGTAGCGGGCATCACTCCTTTAGGCATATAGGTGAAACGTCCGGCGTACAGTAAAGACGGAATGTGCCAGTCATCACTAAATGTTTTTGTTGCTGTATTTACCGCTGCACCCGTACCGTTGAATAAACCGATTTCATACCCGAATTTATCAGCTACCAAACCGTGAATCTCTACACCTAAATCGAATCCGGTGCCAATATTGGGTGTTACCGCATTCAAAGAATAGGGGAGGATAACGGGAGCAGTCAGTGATACTGGCAAACTAGGTAACAATGTTTCTCCCAGTGTTGTCAGGTAGGCATGTGAAAACGGAGTTTTGAATTTACCGACCCGGATGGCAAACTGCTTTTTCAGTTGAACATCAAACCAGGCTTGTTGAAGTAATGCGCCTCCACTGGCTGCCGCATTTATGGAAAGGTTGAAAGATACTTTATCGAAAGCCTTTCCGGTGAATCCGAGTACGGCGTAAGGAACTGAAAATCCGGAGTTGGCTATGTTATCTTGATTGTATGCTTTATCCAGTCCTTCATCGTCGTACCAATTGAAGTTTGCACTGGTCTGTACGAGCAGATAGGGTTTGAATACAAAATCTCCTTTCTTGGTTTCGATAGTGAATCCTTCTCTTCCAGCTAATGATACTACACCATTTTCTGTATCTTCTTCATGTTGTGCCATAGCGGCCAAAGGCATTATGGCAGTCAGCATGGCAATGATTATAAATCTCTTCATAATTACTTTATATATACTACTTTTAGTTTAAAGTGAATTTAAAAATGCAATCAGCGCATCCCGGTCTTCCTTACTCATATTCTTAAATAAGTTCTTTGATGCTTCTCCTTCTCCGCCATGCCACATGATGGCTTCTGTCAGATTGCGGGCACGTCCGTCATGCAAGAAATAAGTATGTCCGTTGACCTTTTCTTGTAAGCCGATTCCCCAAAGAGGGGTAGTACGCCATTCGTTTCCACGTGCCAGCCCGCTTATATAGTTGTCGTTCAGTCCGACTCCCATAATTTCAGAACCCATATCATGTAATAGATAATCAGAATAAGGGTGAATCGTTTGACCGCCTAACCACGGGAGTTGAGTATTATTTAATAAAACACTACCACGTGTCTTAGTGTGTAAAGTGGTCACATGACAGAGATGGCATTTGGCTTTATAGAAGTTCTGTTCCCCTTTGATTACTTGCGGATCGTTTACATTACGCCGGGCGGGAACACCAAGACTTTGCATATAGAGATCTACGTTTTCCATCTCTTCTGTGCTGACATCCAGTTGGTCGTAAGAAAGCCCCATCATGCTACCTTGGTTTACTTGTATTTGTCCTTCACAGATTTCTTCCGGATAGCGGCTGTTGGTAACGCCCATATCACTGGAGAATCCCAATTCTACAGTTAAATCGGCATGTTGAGCTTTGTTGCCGGACAATCCCAGACTTCTCACTCCGCGTTCGGTGATGTAATTACATCGTCCGCTGATTCCATATTCGGGATAATTACTTTTTGCTGCAAGTGCTTCAATTTCAACAGGATCTAGTGCCATCATTTGCCCCATGCCTACATGGCGTAATGGAATACGTACGGTACAAAACAAATCTTCCGGTTTGATTTCTTCGGCATACCATTCAGATATAGTATAATTGGGTTTGCAAAGTGTGTAGGCTTCTCCATCAGGGAAAGAAAATGTCTCGTAAGTGTATTCCACAGACAGTTTGCCTTCCGGTTGCACTCCATAGATTGCCTGGTCATGAAGCACACGTCCATAATCTTGAAAGAAAGCTCCGTTTTTACGGGATATGTAGACTAGCATGGAAGAGAATCCATAGCTGCCCGATCCACCCTCTGTCCATAAAGAGGGTTTGGTACGTCCCGCATTCCGGTGGCAACTGCCGCACGAATAACCGGCATAAACGGGACCAAGTCCGCCGCCATGACCGTTGTTACTTGTACGTACATCGTCATATAGCCTGTCACCTCGGGTGAAACGTACATCGTATGCTCCTGTTATCCAATCTGCAGGCGTGTCATAAGCAACAGACGAATTCAAGAAAATAGTTGATGTTCCGGCTGATAGAGCATAGCCCTCCGGAATCTCGATATCCAATATGTCAATTCCGTCATCATCACAGGCAGAGCATGCCAACAGGCAAAAGAAAGAGAATGAATATTTTAGAAAGTGATTCATTGTTTATTGACTTTGTTTCAATAATATGTTTTAAACATACCAAAGAAGTAAAGGTGGATCATTGAATTCCAACCTTTACTTCTCAATAATATCTTAGCTAAGATAAAGCTTTATTGTACTTTACGTGGTTCACCGTTTTTGTAGAGAAGGAATTCCAATGTGTGGAAACCGCGTACATTTTGTGCCGATTCGACAGCAGCTTCATCATCACCTTCACTCCATTCGAGATCACTCCAACTTTGAGAATTCAGTATTTGTACAATAGCATTCTGATCCAAAGGCCAGCTGTCCATGTTAGGATCAAGTCCCATTTCGTCTACCGGACCGAATAAGAAAGCTTCGCTCTTTTCCCATGGTTCACGGGCAGTGATCCAAGCATCACAAGCTGTTTCAAAAGCACTATTTGACGGATTGTCTGCAAGGACTATTACTGCATTGTAGAGAGCGTCATTTTTTTCTTTCAAACTTTTGTAGGTAGGCACTACTACTGCATCTACATATTGTGTTACTACAGGATTAAGTACTGCGTCCGTATTGATATTGTTGCTATTATTTGCAATATAGGATTTTAAGTCATTCTTCAGTATACTTTCCAGCTCTGCACAAGCATCCATAGCTGCTACCGTTTCGTTACTGGGAATATGATTACGGAAAGGTTGCGGAATATCCTGAATGGCTTTTACCGCTTTTTGGATAGCATTCTTTATCTTGGTATCTAATGATGAATTAGCACCGGCGATAACAGTAGATAAAGAATTAGCATTTATATTACCGTCTAAAGAACCGTAATATGCATTCCGGATGGAATAAATGTTATTGGTATAGTCATCACGAGAATGCCAGCTGTACCAGGATTCCACAGCATATAATGCTTCTTCAGTATTTCCGGCTTTATACAAGTTGTATGGGTCACCAATTTTGGCAGTACCGACTTCATTGGCAATTTCCGCGCATTTATCCACGATTTCTTCCACACAGCTCAAGGCGCTTGCGTAAGGAGAGCCACTATGAGCCTTGAACAGGGAAGCATAGCTTTCACCTCCTTTATAGCTTGAATTCCATGCGTTGTAGAGATTGGTTGCATCTGTTTTTAGAAGTGCTGCTACATTTCTCATGTAGTTATGCCAGCTTGATGCGTTTTCAGGAGTGTAATCAATATTGGCAGGATCTACTGTTGGGTTGTCATCATCACTGCTGCAAGAAGTTGTTGTGAATGCTAATCCCAATATTAGGGCTGCGACATAAAAGAATTTTGTTTTCATCATATAAAAATTAAATAATTGATTATTTGTTATTTCTTAATAAACCATCCTATATAGGCAATTCCAATAGAAAATTCGTTTTCACTGTTGTATGACTTTGATACGCCAAAAACTTTATTTGTACCAATCTGGCGGGTTGCATAGTCTGCTTTTATCACTAAGTTTGGCAAAGCGTACCAATTTAATCCCGCTGTCCACATACTTACTTGGCAACGTTTTTCCATCGTTTGCCCTTTTTCCCCTTTCTCTTGTGGGTTGTAGTATTCATAGCGGGCAAATGGATAGATTACCGGAATCTTTTTATTGCCTCCGAAGACCGAGCGGATATTAATGCCGGCTTCTGCTGCATAACTTACGGCATTCTTCGCTACCGGAGCCAGACGGCTGTAAGGCGATTTATTGGATAATTTGACATTTGCCTGACTTACTCCTAATGAATTTCCTAAATTTCCATATAAGATATTACCGCGTGCCGTTACATATTTATTGCGATACTGTGCATCTGCGGTGAAGATTCTTATCGGAATTTTTCCATAGTTTGCATAAGTCTGTTCTTTATCAGAGTTGGCTCCTGCATCTGCACAATAATAAAATGATGCACCTACACGTAAACCGGGAACTCCTTTATAATCTAAACGAAATACATACGCGGGAGAAGTGAAGTTGTCTTCCTCAAAGATTCCCTGTTTGCCACTACCTACCCATGTGTTACGATCGAATCCATTAGGGTTCAGGCCTGCTACCACCATAGCTTGGTAATCGAAGCTTGCATACCCTTTTCCGAAAGAACCAAAGATTTCCAGACCATTTTCATGCCAGGTAGAAGGCAAAAGGCTTGTTTCACCTTCCGGGCGTGAAGTTCCGAAGAAATTGATCGGTTCATGGTGTGCGTTAGTCAATCCTACCGGAACAATAATATGTCCGGCACGTACATTGAGGGAGCGGTGAATTAAACGTGTGATGTGAAATTGTTCGATAGCTACTTCACCTCCTTTTTCAACTTCTGTTTCGTATTCACCGTTTTCGGTGTTTTCTAATTCGAAAGCTGTACCTGTTCCACCAGATTCGAACTCAATCTCTGCACCGAGTATCCATTTGGAATTGAACTTATAATCAAAAGCTAAAACGAAACGGGGAATTGAAATGGTATTCCTGTTTTTCTTTGGATTACCATCGTTTCCTCCATAGAAACGGTTGATGCCATAATCTTTAAAATTAGCGACCATTTCACCGTATCCTCCAAAACGGAATTTTGTATATTCTTCTGTAGAAGAAGAATTACTACTTTTGGAAATTTCTTTTGTCTCCTGTGCTGGAATTGTAAGAGAAGGTAGGAGACTAAGAATAACGATTGCTGTTATTTTTCTCATCTTTTTAATAATTTTATCGGCTGCAAAGTTAGATGAGGTTAAAAAATGTGGCAATACCTAATATTAGGCATAGTTGTTTCTTAAATTCAGTATATGTAGGTAATTTTAATCTAAAGAGTAAAAAAAATATAGTAGTAGATAAAATAAAACAGACAAAGGTGTATTCCAGTATGATAATTTTTACTGATATACACCTTTGTCTGTTGTTAGTGTGTAGAGTTGTCTTTATTATTTCATAGTGTCACCGATTTTGTTTGTAATTGAGCGAATCGTTTCTTCTACAACCAGTTTCCTTGAGTATATCTACCATCAGGAAACTACCTTTTCAGAAACGATTCAACTCAGACAAACTACATACAAACAAAGCTAAACTTATGCTAAGGTTATCGCTTAAACTGCCATCTTTATACCTTCTTTTTTACTGCAATATCGTTTGCATTGCTGGCAAAGGTCATATCCCAGCATGGCTCCTAAAATAAAATCTTCTTCAGCAGTCAGTTGGTTTAAAGGACGGATGATGATATGCCGCATGGCTTCCATACATTCTGCCTTTCCAAAAAACAGGTTGATTTTATTGGTACCTACTTCCTGTATCATATAACTGATCTTTTGATTTTTCAATCGGCGGATGGCAAATTCTTCGTGCTCTTTACTCATTGTGTAAAGTACCATGTTGCGTACGCCTTTCTTAAACTCATAAATATGATTAAGAAAAATTCGGATTTCGCCGGGGATGATTCTTTCAGTTGCCATGATGCAAAGTATTCTTTTTATGTTAAGGTAAAATTAGCTAATTTCTTGTTTCACTTGTTCAGCCCATGCGCTGATACGTTCGTCTGTTTTGCTATCTTCGTTGACTTCGTCAAGTGGAAGACCTACAAACTTACCGTCTACGACGGCAATGGAAGAATCGAAGGTATAGCCTGCAGTATCTGTTGCTCCACAGAATTTGCAGTGGGTATCTTTCAGATCTTCATAAAGAATACCTATTGCGTCACAGAATGTGTCGCTATACGAGTCAGAGTCGCCGCAACCGAACAGGGCTACAGATTTGTGGGATAAATCACACTTCTTTAAAACTTTTACTCCATCGTACCAGTCATCTTGAAGTTCGCCTGCTCCCCATGTGGAAGAGCCGAGCACCAATACATCATATTCATTGACTAATGCCTCTGTTAGCTTGGATACATCAAATACATCTGCCGATGGTACATCTAATTTCTCTGCAATTCGACGGGCAAGGTCTTCTGTTGTTCCTGTTGTGGAACCATAAAATACACCAATTTTATTCATCTTTGATTCGTTTTTAAATGTAACGCTGCAAAGATAGAGGGTCTTAAAGAAATAGGAAATCCCCATTTATAATGGAAGATTTGTCTCCTTCTCATTATAAATGGGGATATATGGAATAAAAAATGGTCGATCTTTTTAATGGTGGAACAAGCGGATGCCTGTAAATGCCATTGCCATATTGTATTTGTCGCAAGTTCCAATCACATGATCGTCACGTACTGATCCGCCCGGTTGTGCAATATAGCTGACGCCACTCTTGTGTGCGCGTTCTATATTATCTCCGAATGGGAAGAATGCATCTGATCCTAAAGCTACGCCTGTCATCGTATCCAACCATGCCCGTTTTTCTTCGTGTGTCAGTATTTCAGGCTTTTCAGTGAAGAACTGTTGCCAGATACCGTCTGCCAGTACGTCGTCATAATCTTCCGAAATGTAAACGTCAATCGTATTGTCACGGTCTGCACGACGGATTTTTTCAATCCATGGCAAGTTCATCACTTTCGGGTGTTGGCGTAAATACCAGATATCTGCTTTATTTCCTGCCAGGCGCGTACAGTGAATACGTGACTGTTGGCCTGCGCCAATACCGATTGCCTGTCCGTCTTTGGCATAACATACAGAATTGGATTGTGTATATTTTAAAGTGATTAAGGCAATGATTAAGTCGCGTTTTGCATCAGCCGGGATTTCCTTGTTCTGCGTAGGCATCTCTTTCAAAAGACTTTCATCGATCTTCAATTCGTTTCTTCCTTGTTCGAAAGTTACTCCGAATACATCTTTATGTTCGATAGGAGCCGGGCGGTATGCAGGATCTATCTTTATTACATTATAGGTTCCTTTTCTTTTATTCTTTAGAATCTCCAGTGCTTCGGGAGTATAGTCAGGAGCAATGACGCCGTCGGATACTTCACGGTTGATGATGCGTGCTGTTTCTTCGTCACAAGTGTCGGACAATGCGATAAAGTCTCCGTAAGACGACATACGGTCTGCTCCACGTGCACGGGCGTATGCTGTAGCCAATGGAGATAGTTTCATGTCATCGACAAAATAAATCTTCTTCAGCGTGTCGCTCATTTCTACCGCAACAGCAGCACCTGCAGGGCTGACATGTTTAAAAGAAGCGGCAGCCGGCAGTCCGGTAGCTTCTTTCAGTTCTTTCACTAGTTGCCAACTGTTGAATGCATCCAATAGATTGATATAACCGGGACGTCCATTCAATACTTCGATGGGGAGTTCGCCTTCTTTCATGAAGATACGGGCAGGCTTTTGATTAGGGTTGCAGCCGTATTTCAGTTCGAGTTCGTTTGCCATTTTATTAATTACAAATTACGAGTTACTAATTACAAATTGATAGCGACAAAATTACTAAAAAAAGACTAGCTTGCCTAAAGTTACGCTACAAAATAGTAGCATATAATTAGTATTTGGCTATTTCCGGTGAATTAAAATACCTATAAATGATGATTGTATTTCAGCAAAATATTCCGTTCCTTTGCAGTCTCTAATATAAATAGGTATGATGGATAATTTACAAAAATATAAGCCAACTGATAAGATGATTGATCTCATCAGCGATAATTATTCTTTGTTGCAAGTGATGAGTCGTTTTGGGCTTTCGTTGGGGTTCGGTGACAAGACAGTCAAGGAGGTGTGTGAACTGAATGGAGTAGACTGCCGGACCTTTCTGATTGTAGTCAACTTTATGGCTGAAGGCTTTTCCCGGCTCGATGGAGATAAAGATGATATTTCCATACCTGCATTGATTGATTATCTGCGGCAGGCACATATTTATTTTCTGGATTTTTCTCTTCCCGCTATTCGTCGTAAATTGATCGAGGCAATCGACTGTTCGCAAGACGATGTTGCTTTTCTCATCCTTAAGTTTTTCGATGAATATACACGAGAGGTGCGTAAGCACATGGATTATGAAGAGAAAACCGTATTTAAGTATGTCGATTCATTGATTAAAGGAGTTGCTCCCAAAAACTATCAGATCAGTACATTTTCCAAGCATCACGATCAGGTAGGGGAGAAATTGACAGAACTGAAAAATATCATTATTAAATATTGCCCTGCCAAAACAAATGAAAATCTTTTGAACGCGGCTCTTTTCGACATATATGCTTGCGAAGCCGGACTGGAATCTCATTGCAAGGTTGAGGACTATATTTTTGTTCCTGCTATTCTGAATTTGGAAAGGAGGATTAGGGAAAATGAAAAATAACGAAGTAGTTCGAATAGCTATTGCAGAGACCTCTGTAATTATTCGTGGTGGGTTGACTGCTGCATTGAAGCGTCTTTCTAACGTAAAAGTACAACCAATAGAATTACTGTCTGTTGAAGCTTTGCACGATTGTGTCCGAACGCAATGTCCCGAGATGTTGATTGTCAATCCTACTTTTGGTGATTACTTTGATGTAGCTAAGTTTCGAGAAGAAATATCCGGTAAAAGAATACGTTTAATAGCGTTGGTTACTTCTTTTGTAGATGCTTCATTATTGGGTAAGTATGACGAGTCTATTTCGATATTCGATGATTTGGAAACTCTTTCTAAGAAAATTGCAGGTTTATTGAATGTGGTTTCCGAAGAAGAAGAGATGGATAATCAGGATACGCTTAGCCAGCGGGAAAAGGAAATCGTCATCTGTGTGGTGAAGGGAATGACAAATAAGGAAATAGCGGAAAAGCTTTTTTTGTCGATTCATACAGTGATTACACACCGAAGAAATATTAGCAAAAAATTGCAAATACATAGTGCTGCCGGTTTGACTATCTATGCTATTGTAAATAAGCTGGTTGCATTGAGCGATGTGAAAGATTTATAGCCTGCGGAAGTGTTATAAAATATAAAACCGTTTGCGTACACGAAAAATATTCGTACCTTTGCAAAGCAGTTGAGAAATTGCTGTTAGTTTATAAGGTAAAAGAAAATATTAAATAAGGTATTAGATTAGACAGTTTAAGGTATTAAAAGTTTTTTAGTTTAGTTCAATAGGATAAGTTTTTAGTAGAAGGTAAAAGGATAACAATAGGTAAGACGTTTTTAGGTAAAAAGAAGATTAGTTTTCAGGAAATTTGAGGTACTATGGAAAAGCCTTTAGGCTTTTCTGATGCAGTGGCGAGTGGTTCTATAAAAAGAATTAGCTCGTTTTTTATTTATATGGGATTTAAGTCTGTGGATTGGATTAAGGTAATAAAAAACAAAATCCCGACGAAATCGCTTCGGCGGGACTCTATTTCATTTTTTACTTAAATGTGGCTACGTAATAAAATTATGACTAATTAATTCAATTCTGATACTGCAAAGATAATGCGTTTCAGAATGTGTCACAATCACCTTTATGAGGTATATTCTGTAGCTATTCTCACTATTTATGGTTAGTAGCAGGTGTTTTCTCTACTTTTTTCCACTCTTTAGTCTCGAAATCGTATGTTTTTATGATTCTTGCAGGGCATCCGGCACATATTGAATAGGGTGGGACGGAATGACTGACTACACTTCCGGCGGCCACTACGCAATGTTTCCCTAAAGTTACTCCCGGTAGAATGACCGAATTGGCACCTACCCATACATCATCTTCGATGACAACAGGCAGTGTGCTGACACCTTGTTCGTCAATCATCTTTTCTGCATCCTGATAATTATGGTTGAGTCCTGTGACCGTTACATTCTGTGCCAGGTTGACATGATTGCCAATATTAACCGGACCTATGATTGTGTTTCTCAATCCGATGCGTGTATAATCTCCGATTGTCAAGTCGCCAACTGCATTATTCAGACAAGAGAAGTCTTCGACAACAGAATATTTACCCAAAGAGAATCGGTTGAAAGGAGGGAGGTCTTTGCGTACACTCCGATAGATGACAGAACCCTTTCCGCGTTTCAGGTATATGAAATCGAAGAGCCGTATCCACCAATTAGGGCGAGTTTTAACGGGGTGCATGATAAAACGATGTACAGCCTGTTTTAAGCCGGGGTTTTCTTTAATTCGCTGTTTAAGTGTTTTCTTCTCCATATTGAATGTTTTTTCTTCTTTTTGTCCTCTACCAGATAATCAGGAATTGCCAGGCTATAAGTGATTAATAGACCGAAAAGTGCAATCCACCATCCGAATGATAAGGTCCAATTATATACGGTAATCAACGAAGTCCAAATACTTACGAAGATACATAATTTAAGTGGAGAAGGCGTTAATTGTTGTACGATCCGGTTGCAGAAACTCCAGTTTCCTTCAAATATGGAAGGGAGTAAGTAGGAAGTTGTTTTCCGGATACGTTTACGGTAAGGACAGGCGGGTGCGGACTGGCAATAAACAATCACATCCGGCAAGTAGTCAATGTATATATTCTGTCGGAATAATTTTCGTTCGATATTAGTCTTAGAACTTTTCATGTTCTTTTGCAGCCATTTTAGGTCGATTGCCATATTAGTCCCCAATAAATTGGATGACAGTCCGAATTGTGTATTGCCGGCTCTACAGAGGCTGTTTTTTATTTCCTCACGTATAGCCCGGAAGCGATTACGGATGCCTTTGCGGTTTTCTACTATCGTATGTAGTTGGATGGCTTGTACACCGGCATCATAGGCATTATATATCTTATTCAGGAGTTGCGGAGATAAAGCGCATACTGTATTGGACAGGAAGAGGACCAGGTCGTATCGTTCCTGGTCTAAACTGTTGATTGCCTGATATAGATCGCTGTATGTGATAAACTCGTACTCTTCTTCTTTATACACATCCGGAAGAATACTTCCCTCCGGAACGAGAATGGCGCAACCATATTCCTTTTGAGCCTTCGGGTAGGTGATATGTTTGAAATGTGAGGCTATGGCCATCACAAAGAGGTATAGGAGCAAAAGCCCTGTACAGAAGAATACCAGATCATCTATTATGTAGATATAAGAGTCTATCATCTGGAAGGAGATTATACGTTCTCTTTTTGAATGAATGCAGTAACTGTTTTCAGAATAATCTTTATATCCGACCAGAAAGAGAATGTCTTTGCATAGGTGATATCCAATTGCTTGCGTTCTTCAGCAGAAAGTTTACCGGCTTCGCCTCTTTTCTCTACCTGCCATAAACCGGTCAATCCGGCCGGACCCATGAAACGGTCGATGTGTTCATCGCTTGTCAGCAACTCGGCTTCATAGAGTGGGAGAGGGCGGTTGCCTACTATTGACATATCCCCTTTTAAAATATTAATAAGCTGGGGTAACTCGTCAATACTATATTTACGTATAATACGTCCAATCTTAGTTATTCGAGGGTCATTTTCCAGCTTAACGAAAGCATTGCTTTTTTCCTTGGACTTCTTGTTTATGTAGTCTTCTTCGGAGATTACGAAATCGTCAGATATCAAGAGGATTTCTTCTTCATCGATTTCTTCATTCACTTCCGCTTCCGGTTCTTCTCCCCAAATATCCTCATCTTCCTGCTGATATTGGTTAAGGGCATTGAAATCCTTTAAATGCTTGTCTGCATCAGTATACATCGAACGGAATTTAAGAAAGTCGAATATCTGATAATTACTTCCTACGCGCTTGGATTTGTAGATAATAGGACCCTTACTTTCTATCCGGATAGCTAGTGCAGTAAATATTAAGAGAGGAGAAAGACATAATATCGCCATTCCTGAAAAGAAAATATCAAAGGTTCTTTTCCATAAAGGCAGGCGGAAAGCATTTATATTTTGTGCTTTAAGTTGAAGTGCCTTTATTTTCTGATCTTTTCTTCGTTTAAGGAAAGTTGATAAATCTTTTAAAGCCTCCTGGCTTGTTTCATATTTTATCGTATTGTTGATACCGGCTTTAAGGTATTCGGATGCTTCTTCCTTAGATAAGGAGTCGATAACGAGTACCATATAAAGCCCCGGATACTTTTTACGCATGTATTGGATATCTGCAATATCTTTGGATATGTTCACTTGTTCGAAAAATAGAGCTGCGTCATATTTTTCGCGTATTTTCTCCAATACTTTGACAGCTTTGCTACAATTGGGTGCAGCATAGAATACCCCAATACTTAGTCGGGAGAGTAGTTCTATTGTTTTGCTATCTCTGCCTATATAAACAAAATATTGCATGTGTAGAAGACCCGGTATTAGTCAATAATCTTTTTGATTCGGATTTTGAGTTCCAAAGGGTTGAATGGTTTCAGGATATAGTCTTCTGCTCCTTCTTCCAATAGTCTGATTCTTTCCGTTGTACTTTCCTCACTGGATAACATAACGATAGGAATTGACTTGAATAATTCATTGTTCTTCATGTATCTTAAGAATTCATCCCCCATCATGAGAGGCATACGAATGTCTGAAATAATGAGGTCAGGTACATTGCCTTCATTAAGCCATTCTATTGCTTTGATGGGATCTTCCAAATAGGTAAAATCATACTCTTTTCCTAGATACACACCGGCCACTTTTCCGATTGTCGATTTATCGTCGACTAGTAATATTTTTTTCTTCATACGAATAGACCTTTCTATCGCTTGCTTTGTTATTTGATTTATAGATTAAGATTGTTGTCACATAATATTTGTGATACACTGCAAATATAGATATTATTTTAGAATAATCCCCAATCAGGAGAGTAAAATTCGTGATATATCTTTTTTTTCTATTAATTGCAACTTACAGCATCTTAATGAAAAAACACGGATTCCAGTTTTTATGGAATCCGTGTTAAAGATTAATTGTTAGGCTTATTTATATACTCTTGATGAATCAAAAGTTTTCCACCATTCTTCATTCTTAGTACCGCCACTGGTCACCCAACTTTCGAATAACGAATAAGCTGATTTGATATTCACATATTCCAAAGGCCATTTGAAGTCTGTCGGAACCATGATTCCCCATGCCAGGTTATCTTTGCTGATGTAATATCTCTTACGGGAAGTAGAACTATCGTCGTTGTTGCCTCCGAACAAGTCGGTATTTGCCAACTTAGTTGGTTGATAACCGACAATATGAATCTCCTTACGCTGGTTTCTGTTTCCTTCTACGAAAATGAAAACATTCAGTTTATTGATATTAAGCTCATCCACAGAGATAGGATTGCTGAACTTTATAGTGAAACTGATATTTTTAGGACTCGTATTGGCAGAGTGACCTGCAATCGTATTGATCTGTTCGTAACGGTCTCTTCCCAATGCTTTGTGAGCATCGTCAAATAATGGAATAACCGCATAGTCCTGTCCGTTCTCAATCAGATTACTATTCACATTGAAACCTTTAAAAAGAGAGTTGTCACTGAATTCCACCGGCTGCGTAATGGCACTGGCAGGAACACCGTCCAGCATGATAGCAGCTCCAATACTCTTGGTAGCTCCGGCAGCCGATAAATCAAGACTTAACGTGAACTCTTCTGCCTTATTGCTCTTATTGATGGAGATCTTTCTTTCCTTGATAATCAGAACAAGGTCGTTCATATCGTAATCCCCATATAAAGGCCATTGGTCTTCAAACAGATAAGCATAATTGCGATTATCATCCATGATGATCGGGAACTTAGGATCTTCAGGATCTCCTCCTTCATTTCCACCATTTTTAATTCCTGTACAAACATCGATGATGACTTTAGAGTCTCCCATTTTGGTGAAGTATGCGCCATTCAGTACATGGAAGTTTTCCCACCATTGGTTCTTTTCAACGTGGCTATCACATTCAATAACCAAATTTCCATCATATGTGAAACCTTGTCCGGTGATAACCGGTGATTTTATCATAGAAGTATTTTCGCCTTTTCCATAAAACTTGGCATAACCGGGAGGTATGCTGATACTTGTCGTAGCATCCAGCATAGAACCATCACTTAAATTTACTGTTCCATTAACAAACTCCATTTTAGGAGCTTTCAAATATCCTTGAGTAAAGTTAAACGTCGCTCCGTTGGCATAGAAAGAAGTCGTTGCTTCCATGCTACAAGCGTTGTTGACAGTCGTATTGGTGAGACTGATGGTTGTAAACTTCATGATGTTGTTGTTGGTAGCAACAGCGTCGGAATTTGCAATTAATTTCTCTCCATAAATCTCTCCGTTATTTTCCAAAGAGAAATTAGACGGCAGATTTAATTCTCCTTCCAAACTGATTTTATTGTCATTTACAATTTTCGTATTGGAATTGATTGAGATATTCTTGCTGGTTATGGTTCCTTTGTTGTAGAGTGTTGCACCGGAATGTAGTGTCATTGTGTTCGCTACAGTCAGTGCACCCCAGTTTCTTAATGCAGCAGGCGCTCCATTGGTGAATGATATATCCTCTGCATTCACTTCTCCCTTTTCCATAATGGTCAACATGGAGTTTCTAATGAACGTCATGGTTCCTGATGCTTCAATTTTAGCATTATTCATCACAATGATTTCAATACCGTTTTGGAATTGGAATGTTGCGGGAATCGTCCATTTAGCATCTACATAAACTTTGGTTGCAATTTCACCGTCATAACCGTCAAACTTGAATGTGCCGGCATAGTCAGAGGTGATTTTGTAAGAAGCATCACGCAGCAAAGTGGTTCCTGACATTTCAGTCACTTCTTTTGCATTAGCAGGTATGGAATAGTAATCCGGCTTTTCAAATGAAAGGCCTCTTGTAGCAGCGGCACGACTCATCAACGCTCTATTTTGTGCAGTAGATCCTGCATAATAGAGTTTACAGGTAATATTATCACTGTTTTCCGGCACATCGAACTGATATACCTGTTCACGTCCTCTAGGGTCGGTTTGCTTCACATAAATACCCTTTTGAGTTGGCAGCAGACTGACAGCGGTTGTAAATTTAAAGTTGTTTTCTTTATTAGCTGTCCTTGCAGCGAGCACGGAAGCGCTTTCATTAGTCAAAGGATCTTCTGCATATATTTCAACTAAATAAGCAAATAGTCCTCCTTCTTCATCTTTCACTTCGACCGAGACATTTTTAGTGGTTATCATGTTCCAATCGATATCATCGGGAGCAGCAAAGCCATCTCCCATCGGGTTAGGTGTTTCGTAAGACGGATCATAGAGATCCTTTCCAGAGTCAACACAACTAGACATAGTACCTGCCATCGCTATTGCAATGATGGGTACAAATTGAATTGTTTTCTTCATCATAATGTATTATTGCTTGATTGTTTGTAACCAAATCCATCACAAAAATAACTGCATATCTTTTATTGGAAATGTTTTTTCTGTTATTTTATGGAGTGAAAACAACTATACTTCCGTTTTGGTTCTTCTTTGGCTCTTTTAGGTTTGATTCGGTCTTGATGATGATGAAGAGAAATCCCCTGATTTTCACTTTTATACAACTGTTTAAAATGAAAATCAGGGGGTTACAATAGATGGATTTAACTTAAGACTTGGTGATTTCTCCTATTAAGCAGGAGTTCATTTTATATCGGATATCCTTGTTGGGTAATCCATGTCCCAATAAAAACATGAGCTTTGTTATGGCACATTCGGGGGTACTGTCATATCCACTGATTACACCTGCTTCCAGAAGATGCATTCCTGTTTCGTAACGTCCCATTTCTACTGCTCCGGAGGCACATTGTGTAATGTTGACAATGATAATTCCACGATCGGTAGCTTCCTTTAGTTGGCGGATGAACCATTCTTTTTGCGGAGCATTTCCCGAACCGAAGGTTTTCATGACAACCGCTTTCAATCCCGGAACATGAAGCAGAGAAGTCACGATACTCTCTTGAATGCCCGGAAAAAGCGTTAGAATAACTACATTGGTGTCAAACAGGTAATGCGGCTTTAACGGTTTTGTCGGGTCTGGTTTTCGAATGAGATTAGGCTCATATTTAATGTGGATACCTACCCGTGCCAATGGCGGATAATTGAAAGAGCGGAAAGCATTGAAATTCTCCGCATTGATTTTGGTGGTACGGTTGCCACGCATCAAATGATTCTCAAAGAAAATACAAACCTCCGGAACAATGGCTGTACCATCCGGATTTTTAGCTGCTGCAATTTCGATGGCTGTGATGAGGTTTTCCTTTCCGTCTGTGCGCAAAGTCCCGATCGGGAGCTGGGAACCTGTGAGGATGACAGGTTTGCTTAGATTTTCGAGCATGAAACTTAGTGCAGAGGCAGTGTAAGCCATTGTGTCTGTTCCGTGAAGGATGACGAAACCATCGAAATAATCATAATTGTAATTGATGATCTTTACCAGTTTTGCCCAGTAAGCAGGTTCCATGTCCGAAGAGTCGAGAGGGGGATCGAATTGGTAGGAGGAAATGCGGTAGTTGAATCTTTTCAGTTCGGGGACGTGCTTAAGCAAATGATCGAAGTTGAAATTTTCTAAGGCACCTGTTTCCGGATTCTCTATCATTCCGATAGTCCCACCCGTGTAAATTAACAAAACGGAAGGAGTTTCTGCTCTCATAATTGTTGAATTACTGTTAAAACATTGGCAAAGATACGGATTAAATGCGAATAATGAGTGCTAAACGACGAATTATATAAAGTTGGAAGGACAAGACTATAAAAAATATCTATGTTGCATTTTTGCGATATGTAGTATGAAAAAATGTCCCCATCTTTGGGGCAGGTTGGACGAAGTGTCCGGCTTTAAATAAAAAACGAAAGAGAAAATGAAAAATGACCGGTATTTTCCGTTAGAAATCTGTTTTTGGGCAGGCGACAATTTGAGCGTCATGATGTATCAGACAGGGGGAGTGCAACTTGTAGGGATTTATGTGTTGTTGCTGTATCTGTGTGCAAAGAATGACTACAGCAAATCAGTGGTTAATAGTATGCAAAAACCAGTGGAAAAAAGTGCAGTGGAAAAAAACTCTGAAACGCCGATGGATAAAGGGCAAAAACCGAATGAAACCCAAGAGAGTAGAAGAGAAATATTACTACTGTTGTAAACAACAGCAGCAATATTGGCGAGGAAAGGAAGACTGCTGCTGTTGTTGTTCGGACTTCGGATTCGGTGAATGACAGGGGCAACGAGATTGTCAGCCCACGCCTCGATCCTGTTCAGTCCACGTCTTGTTTTTGTTCAGCTCACGGCTTGTCTCTGCTCGTCCCACGGGTGAAGTACGGCCTCCCCACGGCTTGCAGAAATAGCCCCACGGTTTGCGGAAATAGCCCTGCGGCCTGCGGAAATTTTCATCCGAGGCTCTTACTTCAGGGCTTCTTTCAGTCTGGTAATCGCCTTTTCCGGGTCTTTTTCTTCTTCGAGCAGAGTGACGAACTTACTGCCGATGATAGCTCCGGAAGCGTGTTCGCAAGCTGCTTGGAATGTTGCTTTATTGGAGATACCAAATCCCACCATCAACGGATTGTTCAGATGCATACCTTCAATCTTTTTGAAGTAAGCCCGTTTTTGTTCGTTGAAATCTTGTTGCGCTCCGGTGGTTGCTGCTGATGAAACCATATAAATAAATCCGTCGGTATGTGTATCTATCTCGCGTACCCGTTCTTCGCTGGTTTCCGGTGTGATGAGCATAATCACTCTGATGTTATAGCGTTCGGCAATGATACGATAATGTTCTTGGTAATCACGGAAAGGGAGATCAGGGATAATGACGCCGTCGATACCACATTCCACACATTTACGGCAGAAATTCTCAAATCCGAATTGCATGATTGGGTTTAAATATCCCATAAGCACAAGTGGGATTTTTACGTCCTTGCGAATATCCCGTAATTGTTCAAAAAGAAGTTTTAGAGACATACCATTGCGCAATGCCTGCGTAGCGGCATTCTGAATAACAATGCCATCTGCCATCGGATCACTGAAAGGAATGCCGACTTCAATCATACTCACTCCGTGCTTTTCGAGCGTGCGGATTACATCAGCGGTACCATCCAAAGTAGGAGTACCGGCACAAAAATAAATAGAAAGTATGTCTTTCTTGTTGCTATTGAAAAGTTGATTAATTCTATTCATGACGTTGGAATTTTTAGATTATGATTTTAATTCGTTTAAAAATGTCCGGATACGCTCCGGATCCTTTTCTCCCGGTTTCAATTCAAAACGGCTGTTGAGATCGTATCCGGCAAGCCGGGGATGTTTAAACTCTTTCAGGGCATTGGCACTGTATGAGTTAATGCCTCCGCTCAATAGGAAGGGTACATGTCCATTGTACATATCCAGAATACTCCAGTCGAATTGATTTCCCGAACCACCATACTGTTCGCATTTGGTATCGAACAGAAAAAGATCACAGACTTTTTCGTAGTCATATACCTTTCTCAAATCTTTGGGACGGTCTACTGAAAAGGCCTTGATGATTTTCAATCCAGTGGAATGTAAGGACCGGCAGTATTCCGGCGATTCATTTCCGTGGAGCTGTACATAATTCAGTCCGAAACGATCAGCATACATGCTGATTGTCTGCTTGTCTTCGTTGACGAAAACTCCGACACGCCGGGCATGAATGGGCAAGTAAGCCGGAAGCTCGTAGACATATCGGGGAGATTTAGGATAGAAGATGAATCCCAGCATATCTATGCCTTCGATAGACTCTACGTCCTGTATGTTTTCAGCTTCACGCATACCGCATACTTTGATAATTTTTCCGTTAATCATAGGGCTGTCCGTTTTGAATAATTAGTTTATTGGATTGCTTGCAGGAAATTCTGTAAAGTTTCTCCCGGTTGCTGTGTTTTCATAAATGTTTCACCGATCAGGAATCCACGGAATCCGGCTGCCCGAAGTCGGTTTACTATTTCCGGATCGGAGATGCCGCTTTCGGATACCAATACAGCATCTTGGGGAAGCTGTCCGGCCAAGCGGAAAGAGTTTTCTACATCAGTGAAGAAAGTACCCAGATTACGATTGTTGATTCCTACCATATCTATTTTCTTGTCGATGTATATTAATTCCTCGGAGCTATGAATCTCCAGAAGAACTTCCAGACCTAGTTCATGAGCTTTTTCTGCAAGTTCATTACATTTCTCCGGTTCTAATGCGGCTGCGATAAGAAGTACGGCATCGGCACCGACAATTTTGGCTTGATAAAGCTGGTATTCGTCAATGATGAAGTCCTTCCTAAGAATGGGGATCTCTACCAAAGGGCGTGCAGTGCGGATGTCCTTCAGGCTTCCTCCGAAAAATTTCTCGTCGGTGAGGATGGAAAGGGCAGAGGCTCCTGCTACTGCATAGGAGGGAACAATTTCTTCCGGGCATGCTTCTTCCTTTATCCATCCTTTGGATGGAGACCGACGCTTGAATTCAGCGATAATACCCGATGCAGACGAGGCTAATGCCTGCTTCATAGAACGAGAGGTCGGAACTTCGCTGATACCTTCCTGTAATTGCTCGATGGAGATAGCCTGCTTTTGCAGGTCAACTTCAAATCGTTTGTTTGCTATAATCTCTGATAATATATCTTTCATTGATGTGGGATTATTAATTGTAAATGATGGATTTGCAAAAATAAAACATTAACTGTTCAATTCAATGAATTTTTTTAGGGTAGCTAATGCGCGTCCACTTTCCAATGACTCTTTGGAGAGAGCAATACATTCTTCAATAGTCTTCTCCGGACAAATCACATGGATGGCGAAAGCTGAATTGACTACCACTACATTTTTTTGAGCTTCCGTAGCCGTGTTATTCATGATCTGGTCGAAAATCTTAGCTGCATCTTCCGGTGTTTGTCCACCATCCAGGTCAGTTTCCTTATAGCGGGAGAATCCGAGACTCTCGGGAGCGTAAATCTTTTCATGATCGCTGGTCGCCACTTTAAACTCATTTGTCAGAGAGATTTCGTCATATCCGTCGAGACTATGAACAACGGCAAATTTCGTCTTGCTTTCCTGATAAGTATAGGTATAGAGGCGAAGTAACGGGAGGTTGTAAACTCCTAAAAGCTGATAGGCCGGTAATACCGGATTAACCAACGGACCGAGCATATTAAAGAAAGTGCGCACTGCCAATCCTTTACGAACCGGAGCAACTGCCTTTAATGCCGGATTGAATAAAGGAGCATGCAGATAGGCAAGATTACATTTCTCCATGCTACGGCGCAGTTGATCGACGTCACTGGTGAACTTTACACCGTGTTGCTCCATTACATTACTGGCACCGCTGACTGATGTTGCTCCGTAATTACCATGTTTCACAACCGGGAAACCGGCTCCGGCAACAGTAAAACAGGAAGCTGTAGAAATATTAAATGTATTTTTTCCATCACCTCCGGTTCCTACGATATCTATCGGAGCAAATTCACTTAAATCAACCGGAATACGCATTTCAAGCAATGCATCGCGGAAACCGCATAATTCTTCCACAGAGATATTACGCATCAGAAAGACGGTAATTAAAGAGGCTACCTGTACATCATTATATTTTCCTTGTGCGATGTTCTGTAAAATGGTGCGAGCCTCATCGCGTCCCAAATATTGATGTTCGAAAAGTTTGTATAGAATCTGTTTCATAAGTTTAATCGTTTAAGAAGTTTTTAATAATTTCTTTTCCTTGCGGAGTTAATACTGATTCGGGATGGAACTGAATACCATGTACATTGTAGGTCTTATGGCGGATTGCCATGATTTGTCCTTCCTGACTTTCTGCCGTTATTTCCAGGCAATCGGGAAAACCTTCCCGGCTGACTACCCAGGAATGGTATCTTCCAACAGGGATTTCTTTTCCCAACCCTTCAAAAAGCAAATCCTGGTGAAGGATGGTAATCGGAGTCTGTACCCCATGATATACTTCTTTGAGATTTTCCAGACGTGCTCCGAAAGCTTCGCCGATGGCTTGATGACCGAGGCAGACACCCAGAATGCTTTTGGTCGGAGCATATCTTTTAATAATAGGTAATAGCAGTCCGGCCTCTTCGGGTATGCCCGGTCCGGGAGACAGGATGATTTTATCAAATCGGTCTACTTCATCAAGCTCTATCTGGTCGTTGCGGACTACTTCTACATCTGTAGCCCCTAATTCTTTCACTGCGTGCAGTAGGTTATAAGTGAAAGAGTCGTAGTTATCTAAAAGTAATATTTTCATTTTTATTGTCATTGTAAAATGGTTGTTCAAATACTATCTCTGCTTTCAATTTTTTAATTTGATAGCTAAATCAATCGCCTTTTTCAGTGCTCCCAGTTTGTTGTTCACCTCTTGCAGTTCATATTCATCCTGACTGCGTGCTACAATACCTCCTCCGGCTTGGAACCAGAGTTCATTGTTGCGGCTTACAAAAGTACGGATAGTGATAGCCTGATTTAATTCGCCGTTCAATCCGATAAAACCGATACAGCCACCATAGGCTCCACGATTATGTGGTTCGATTTCGCTGATTAACTGCATAGCGCGTACTTTGGGAGCACCGCTTAATGTGCCGGCAGGAAACGTATCAATAAACGTTTTTATTTTATCTGCGCCCTCATTCAACATACCGCTGACACGGCTTACCAGGTGAATGACATGACTATAATATTGTGGTTCCTTATAGAATAGTACGCGTACATCATGACAATTACGGGAAAGGTCGTTTCTGGCAAGATCAACCAGCATGACATGCTCTGCATTTTCTTTAGGGTCAGCCAATAAAGCTTCTGTCAGTTCCCGGTCTTTTACTACATCTCCGGTACGGCGGGTAGTTCCGGCAATCGGATCGATGTAAGCACGACCATCTTCGATTTTGCAATGTGTTTCCGGTGAAGAACCGAAGATGCGGTATCCTCCGAAATCGAAGTAGAAAAGATAAGGAGAAGGATTGATGCTGCGGAGTGCGCGGTACACTTTGAAATCATCTCCGGCATAAGGTTGGATAAATCTTCTGGAAAGTACGATTTGGAAAACATCTCCACGCATACAGTGCGCGATTCCTTTGCGGACATTGGCTTTATGCTCCTCGTCGGTGATAGTGCTGGTAACGGGACCTGTTACAGAGAAGTTGTAAGAAGCATAATTCCGGTTTTCGATGGCTGCTTCCAGTTCCGGTAAGCCGCTTTCTTCTCCTTCGGACAACATTTCAACGAGTGTCAATTCATTTTTGAAATGATTGAAAACAATGACATACTTATATAATATGTATAGCAAATCCGGAGCGTCATTTTGCTCATCGTGACTTTCTTTCACCGGGATGTGCTCGAAGTATTTCACAGCGTTGAACGTCGTGTATCCGTAAAGTCCACATACATTCTTATTATCCCCGGTCACCTGGAATTGATTGATAAACCGGTTCATGGCCTTTTCTACATGGAAGGTTTTTGTCAGGGGTTCTTCCGTGCGGCTGTTATCGGGATAGTTGGAAGTGACAATGCCGCCGTTTATACCGATACTTGCCAGGGGACAGAGGGCTATAAATGACAAGGAATTTTCTCCGGCATGATAGTCGGAACTTTCCATTAATGCAGATTGCGGATACATGTCGCGCACTTTCAGGTAAATGCTGACAGGAGTATGCATATCTCCGAGCACTTGTTTGCTATGAGTTGTATAATTAAATGTTTTCATTTCTATAATTGCTTGATTATTGATTACGAATGATGGTTTACTAATTACTTATTGCTGTTCATTAAACGATAAATAGGTTTCAATATCTTTGTCTCCTCGTCCTGAAACAGTCAATACAACGATATCTTCCGGTTTGAACTTCAATTTTCTCAAAGCTCCTAATGCATGGGCGGATTCCAGTGCAGGGATAATACCTTCGAGTTTAGTCAGTTCGTAAGCGGCTTCTATTGCTTCGTCGTCATTGATTGCCAAAACGTTGGCACGTCTTTGTGCGGCAAGATTGGCGTGTATCGGACCAATGCCCGGATAATCCAGTCCGGCGGAAATCGAGTAAGGCTCTTCAATCTGTCCGTCTTCGTTTTGGATGACGTAAGTACGCGCTCCGTGGATAATTCCCATTTTACCGAGTTGGATGGTGGCGGCGGTCATTCCGGTTTCTATTCCTTTACCTCCGGCTTCCGCCAGAATGATGCCTACCCGTTCATCATTGATATAATGATAAATCGTTCCGGCAGCATTACTTCCTCCTCCAACGCAGGCTATCAGATAATCCGGATAGTCACGTCCTTCTTTTTCTTGCAGTTGTTTTTTTATTTCTTCGCTGATAACAGATTGCAGGCGTGCCACCATATCAGGATAAGGATGAGGGCCTACGGTAGAGCCGATAATATAATAAGTGTCGGCAGGATGGCAACACCAGTCGCGGATCGCTTCGTTGGTTGCGTCTTTCAAGGTCATGTTTCCGGAAGTAACGGGAATAACGGTAGCTCCCAGCATTTTCATTTTCTCCACATTGATATGTTGGCGTTCTACATCCGTCTTTCCCATATAAACGATACATTCCATATCCATCAACGCACATACGGTAGCTGTTGCTACTCCATGTTGTCCGGCTCCGGTTTCGGCGATGATGCGTTTCTTTCCCATGCGGCGTGCCAGCAAGATTTGTCCGATGGTGTTGTTGATTTTGTGTGCACCGGTATGATTCAGGTCTTCCCGTTTCAGATACAACTTGCAACCATACTTTTCGGAAAGGCGTTTTGCCAGATAGAGTGGGGAAGGACGTCCTACGTAGTCGCGTAATAACTGCTCAAATTCCTTTTTAAATTCTTCGCTTTCAATCACTTCGAGGTACTTGTTCGTCAGTTCCTCAACACATTTGTGGAGGATTTCCGGTACATAAGCACCACCGAATTCTCCGTAATAGCCATCCTGGTCAACTAAAAAACTTTTCATAATCCTATCTATTTTTTATGTTATTATCTAAATCTGTTCGAAAATGGGCAAATAAAAAGAGCCCTGCCGCAAGTTGCGACAGGGCTCTTTCAAATCTGTTATATCTTTAATGAGGTATATACATACGAGCACTGCTCCCTTACGACTGTCGGAGTTGTAACGGGTGCCACCACCAATATGTATTTACTAACATTGTTCTCATTGTCTTTTGTAATTTTATGAGGGCAAATATAGACACTTTGTTTGAAACAGCAAACAAAAAATGACTTTTTTTCTCTTTTGCCTTCATTTTTCTGATATAGAACAATTTTCAACCTGAACTGTTCTTATAAATATTGAATATTTAAACAAAAACAATTATGAAACAGAGAAAAGTTTTAGTAGGTATCGCTATTGCCATTTTCATTATATTATTATTGTATTGGTTATTGGTAGCAGAGGATATGAAACCCTGGTTGTCGGCTATGGTTCCTTCCGTGGCACAACAATTCTTCGCTTGATTCTGACAGGGTTCGGATAAATCATATATCTTTGCAAGGATAGTGACTAATAACCAAAATAATAACAATAGACTAAGATATGGAAAATTTTATTTTTCAAAATCCCGTGAAACTGATAATGGGAAAAGGGATGATTGCTCGGTTGGCTAAAGAAATACCGTCCGACAAGCGTATTATGATTACTTTTGGCGGTGGAAGCGTGAAGAAAAACGGAGTGTACGATCAGGTAAAGGAAGCATTGAAGAATCATTTTACAGTAGAATTCTGGGGAATCGAACCCAATCCTGCCATTGAAACTCTCCGTAAAGCTATTGCTTTGGGAAAAGAAGAGAAAGTAGATTATCTGCTGGCTGTTGGTGGTGGTTCCGTTATTGACGGTACGAAATTGATTTCCGCAGGAATCCTGTATGATGGTGATGCCTGGGATTTAGTACTTGCCGGACGTCCAGTCACTCATACTGTACCTCTTGCCACTGTATTGACTTTGCCCGCTACCGGTTCGGAGATGAATAACGGGGCAGTTATTTCCCGTCGTGAAACAAAAGAGAAATATCCTTTTTATGCTAACTATCCAATCTTCTCTATTCTTGACCCGGAAGTAACTTTTACCTTGCCTCCTCATCAGGTGGCCTGTGGTTTGGCTGATACCTTTGTTCATGTGATGGAGCAATATATGACTACTCCCGGGCAGAGCCGCATTATGGATCGTTGGGCGGAAGGCATTTTACAAACTTTGGTAGAAATAGCTCCGAAAATCCGTGAAAACCAGCATGATTATCAACTGATGGCTGATTTTATGCTTTCGGCTACAATGGCATTGAATGGATTTATTGCTATGGGAGTGTCGCAAGACTGGGCAACTCACATGATTGGTCATGAAATTACTGCTTTGCACGGATTGACACATGGTCATACGTTAGCCATTGTTCTTCCTGCCACTTTACAGGTGCTTCATGAAGAAAAAGGAGATAAACTTTTGCAGTATGGTGAAAGAGTCTGGGGAATTACTTCCGGTACGCGAGAAGAACGGATTGATGAAGCGATTTGTCATACCGAAGAGTTCTTTCGTTCGCTTGGGCTGACTACACGTTTGCATGAAGAGAACATCGGACAGGATACTATTCTGGAAATCGAACGCCGATTCAATGAACGTGGTGCTAAATATGGAGAGAATGGAAATGTAACGGGTGCTGTTGCCCGCAGGATATTAGAGACTGCACTTTAAGTATACTCTTACATTAAAAATATAGGATAAAGAGGATATTGGAACATACTTTTCACAATATCCTCTTTTCTTTTTATTATTTCTCAATTTTCTCTGACCTTGGAATTCTGAACCAGAAGCGAGAGCCTTCTCCTTCTTTAGATTCCACTCCGATAACCCCGCCCAGTCTTTCTACTATGACACGGCAGATGGCTAGTCCGAGTCCTGTCCCTTTAATAAAGGAGTTCAGTTTGACGAAGCGTTCAAACACTTTATCTATCTTGTCAGCAGGAATTCCGATACCTGTATCTTTTACATAAAAGTATATTTCATCTTTGGCTTCTTCAATCCGGTATCCCATTTCGATAGAACCTTTAGGGGTGAATTTCAAAGCATTATTTGTAAAGTTGATGATAACCTGTGATAGACGTATGCGGTCGGTATACATCATGCATTGATCTGCTTTCTCTGTGAATAAGATTTGAATGTTTGGGGAAGAATTCTTTTCTTGCATTTGTCTGCAAATACCTTCCATCAATTCGTTGATATCAGTCTGTGCAAATGTGAATTCCATAGTACCGGCTTCAATTTTAGAAAGATCGAGGATGTCGTCTATTAGTTGCAATAATAAGATATTGTTGCTGGAGATGATTTTTACAAATTCTTTTCTCTCTTCCTCTTCCTCCGTTTGGCAAACCATTTCGGAGAATCCTACAATCGCATTTAGCGGGGTTCGTATTTCATGGCTCATATTAGCGAGAAAGGCAGATTTGAGCCGATTGGATTCTTCGGCTTTTTCCTTTGCTTCCTGCAGCATTTTGTCCATCTTTAATTTTTCAGTGATGTTTTCAAAACGAAGTAATCCTCCAATAATTTCAATTTCCTTTTCATCGCCGAATACAGGTGTTGCGGTCACTTCAAAATCTACATCGTCTACTCTGATGGTATGCCGGATAATTTTGCCCTGTTCGATAGCTTTCTTGAAAGCACATTGTCCACACGGTTCATTACGAAGTGCACTGGTCTGATAGCAAATTTTTCCCGGTATGTATCGTCTGCCTTTTACCAGGCTGGCTATTTGTCTTGTTTCCTCCCATTGTACCCGGTAATTTTTATCAATATAGATAAGGCCGAAGTCGATACTTTTTAGAGCTAGTTTTTGCTTCTTCAATGCTTTTTCCAGTTCTTCCTTGGCGGCAACTAATTCTCTTTCATAATTCTTGAGTTGTGTGATATCCCACCGGGTTGCCAACAGCCATTTCTTTTCTCCTTCCCATGAAATAATAGATTTAACGGCAATAGTATCATGGGTGATTCCATCGGGAGTGGTGTATTTCTCTTCTTTGCGATATACTTTGCCTGCTTGTATGAGTTCTTTGTCGATATGCCGGTATTTTTCACCTCTTTCTTCTCCGTAAATTTCATAATCAGTATGTCCGATGGCCTCTTCACTGCTAATGCCGGATTGAGCGGCTGATTCTTTATTTCAGTAATAGTATCGGAAATCGTTTGTAATATCTTTTACAAAGATGGGGAAAGGAAGGTTATCGAGAATATCAAAGGAGAAACGGTAGGAATGATTGGTCTTTTTAATCGTTTTTTGCAATTTTCGGATTCTATATAGTAAGATGCTGATGACAAGGAGCAAAATAACTACTAGTAAATAATTATAACCCCAATGAACTTCGTTAATCCAATAATTTAACAAATAATTGTTTGCCATAAAATGTTTGATATAAATGAGGTGTAAAGATATGAATTGTTCTTTAACTTTCAAAAAATAATACATAAATATATTGTCTTTCAACATTATATTGTGAGACTGTAATTATATGCGATGAAGAAATAGTGGAGGTATGGTGTCTTGTAGTTCTTGTATGGTATCATATTTTGCTTGATTTCGAGTCTTTTTTCAGAAAGAAAATGTATTAAAATATTAAATGATGTCTCATGAACTAAAATCATTTCTAGTTTGTTTTAATAACGCTGGAGTATTTTCTATTTTTGTTCACCTAAATAAGTTTTGATAGAGTCAAAATAAAACAATCATTTAATTACGTATGCTAATAACCATTATTATTCTCGTTCTTTCGGCTGTCTTTTTCGTGAACGGCAAGGTTCGTTCGGATATTGTGGCACTGTGTGCACTGATAGCCTTACTTATTTTTCAGATATTAACTCCTGATGAAGCACTTTCCGGTTTTTCCAATTCGGTAGTCATTATGATGATCGGATTGTTTGTAGTGGGAGGGGCTATCTTTCAAACGGGATTGGCAAAGATGATTAGTTCCCGTATTCTTAAACTTGCGGGAACCAGTGAGATCCGGTTATTTCTGTTGGTGATGTTGGTGACTTCGGCCATTGGTGCGTTTGTCAGTAACACAGGAACGGTGGCACTGATGCTTCCTATTGTTGTCAGTCTGGCAATGAGTGCCGGTATGAATCCGAGCAGGCTGTTGATGCCGTTGGCTTTTGCAAGTAGTATGGGAGGTATGATGACTTTAATCGGTACTCCGCCGAACCTTGTGATACAAAATACGTTGACTTCTGCCGGACTTGAACCGCTTTCCTTCTTCTCTTTCCTGCCTGTCGGCATTGTCTGTGTGATTGTCGGTACGCTGGTATTGATACCACTTAGCAAATGGTTTCTTTCTAAAAAAGGCCAGAAAGATGATAATAAACGTTCGGGTAAGTCACTGAAACAGTTGGTAAATGAATATGGGCTTTCCAGCAATCTGTTTCGTTTGCAGGTAATAAAAGATTCCCGGCTTTTGGGCAAGACGATTATTGACTTGGATATTCGTCGCAAATATGGTTTGAATATCATGGAAGTGCGTCGTGGTGATGCATCGCAACATCGTTTTCTGAAAACGATTACCCAGAAGTTTGCTGCACCGGACACGATGTTGCAAGCCGAGGATATTTTGTATGTGACAGGAGAATTTGATAAGGTACAGCTTTTTGCAGAAGATTTCCTGCTAGAGATTTTAGGTGACCATGCAACGGAAGAAACTCAAAGCGCAACTAACTCTCTGGATTTTTATGACATCGGTATTGCTGAAATAGTGTTGATGCCAGCTTCTAATTTGATAAATCAAACAATTAAGGAAGCCGGTTTTCGTGATAAGTTTAATGTGAACGTATTAGGAATCCGTCGTAAAAAGGAATACTTGTTGCAGGATTTGGGAAATGAGCGTATTCATAGTGGTGACGTGCTTTTGGTGCAAGGAACATGGAATAATATAGCCCGTCTTAGCAAAGAGGATTCTGATTGGGTTGTTTTGGGACAACCTTTGGCGGAAGCGGCTAAAGTTACGTTAGACTATAAAGCTCCGGTGGCAGCTGCTATTATGGTGTTAATGGTGGCAATGATGGTTTTTGACTTCATTCCGGTTGCTCCGGTTACAGCTGTTATGATAGCGGGTATATTGATGGTGCTCACGGGATGTTTCCGCAATGTAGAAGCGGCTTATAAAACGATTAACTGGGAGAGTATTGTATTGATTGCAGCTATGCTTCCTATGTCTCTGGCATTGGAGAAAACGGGAGCTTCGGAATACATTTCCAATACGCTGGTTAACGGCTTGGGATCATACGGACCTGTTGCGTTGATGGCAGGTATTTACTTTACGACTTCGTTGATGACGATGTTTATCAGCAATACAGCTACGGCTGTCTTACTCGCACCGATTGCTCTGCAAAGTGCCATACAGATCGGAGTAAGTCCGGTTCCCTTCTTGTTTGCTGTGACGGTAGGTGCAAGTATGTGTTTCGCTTCTCCATTCTCTACACCGCCTAACGCCCTGGTGATGCCTGCCGGTCAATATACTTTTATGGATTATGTAAAAGTAGGATTGCCGTTGCAGATTATTATGGGAATCGTGATGATTTTTGTATTACCATTGATTTTCCCCTTTTAGTTTTTAATTTTTATCCTTTTAATAAGGAGATGAAAGAGCTCGGTATTTTGTAGTTGTAGTGCTTTGTAACACTGGATCTTTGTCGTTTAATTGAGAGTTGCATAGAATCTGCAACTCTTTTTTTTGATTGCATATTGCATATTTGTACTTCTAAGCTTTTAATATTCAATAATGTAATAGGTCGTTTTTTATTGGGAGTAATTAAAGCCTTATCTTTTAAAAGATGTTAACCGTAGGTCGAAAAATACAACTTTATCCGTTTCTTATTTGTAAATACAACTATCTTTGTACATTCATTGCTGATTGTTGATTCGTAATGATTTTTATTTTTTGTGCAAATAAAGCAAACTTAAGTATTTAAAGATTATGAAACAAAG
Source organism: Bacteroides sp. LFL-34 (assembly GCF_027257075.1). NCBI lineage: Bacteria > Pseudomonadati > Bacteroidota > Bacteroidia > Bacteroidales > Bacteroidaceae > Bacteroides > Bacteroides sp. LFL-34. Next base: position 1,810 of record NZ_JAPQKZ010000017.1, on the reverse strand, counting down.
CATTGTAAAAATCTTCACTTTTTCGTTGTTAGTATCTTCTATCAGTTTTATTAGTTGCGTTGATAATGAGAAAAATCTGTTTAATGCAGATCAACTGAAACAAATTTACGAAGAAACTTTTCCTGTAAAAAACATCGACTCTGATGGTGATTGGACAATGTCACGAAGTGTAACGGCACATGTGTCAATCAATGGGGATCAAGGAGTAGATTATAAGATACAGATATTTGATGCCGATCCATTAAGCCCGGAAAGTACAGCAAAACTCTTAGCGGAAGGAACTGTCACTCAAAGTATGACTTTGGATGTGGTGATGGATTGCGCAACATCTCTTGATAAAGTGTTTGTTGCGCGTATAGATGAACACAAACGTTATCTGGTCCAACCGACAGCGATTGAAAATGGTACAGTGACAGCGCACTTTGGAGACAAAGGTACGCCAACACGTTCTATATCACGAGCTGTGACGACTAGTATACCAGTCATGGAAGCTCCTTATACAGCCGATTTTATTAGTGCTAAAAAGGCAATTTCTACTGTCATTCAGGCTAATTGGGATCTTTCTGCAAAGTCTGGCTGGGGTGGAAGTTATGGTCAATTTCCTGTTTTTACAGAAAGTGAGCGTTGGTTTAAGATTCAGGAAGGAACTTTTAAAGCTGGATTTAGTGCAACTGGAAATAGAGATGGAGAAATAAGTGCTGTGAAAGTAATCGTTCCTCAAGGAAGCACATGGGTTATAGAGAATAGTAATCAATTTTCTGATATTACAGAAATTATCGTTGAGAATGGTGGAAAGATAGAGATTGCTAAAAATGGGAGTCTGATATTAACGCGGGCTTCTTATATAACTGTGATGCAGGGAGGAAGTATTGTTGGTGACAGAGGTATTCAGATAACAAATAGTTCGGCTGGGCGTACAAACTATAATGCGGGTACGATTGATTGTGACTTTTTGAAAATTGATGGAAGTGGAAACGGAGTTGATTTTGTGAATTATGGAACACTTAAACTGAATTCTTATAATGCTTCTACAAATGGTACGACATTGATAAATCATGGAACCATTGAAGTCGAAAATATAGATGGCAACAATAATACTAATATTAAAAACGGTTGTTATCTGAAAGCTGGAAAATTACAATTTGGTACGCTTGTTATGGGAAATACTTCCGAAGCTATTTGCAAAGAATTGACGGGTAATGGAAATGATAATAATATCGTGATGGAAGCACAATCCATGTTGACTTGTACGGGCAAAGCTAATTTATTCAGAACAGTTACCGGTCCGACACAAGGAACTGCCTTATTAAGAATTCACGAAATAGATAATACTTCCGGTCTGGCTCAATCTGCTTCTAAAGTAAGTAATAATATCATTTGTGAAATAACAGATCAAACATATAAAGGCGAAGCACATTATAACTGGTCTCCTTTTGCATGGCTAGTAAATAAGGGATTACAGCAAGGTGCTACCTATTGTAATCCGGGCAAAGCAGAATTTATACTTCCTGCTGACGGTGACTGTGTTAAAGAAGGGTATAACTCTGATGAAAAACCGGATGATGTAGAAATTCGATATGCAGTTTATTCTTATGCTTTCGAAGATAACTATCCGAAAGCAGGAGATTACGATTTCAATGATATTGTGTTGAATGTAACTTTGCCTGCAGCCGGTAATGATGTGAAAGAACTAAAATAAACACATAGCGAAAAAGTAAATTTGGGTAAAACGTAGCGAATTAGCTGATACAGCGTTCGTTACGCTTTGTTTTTCTATGGGACAGAGCCAACGAAATACCACCTCGAAGCC